>CAZSJH010000297.1:0-3312 GCA_964607105.1 uncultured Rikenellaceae bacterium | reverse complement strand
AAGGGGAATATGAAAACATATCTTCATAACAAATCTACCATTTTATTTCCTTACTTGCATATCTTTTTGGCGAACCATATTAATTAATCCATGAAAGCATGTTTTTTTTACAGGAAAGGAAATTTCCTATTCTTTCAGATATTAATTATTTTCGAAACGAATTAATATCAGGGAGATGAATAAAGGGTATCTATTATTTAACTTATTAATTGTTACGGCTCTATCAGCCTGTCAGCAAGACAAAAATATTGAATATAAAGTCCAGGGCTTTACACAGGGTACAAGCTATTCTGTGATCTGGTATGACAATAGGGGTACTATTGACCAGGAAGTAAATAATGATATCAGTGAAATCCTCATTGCAATCGATAGTTCATTATCTACCTATAACCCTGGATCAGTGATTACACTGGTCAATAGAAACGAGGAGGTCGTTTTAGATACATTATTCATAAACGTGTTCAATAAATCTTATGAGATATGGGCTATTACTGAAGGTGCGTTTGATATAACCGCCGCACCACTCATTAATGCCTGGGGATTCGGACCCGATGCAACAAAAAGATTTAATGAAAGCATCAAAGACAGACTTATGGAGCTTGTGGGAATGGATAAAATAAAAATTGTTGACGGTATGGTAATCAAGAGTGATCTCGATATGTGCCTTGATGTTAATGCTATTGCCCAGGGATACACCGTAGACCTGATATATAACTACCTGTCAGCCAGGGGCTACGAAAGCTACCTCGTGGAAGTGGGTGGCGAAGTGAGAACCAGAGGTGCAAAACCCGATGGCAGGCCATGGATAATAGGTCTGGATAAACCAAGCGATGGAAATATTACTCCCGGGCTTTACAGGCAGGCTGATATTAAACTGGTAGATAAAGCCCTGGCAACATCGGGTAACTACAGGAAATATTATATCGAAGACGGGATAAAGTATTCACATACCATTGATCCCAAAACAGGCTACCCGGTACGACATAAATTACTCAGCGCCACCGTTATTACTGACGATTGCATGACAGCTGATGCACTGGCCACAGCATGCATGGTCATGGGACTGGAAAAAGCAAAGGAGATGATACGGAAAATTGACGGTCTTGAGGCTTACCTGGTGTATTCAGACGAAGAAGGGGATTTTAAAACCTGGTTTACTGATGGAATGATTGATTACCTTTCGGATTGATCACTCAATACCACTGCATGAGGAACAGCCCGGGAAATCATCAGTGGGATGACAGCCAACATCAATACTCTGGGCACATTTGATGCCGCGCCTGGCCATTTCTTTGTTGCGGCCTACATGTGTTTCAGGGAAACGGCCACCTCTGATAAAAATTATCTTAAAAGCTAAACCCAACAGGGCAATTGTAACAAGTGCGATAGTTAAAAGCAATAATTTTATAAACATAATCAGGTAAATTCCTAAATTGTAAAATATTGGATGCAAATTTAATAAAACAAATTGAATCCCTTTGTTAAAACAAGAGGTAATTATTTTTGTTTAGTAAATGAAAGACTCTAATAAAACGATAACCGGTGGTTAATTCTATTTTTGCATAAATGTTATTTTTATGGGATAAACTGCCAAACCTGAACAAATAAACAGTAATGAAAAAGCAGGATAAAACTCAAAAGAAGTTTAACAGCAAAGAAGTATTATTAGATTATAAACTGGCAAACCTGAGCAGGAATCTGAGTACCATAGGAAGACGTGAAGTATTGTCAGGAAAAGCCAAATTCGGGATCTTTGGCGATGGTGAGGAAATAGCCCAGATAGCACTGGCAAAACAGTTTAAGGATGGTGACTGGAGATCAGGCTACTATCGCGATCAGACATGGATGATGGCTATGGGTCTCTTAGATGCCGAAGGGTTTTTCCATCAGCTATATGGGAATACGGATAAGGAACTGAACCCCGGCAATGGAGGCAGGGTGTTCAATAACCACTTCTCTACACCTAATATCAACGCTGATGGCAGCTGGAAGGAACTGACAAAACTGAAAAACTCATCAGCCGATCTGTCACCAACGGCAGGACAAATGCCAAGGTTAGTCGGACTGGCATATGCATCTAAAATCTTCAGGGAAAACAAAGACTTGTCGGAATATAAAAACCTCTCGGTAAATGGTAACGAAGTGGCTTTTGGATCAATAGGGGATGCAAGTACCTCGGAGGGATATTTCTGGGAGGCAGTTAATGCTGCCGGCGTATTGCAGGTACCAATGGCACTGTCAATCTGGGATAATGGATACGGAATATCTGTGCCAAAGAAATACCAGACAACAAAAGGCGACATATCTGAAATATTAAAGGGTTTTGAGAGCCGTAAGAAAGGGGAAGGAATAAGGATTTTTAAAGGCAAGGGATGGGATTATCCCAGCCTGGTGGAAATGTATGAAAAAGGTGTGGCCGTGTGCCGTCGCGATCACGTACCGGTGGTATTTCATATTGATGAAGTAACACAGCCACTGGGACATTCAACATCAGGATCGCATGAGAGATACAAGGATGAGGAAAGACTGCAATGGGAAAAGGATTTTGATCCTATAAAGAAAATGAGGGAGTGGATACTGGCAGAAGGATTGGCCACCGAAAAGGAACTTGATAAAATTGAAAAAGAGGCAGATGACGAGGCCAAAGAAGCACGTAAGAACGCATGGAATGCATTCCAGGAACCAATAAAAATTGAACGTGATGCCCTTGTTAAACTCGTAAAGGAGAAAAACTGCAGGTGCGAAAACAAAGGGAAGGAAGATTCCATTGAGAATATTATTAATGACCTGCAGAAAGTCATGCATCCTATACGTAAAGATAATTTTATTGCTGCACGACGGATAATGCGTAATGTGTGCAGTGATTGTAACAAGAAGAACAGCCTTAAAAATGACCTGCAGGTGTGGCTTAAAAGAAACAGGGAAGACGGATACCAGAGGTATAATACATACCTGTATAACCAGACTGAAAGGTCAACACTTAAGGTCAAACCAATAGATCCTGTATACTCAGATGATTCACCCATTGTACCGGGTCGAGAAATACTGCGAGATAACTATGATGTGCAATTCTCTAAAAATCCATTACTCCTTACCTTCGGTGAGGATGCCGGTAAAATTGGTGGGGTGAACCAGAGCTATGAAGGCCTGCAATCAAAATATGGCGAACTGAGGGTTACCGATACAGGTATAAGGGAAGCAACAATCCTCGGACAGGGAATAGGCCTTGCACTTCGTGGACTCAGGCCTATAGCCGAAATACAGTATCTCGACTACCTGCTGTATGCGCTGCAGGGACTGAGTGATGATCTT
>CAZSJH010000296.1:0-3335 GCA_964607105.1 uncultured Rikenellaceae bacterium | reverse complement strand
GATCACGATGAGAGGAAAAGAAAAATATATATTACCAATATTACTGGTGCTGATACTGTATGCATGCAGCGTGAAAGAAGTACCTGTAAAGGTAAATACTCAGGTACTCCCGCTGGGCGATAGTGTTAAATTATATGAGGGCAGCCTGGTTTATGCACTTCCACAGACAGTGCTCGATTTTACAGTAATTGCGGAAAAGATCGTACAGAAAGCAGGCCCTTACCATGCGTATGCTAACGAACTGCTGGGATTGCGCGATGTTATAAGTGCCGACCAGGTTATCTGGACAATAAAAGAGGTGAAAATAAATACTGTGCAGGAACTGGATCCATCTGAGTTTTATGTTATGAAAAGTGACGGACTGATCCAGACCAACGCTATAAGCATGATTAATGCCGGGCTGATTATGGATGTTAATCCTTCCGTTTACATGAACAGAGAGTTTGATAGCCGCAATTATTTTCAGGATGATACCCGGATAGGGCATCGTGATATGGGGTCGGATATTTATTATAATGTTGAGCAGGATACGGCTTACAGGGTTGTGGATGTTGATACCGCATTTTTCAGAATACCCTATGTCCTGGAAAGAAGAAGACAGTTAAACCTATCAGAACAGGCTGAGCACACAGCAAGGATATTGCTCGAACTCAGGGAAGGCCGGCATCTTATATTGACCGGGGAGGCAACAGTATTCCCCCAGAATAAAGCTGCCATTGATGAAATAAACAGGCTCGAGGACCAGTATATCAGTCTTTTTGCAGGAAAAACATATACAAGTGAAGTGGAATTTGATTTCTCTTTTGTGCCCGATGGCAGTATGAAAAATAAGCCCGTGGTGATTTTCCGCTTTTCGCAGGAAAAAGGTGTGCTTGATGTAAATGACCTGACAGGCAGGCCCGTTGTTATTGAAATGATGAGTAATAATGATATGCCAGCTGTCAATATGATAAATAATGATGGACAGCTGACCACCTATGATAAGATTTATTACAGAGTGCCTGAAATAGTGGATATAAGGATAACAGATGGTAACAGAAACCTGGGCGGTAAGCGTCAGCTTATTTATCAGTTTGGAAAGAAAGTGGCACTGCCAGCAAATTATATACTCGGTAAATAGAACATGGCACACAGCATTGAGGCGCCAGGCATGGCTTATCTACCGTACTGACCTCATCGGCTTTTTTAACCTTATCATCTCAACTCTTTTCTATCAACAATTTTTTATTACATTTACGCTTTATTCAAAAAACATAAATAATAATTCTATGGAAACTGTAAAAAAGACCATGCGTGATTCAGTTGGAATAAGGTGGATCATGCTTATACTCCTTAGTGCCCTGATGTTTGCAACTTACTGGTTTCAGGATTTTTATGGAGGATTGAAAGGTTTGATGGAGAGTGAGTTAGGATTTACCAGTGAGGAATTCGGCAGGGTGATTGGCCTTACGACCATAGCCAATATGTTCGGTATGATCATAGTAGGCGGAATAATACTGGACAAGTGGGGTATACGGCTGACAGGTATAGTATTTGGCGGACTTGCTGCACTTGGTGGTGCTATAAATGCACTGGCTGCGGCAGGCGTCTTTGGAGAAAGTCACGAAATACAACTGACTATGATGATAGTTGGCCGTATTCTATTTGGTACCGGGCTGGAGGTAACCTGTGTGGTTGCAACACGAACCATAGTGAAATGGTTCAAAGGCTACGAGCTGGCACTGGCTATGGCAATAAATGTAGGGTTCGGACGTCTGGGTTCGGCACTGGGTATTGCAATATCCCCGGATATTGCAAATGGTCATGTGTCTCCTGCGGTAACATTTGCAGCCGCACTGATGGGACTGGCCCTGATCATTTTCATTATTTACAGTTTCTTTGATATAAGGGTTGACAGGCAGACCAAACTTGCTTCCGGCAGAGTCGAGGCAGAGGAGGAAGAATTCAGCTTCAAGGACCTTATCAAACTGGCAACGAACCCATCATTTATCTACATTGCTTTGCTGTGTGTTACTTTCTATGCAGCTGTATTTCCGTTCATACAATACGCACCTGATATGCTTGTGAATAAATTCGGATTCATGTATACCCTGCCTGAAGATGGCAGCGGTGATATTTTGCTGTTTGGTAGCAAGGCAATTGGTAATGCCAGCATTTATATTGCCTTTTTCCTTTTTGGTATCATGTTTTCAGCAGTGCCTGCGAACCTGAAAAGCAGCAGGGCAAGATATACTATCATGGTGGTAGTGGCTGTCTTATTCGCGCTTTTTATTTATGTCCTAAGAGATACACTGGGTCTTTGGCTTAACAATGGCCCAAAAACTGCATCATTGATTCCACTCGGGACTATCCTCTTCACACCTATATTCGGTAATTATGTTGACAAGAAAGGGAAAGCGGCATCACTAATGATACTTGGATCCGCCCTCCTTATCTTTGCCCACCTGGCACTATCACTCTTTAATGTAAAGATTCTTGCCTATACAGGCTTACTAAGCCTTGGTATAGCTTTCTCACTTGTACCCGCTGCGATGTGGCCTTCAGTTGCAAAAATTGTTGCTGAAAAAAGACTCGGAACAGCTTATGCCAGTATGTTCACCGTTCAGAACTGGGGACTTGGACTTTTCTTCTGGGGTATAGGTGCACTGCTTGACCTTGTTAATAAAGCAGACCTTGAAGCAATAAGGGCAGGAGAACAGACATATGATTATAAAATACCAATATTGGTACTCGTACTTAGCGGAATGGTTGCAATGTTCCTTGCTTTTAAACTAAAACAGGCCGACCGCAGACAGGGATACGGACTGGAATTGCCATCATGATAATCTGACAGACAATGAAAAAAGTAGCAATATTATATGGCCCGGCAGGAGGCAGAACAGAAGAAGTGGCTAAAAGAATAGGGGAGTTGCTGGGGGAAGCAAACCACGACCTGATATCCCTCGACAATGCAACTCATGCAGACATTGACAGGTATGAAAACATCATTTTTGGCATAGCCACCATAGGAAAGGAAACCTGGGATGCAGATCCGGTTGAGAGCGGATGGTTCGATTTTATGCCCGAACTTGAAAAAGCTGACCTGAAGGGGAAGAAAATAGCGATATTCGGGCTGGGCGATCACCTTAGATGGCCAAATCATTTCGTTGATGCGATGGGTCAGGTCTACCAGATACTGAAAGAAAAAGATCTAGATACCATTGGCAAGGTAAGCCCTGAAGATTATACTTTTGATGAATCAGAGGCACTTATCGACGGGATGTTTGTAGGTTTACCTATCGATGAAGACTTCGAACCGGATATGACCGACCAGCGGCTCACTGCCTGGGTCAAAC
>CAZSJH010000295.1:0-3345 GCA_964607105.1 uncultured Rikenellaceae bacterium | reverse complement strand
AGTAGGGAAAACGTTTACATGTTTCTTCAACTGACCTCTTTAATGCACTTATTCTTAAAGGCTCTGATAATACACAACCAATCCGGAATACAGAGCTTAAAGATTTACTAATAACCGGGGGGAAAATCTTGGCTGCATTATCCAGTGACATCCATCCCCTGTTCTCTATATCAGTATTGTAATTACCTCTCATCCTCATAACAGTATGCTAGGTAAAGTTAACAACTTTATTTGTGTTCTTGAACAGTAAGATTTAGTTATTTTGAAACAATTACTTACTTTTATTTTTTAAAAAAATAATTTACATAAGAAGCTATGAAAAATAAAGTGCATTATTTGTTTGTTTTTCCCCTGGTCATAATACTGCTGTTAAATATGCCGGAATCCAGCGCTCAGCGTTACGGAGGGCAGGGAAGAATCCTTGGATGGGCTGATGATAATCATTACCTTGAAAGAACCACTGATGATGAGGGCAACCAGGTTGTCATGAGTGTTCATATCAGGTCCGGAAAGAAAAAGGTTTATGATGAGTATGTCAATTATAGGGAAGAGTATATGAATTCTCTCCCTGAAGGTTTCACCATGGATTACGGAACAGCTATGAGTCACGATAACCAGTATATAATCCTTAAGAAAGAAAATGACCTCTGGTTGTTCGGGCATGGCGACACTGAAGCACAACAGCTTACTATGGATGAAAGAGAAGAGAATAATCCGCGGTTCTCCCCTGATGGTAAGAAAATTGCGTATACTAAAGGAAGGGAACTTTATGTATATGATCTGGGGACGAACGAGGAAAAGAGACTTACTTTTGACGCTGCAGATAAAGTCTACAATGGTTATGCATCATGGGTATATATGGAGGAAATACTTGGAAGAGGAAGCCGCTATGCAGCCTTCTGGTGGTCACCCGACAGCAGGAAATTAGCTTATCTGCATACCGATGAAACTGATGTACCTGAATTCATCATAAACCGTATTGATGAAGAAGATGGACTTCACGGCACACAGGAAATAACACCATATCCAAAGCCCGGGGATCCTAATCCGAAGGTGAAAATGGGTATAGTGGACATTAGCTTTGCAAATACCGTGTGGGTTAAAACTGATGATTCTGTAGATCAGTATATTGCATGGCCGGATTGGACACTTGGCAGCACAAAGCTCATGATACAGGTTCTGAATCGAGACCAGAATGATATCAAATTTATCCTGGCCAATATTAACACAGGTGAATTCAAAGAGATATACCGGGAAACACGTGATACATGGATTGATTTTTTCACTGATAACTATATAATGCAAGATGGCTCAGGTTTCATTATAAGAAGCTGTAAATCAGACTGGATGAACCTTTATTATTATAACTGGGATGGTAATCTTAAATCACAGTTGACCAATGTCGACTGGAGGGTAACAGGGATTATCAGGATTGATGAAGAAGAAGGAGTAGCCTATTTCTCAGGAACGGGAGGAGAATCGACAGAAAGCCATATATTCAGGGTTAACCTCGATGGTACTGGTCTTATCAGGTATACCGAAATACCCGGATCACATTCCGCTGACATATCACCTTCAGGTAAATACCTTATTGATACATGGTCAAATATATCCACTCCCACTACAATGGTTGCTATCGACAGCAGGGGAAGGAAAGTAAGGGATATACAAATGACTGAGGAAGCAAACGGGGGTGAGGAAAGTAAGCTCAGGTTTGACCTGGTGAGAATTGAGGCAACGGATGGTTTTATGTTACCCGCTATAATATCATTTCCTGAAAATTTTGATGAATCTCAAAAATATCCGGTCGTTTTTACAATTTACGGAGGCCCTGATGCAGGGGGTGTACGAAACAGATTTATGGGAGGCAGGCCCAGCTGGTATGCTGAAAATGGGATAATTACAATATCTGTTGATCACAGGGCTTCGGGTCATTTTGGAAAGAAAGGGCTTGACTATATGCATAGAAACCTTGGCAAGTGGGAAATGATCGACTATATAGAAGCAGTCAAATGGCTGCGGGAGAAACCATGGGTTGATGCCACAAGAATGGGCATAACCGGCGGTTCTTACGGTGGGTATACCACGACAATGGCACTTACCTACGGGGCTGATTACTGGACCCACGGAATAGCTAAATATTCAGTTACCGACTGGCGTCTGTATGATAATGTTTATACTGAACGTTTTATGGATACCCCGGAGGATAACCCTGATGGGTATACGAATGGATCAGTATTAACCTATAGCGATAATCTGAAAGGAAAACTTTATATAGTACATGGAATGGCAGATGATAATGTCCATATGCAAAATTCCATATGGTTGATATCAAAACTGCAGGATGAAGGCAAAGTGTTTGATTTTATGATTTATCCCGGCGGGAGGCATGGCTGGGGAGGACCGAAAGCAAGACATACAAGTAATGAAGACCATCGTCACTGGATGGAATGGTTCAACCTTAAGGATTAATTGTGAGACTTCGCTGGCGCGGGTCTTCAGACCCGTGCCATAATGTCTTGTGGAGCATACAATAATTAAAAAGAATACCGATTTACGAAATCTGACTTAAAAAATCTTAAACCGTTAATCGGTATTCTTAAATCACAGTGGGTCAGGTTACCTACTTTTTCTTAATGCTCTGTAATTTTTCCTCTACAGCAGCTTTCTTTTCTGAGATCATCATCCAGTCCTTTTTAAGGGTGGCTTTCTTCTTTTCAAGCTCATCCTTATCAACATTACCTTCCTTTTCAAGCTCGCTGATCTTCTGTTTCATCTCTTCTAGCTCTTTTTGCTTCATAGATAGTTTTTTAAGAGTATTTTCAAGCTCTCTTATTTCATCTGAAGCATTACCTGATTTATTAAGATCAGATCCTTCTGGTTTGAGCATGAGTTTCATATTATAACTGTCCGAGTTCCCATTCTTCTCAATTACTTTTTCCATAAATATTGGTGTGTCTTCAAAACCTTTGAAGGATATAATTATTACATCTGATTCGTCAACTTGAAGTGTAAACAAACCATCTTTATCTGTGGTGGCCCCTTTCATGGTTCCCTTTATGATAACATTGGCACCAGGAAGAGGATCCCCATTATTGTCCATAACAGCTACGGTCAGTTGAACAGTCTTAATTACTACAGCCTGGTCAGCTTTTGTAACAGTTTCATTTCTGGGCTCTGCAAATGCTATAAGTAAGAATAATATAACTGGCAATGCCCAGATAACGTGCAAAGCTCTTAATTTAGGGGTCTTGTTCTTTTTCATCATTTTTAATCTTTTAGCGTTCAGTGAATAGTTAAGGTTATTAGTTATTCCTATTACTTCCATTCCCATCAACTGGTTAA
>CAZSJH010000294.1:0-3358 GCA_964607105.1 uncultured Rikenellaceae bacterium | reverse complement strand
TAAAGAAATATATATGGTCTTTGGCGGATTTCACCTGATGAACAACTCTGAAAAACAAATAAATGATATAATTGAACACATGAGAAAGCTCGGTGTGAAGAAGTGTGGTGCCACTCACTGCACGGGAGATAAACAGATAGAATGGTTCAGGGAGGCTTTTGGTGAGGATTTTGTAGAACTGGGTACCGGTAATATACTTACATTATAATAGTATAATATATAAGGTATGCTCAGATCAAAAATAATTACAGCAATTATCATAGTGTTTTTTGCCTGTCCACTCTTGAATGGGCAGCAGGTAATAAAACCAAATTACGGTCTGAAAAATCCTGAACCCATTGAAGTAATACGGGTAAGACTTAACGGTACCCAAACAATGGTGGATATGAGTATACAGAACCAGGTCAGGAATGGATATTTCTGCATAGATGAAAACACTTTCATTGAAATTAGTGAAGGGTCCAGGTTAAAACTGAAAGAAGTGAACGGGCTACCCCTCTGCCCTGAAATATATGAGTTCAGTTCAGTAGGCGAGAAAGTATATTTCACGCTTGTCTTTGCTGAACTGCCGGAGAGTACAAGCTGGTTTGATATAGTAGAATATTGTGAAGAAAACTGCTTTTCAGTCCTTGCACTTAACCTGGATGAAGATATTAACGAGAAGATCAATAAAGCCTTTAATGCCCTGGACCGTTTTGACCCGGAAGAAGCCATAAGAATATTCAGGGATATGCTCCCGGGGATGCAGGCTTCAGGGCATGGACTCACAGGATCGGTATACCTGAACCTCGTTGAACTGCTGGCTGCAAATAACAGGGATGATGAGGTCAGGAGACTCGTGTCAGAATTCAAATCATCACCCATGCCCCATAAGGAGAGCTACCAGGAAATCCTGACAACCATGGGCTACTAAAAATCTGTGTTAATATACTTACTGACCCTAATACTTGGGGCGCTCAACCCTTCAACCCTCTCAACCTTTCTTATTATTTATAATCAATATAAATATATCGATAAACGATAAATATATTTTGATTTACAATAAATGTATTGTATCTTAGCACCATAATTTAAATTTATCATTATGGAAACCAATAAATCCCCTTTGAGTATTAAGATAATATTCATTCTGAACGAATTTATCTTCTGGCTTTTTAACCTTGTTGCACTTTTAGCAGTGGTTGCGGCTTTCCTTGTTTTTATAAATTTCTTTGGAGATGAGCTTGACCTGCAGGTGAGATTACCAGTTGCTTTCAATGCTAATCTTGACGGTGTCCTGGTAGCTGAGAATTCATCAACTGAAGTACAATTGGTGGAAGCTTATGGTGAAATTAAATTTCCTGGTACTCCATCAGCGATAGCCAGGTATTTTATGATACCATTGTTGCTTCTTGTTGGAGCTATGTATTTCATGTTATTTATATTCAGGAAGTTTATAAGGAGTGTTAACAGGGGCATTATCTTTGAGTTAGAGAATATCAGGCGTCTCAGAATCCTGGCACTGAGTTTGCTTGCCTTTTGGGTTTTCTGGCATGTTTATGATTACCTTGTCATGATTACCATTGCAAGGAATCTTCATTTCGGTACGATAGAATTCACAAATAGTACCCAGTCTTATGCCGTATTGTTGATTTTTTCACTGGTTTTATGGGCTCTGTCTCATATTTTCCTGAGAGGACTGAAATTAGAAGAAGAAAGAAGTTTAACAATTTAATATTATCAGAATGGCTATTATTGTTAATCTGGATGTTATGCTGGCCCGCAGGAAGATGAGTCTTACCGAGCTTTCGGAAAAAGTTGGGCTCACCATGGCCAACCTTTCGATACTAAAAACTGGAAAGGCAAAAGCAATTCGTTTCTCCACCCTGGAAAGCATTTGCCAGTCACTTGAATGCCAACCTGGTGACATACTTGAATTTACACCACATACCTGACCACTAGGCGGGCGAGATGAAAAATGATCCGAAACCTTTCTCGCCCGCCTTATAATGCAAAAATCAGTATAATAATCTTTCTGAGAATTTTCTTTAAACACCCTGGTAGGGCGTCTCCACTTTATAAACCTTATCAACCTAATAATATGATATATCGCATACTTTTTTCCATTACCTATTTACTTTTTCTCACTATATTCGCATCTTGAAAAATATTGGATAAACCAAAATAAGAAAAATCATGATGAAGAAAATAATAGGTCTTGCGATTATGGCGGCATTATTTGCTGCATGTGGTAATACAGACGAAGAAAAAGCTGTAACCGGAAGTAGTGAAGGTATTGAACAGGTTACTTTCGCCAGTATAACCGAAAACCCTGACCAGTATCTTGACAAAGAGATTACTATAGAAGGCAAAGTGGTGCACGTTTGCATGCACAGTGGCAAAAAAATGTATATCGTAGGTGAAAATCCCGACATCAGGCTGTTCATTTCAGCAGGTGAAGAAGTACCTAAATTCCCAACAGAATTGCTCGGTAGTGAAATATCGGTTACCGGTGTATTCCAGAAGATAGAAGCAGGTGCTGAAATGGAAAAAGAACATGTAGGAGCTGAAGAAGGCGAAGCCTGTGAAACAGAAGAAGCTATAGCAAAACAGCCAGTTCTTGCTGATATGATGATTAATTATAAATCTCATACGGTTAAATAAAATATATTTTATATTTTAGCAGAGGCCAGGCCCAGCCTGGCCTTTTTTAATTTTTTGATATGAAATTACGAAAACTTAACAGGGTAACGCACAGGGATATAGGCTATCTGATTGCTGGAATGACAATAATTTATGCCCTTTCAGGCATAGCACTGAATCATAAACACGATTGGAACTCAAATTATATTATTGACCAGCGTAATTTTACGACTGACATACAGTTTACCCGTGATTCCTCGAACGAGGAAAAAGTGTCCCAGCTGTTAGATGAACTGGGAGAAACAAAAAATTATAAGACTTCGTATTATCCCACAGGAGATAAACTCACTCTTTTCCTGGTAGGCGGCTCAGCAATAGTGAACACAGCAACAGGAGAAGGTTATGTTGAAAGGATAAGCAAAAGGCCATTATTCTACCAGGTCAATTTCCTTCATTATAACCCCGGCAAATGGTGGAAATGGTTCAGCGATGTCTTCTGTGTTTCACTCATACTAGTTACCATAACAGGCCTGTTTATCATCAAAGGCAGGAACGGCATCACCCGCCGCGGCGCAATCCTTGTAGCCATAGGTATCATCCTGCCCATAATATTCCTGTTTATTTATTAGATTGGCCACTCAACATTCCTCCATCCCTCGGTTAATCGTTAAGTCGTTTAGGAGGTGTCTTTCTGCAGGCTGTCCTTAAGTCGCGCCATGGCGCGTCTCTACACTTG
>CAZSJH010000293.1:0-3401 GCA_964607105.1 uncultured Rikenellaceae bacterium | reverse complement strand
TGAAACAGCTCTGAAAAAATGTAAATATGAATTTGATGAAGGTGCCGGTTTAACTACAGCTGAAGACGTTATGAAAGAGCATATAAGATAATGTTCAAAAATAATCAATAAAGTATTACTTTCGTATTCAATAAAAATCAATCCAATTAATCATTAATCATTAAATACCTATGAGAAGAATTTTCATTCACAGTAAAAGGATTTTCCTGTTTACTGTTACTGTAGCAGCTATTGCCGTAATTGTGCTCATTAACGGGTGCAAGGACAAGGCGACCTATGAAGGCTATAAAGTCCTGGACTCACGCTTCGTCGATGAAGTGAACGCAGAATGTGTGTACCTTGAACATATTAAAAGCGGTGCAAAAGTTTTTAAGATCAAGGCAGACGATCCCAATAAACTATTTGCAATAGGCTTTAAAACAATACCCAATTCTGATTGCGGAACACCTCATATAATAGAACACTCCGTGCTCAACGGGTCTATGAATTTTCCTGTTAAAAGTCCTTTTGATGTCCTGATGCAGGGTTCACTGAATACATTCCTTAACGCCATGACAGGGGCAGATATGACCATATACCCGGTAGCAAGTATGAATGACAAGGATTATTTTAACCTTATGCACGTTTACCTTGATGCCGTTTTCAATCCTCTTATTTATGACGATCAAAGGATATTCAAACAGGAGGGATGGCATTATGAACTTACAGATGAGGATGATCCGCTTATTTATAAGGGAGTGGTTTACAATGAGATGAAGGGTGCATTCTCCAGCCCTGAAAGGGAACTGGATTACCAGGTATATCGTAACCTTTTTCCCGATAATTCATATCGTTTTTCATCGGGTGGATATCCTACAGCTATACCGGAACTGACATATGAAAACTTTCTGGCATTTCATAAAAAATATTACCACCCCTCAAACAGCTATATCCTGCTCTACGGGGATGCAGATCTTGCAGAAGAACTGGAATTTATTGACACCAACTACCTGTCAGAATATGAGCTTTCTGAGGAGGTCATTGAAATAAAGAAGCAGGAATCATTCGATCAGATGAAAAGAATTGTAGGGACATACCCGGTGCTTGAAAACGCTGATATTGAAGATAAAACATACCTGCAATTAAGTTTCGTAGTTGGTAAAGTAACTGACTATGCTCAGCGTATGGCCTATAATGTTATGTCAGATGTGCTTGTAAACCAGGAATCGGCACCTCTTAAGGAAGCCCTGCAGGAGGCAGGTATAGGCAGTGATGTTTCTTCTTATATCGATGGTAACAAGCAGATGGCACTCCATATCATTATCAGAAATGCCAATGAAGAGGATCTTGATAAGTTTTACGATATGACAATGGAGGTGCTGAAAAAGGCCTCTGAGGAGAGATTGGATAAAAAAGCCCTCGAAGGAACAATTAACAGGATGGAGTTCAGACTGCGGGAAGGTGACAGCCCACAGAAAGGTCTTACTTATGGTTTCCAGCTGATAAGCGGGTGGTTTTTTGACGGGGATCCCTTTGCCGGACTTGAATTTGAAAAACCACTGGTTGAAGTAAAACGGTCATTGACAGAGGACTATATGGAGCAATTGATACAAAATGACCTGCTTTCAAATAATCATTGCCTGCTCCTGGCGCTTAAGCCTGAACCGGGATTGCAGACTGAAATTGATGATGAAATAAAAGCTGAATTGGTTTCCGTTAAGGAAAATATGGACCAGGAAGCCATCGAAGCATTGGTGAAAGAGACCAATGAGCTTATTGAATATCAGAAAAGAGCCGATTTACCGGAAGCACTGGAAACAATTCCCTTACTGTCACTTGATGATATTACAAAGGAGGTTGTATGGTATGAAGCTGAGGAGAAAGATATTGACGGAATAAAAACCGTGTATCTGGATGAGTTTACAAATGGTATTATGTATAATAAGATCCTTTTTGACCTGAGGACACTACCCGAAGATAAAATACAGTATGCATCCCTTCTTTCAAACCTCCTGGGTAAGTTCGATACTGAAAACTATACTTATGGTGAGATAGATAATGAACTGAATATTCACACAGGTGGTTTCAGATCATATATAAGCATATATAATGCTGACCTGAATGACAGCAATGTGATACCCAAATTCATAATACAGTCAAAGTCTGTGCGTGATAAAACTGGCATAATGCTGGAACTAGTAAATGAGATAATAAATAAAAGTGACTACACTGATAAGGATCGTCTAAAGGCCCTGATGATTAGACATTTTGCGGAGGTCGATGCAATGGTTAAGAATAATGGCCTTAATTATGCAGCTCAGCGCATGTTTTCATATTTCAGCCGGAGTGGAGTTTACAATGAATTAATGTCGGGTATGGAATACTACTGGTTCCTTGCCGGCCTGGTCAATAACTTTGATGCCAGGGCTGATGAGATAATAACAAATCTTGAAGAAGTGGCTTCAGCATTATTCACCACTTCAAATATGATTGCCAACATTACCTGTAATGATAAGGATTTTGAGGTATATTCAGATGCACTCACATCACTGGCTTCCTCCATGCCTGAAGGTGAGAAAGAGTTAATGGTGTGGGATATCAAGCCTGAGAAGAAAAATGAAGCCTTTAAAACCACATCAAAGGTTCAGTATGTTATAAAAGGAGCTAATTTTAAGGATCTGGGTTTCGACTGGTCAGGAAAGATGCTGGTCCTTAACCAGGTATTATCGACCGACTGGCTGCAGAACCAGATCAGGGTAATAGGTGGAGCATACGGTGGCTTTGCCACTTTTGAACTTTCAGGTAATATGTTCTTTGGCTCTTATCGTGATCCAAACCTTAGTGAATCCCTTGAGATATATAATGAAACTCCGGGTTACCTTGCTGATTTTGAAGCAGATGAAAAGGCCATGACAAGATATATCATTGGTACAATTTCAAATATGGATTACCCCGAAACTCCTTCAATGAAGGCAAATACTGCACTTTCAAGGTATTTTAATGGTATTACCAGGGAATTTTTGCAGAAGCAGAGAGATGAAGTGCTCAGTACACCAGCTGAGGATATATCGGGTATGAATACAATGGTGGAAGAGCTTATGAAACAGGACATTTATTGTGTCTACGGAAATAACGATAAGATAGAAGAGAATAAGGAAATGTTTATGGATGTGATTGATCCGATAAGGTTATATGTGATTATTTTAGATTCAGGATAAGATAAAAGATAAAAGACAAAAGTATAAAGACAAAAGTATATTATATGACAAACAATCAGTAACTTTTATCTTTATCCCCCGGCATTCACTTCTTTAATCCGGGTTTTCTGCTATGGTTCTAATTTTATCTTTTGTCTTTTTTTTTTTTCACAAATCTTATTGCATTAAGATTTAGTGAGATTACAAATGCCGACACTTAACCCC
>CAZSJH010000292.1:0-3412 GCA_964607105.1 uncultured Rikenellaceae bacterium | reverse complement strand
ATAGCTGAATTATTGAGCAATTCCTTAATTTGTCCCTATCTTTATAAACTTTATAAACTTTATAAACTCTATAAACTCTATTCTACTTTATCAACTTTATCAACTTCTTTATCATGTTATCAATCCCAAAATTAAAACTAGTATCAGTATCAATAGCCATTATTGCCCTTAGCGGAATATGCATAGGGCAATCAGTATATTTTCCTGAAAAAGGAAAGTGGGAACGCAAAACTTCATCAGAAATGGGCTTTAAAACTGAAAAGCTCAGGGAAGCGGTTGATTTTGCACTTGCCAGTGAATATACAGGAGACAGGGATCTCAGGGTGGCTATTATTAAATCGTTTGGCTATGAACCGGGAATGGAGATAGTAGGACCTACAAAACCAAGGGGTGGACCGGCAGGAATAATTTTGAAAGATGGCTATATTATATCCGAATGGGGAGATATTGACAGGGTTGATATGACCTTCAGTGTGACTAAGAGCTACCTTTCCACTGTTGTAGGGCTGGCTGTTGATGATGGTCTGATTGCTTCGGTGAATGACAAAGTTTATGAATATGTGTGGGATGGAACTTTTAATGGTGAACATAATATGAAAATAAGCTGGGAGCATCTGCTTAACCAATCATCTGACTGGTCGGGACAGTTGTTCGGAATGTATGACTGGGCCGACAGACCATCAAGAAGAGAGGAACTGGATGAATGGAAATACCGTGAACTGCACGAACCCGGCACTTACTTTAAATACAACGATGTCAGGGTTAACCTGCTGGCTTATTCTGCATTGCAGGTATGGCGCAAACCCTTGCCACAGGTCCTCAAACAAAGGATCATGGATCCTCTTGGATGCTCATCCACATGGAGATGGTATGGTTATTCAGACTCATGGGTTGACATGGATGGACTGAAGGTGCAATCAGTTAGCGGTGGTGGTCATTCGGGCGGAGGATTGTTTATTAACACTCTTGATCATGCCCGGTTTGGATTACTTTTTATGAGAAATGGAAACTGGAAAGGCCGGCAACTGATATCAGGGAAATGGATTGAAATGGCCATAGAATCATCACCGGCAAATCCTTCCTATGGATATATGTGGTGGCTTAACAGGGGAGAAAGGATTATGGAAGGTGTGCCTGAATCAGTGTTCTATGCATCGGGATTTGGTGGTAACTATATCGTAATTGACCAGGAAAATAACATGCTTATCGTAACCAGGTGGCTTGAACCATCCAGGCTGTCAGAATTTCTGGAACTGGTTTATGATTCTTTAAATTAAGCAAGATAATAAGCCTGAAAAATAAAATATATGTAAATCAATATTATCATGATTAAATTAAATGGTTTGTATCCGCCTCTGCCAACGTCTTTTACAGAAGAAGAAGAGTTAAACTTTCCGAAAATAGCTGAGAACATAGAAAAGCTATGCAGTTATGAACTAGCTGGCATACTTGTTATGGGATCAAACGGAGAAATGGTGATGTTAACCAGCGAAGAAAAGAAAAAGGTTTATGACACAGCCAGAAGAGCCATTCCATCCGGCAAACTGATGATTGCAGGCACCGGAGCGCAGTCTACACGGGATACCATTTACCTGACAGTCATGGCTTCTGATAGTGGTGCAGATGCTGTCCTTGTTCTAAACCCTTCGTATTACAAAGGGCAGATGAACGGTGAAGCACTGGTCAGGTTTTATCACGATGTGGCAGATAATTCTCCTGTACCACTCATAATATATAATATGCCTGCAAATTCAGGCCTGGATATGGATGCGGATACTATTCTGAAAGCATCTCAGCATCATAATATTATAGGAATCAAGGATTCAGGAGGGAACCTTATAAAAATGGCTGCCGTTATAAAGAATGCAAAACCCGGCTTCCAGGTACTGGCAGGATCTGCAAGTTTCTTGCTTCCGGCACTAAGCATAGGTGCAATCGGCGGAATACTTGCACTGGCCAATATTGCTCCTGAATTATGCCTTAAGATTTATAATTCTTTTGTAACAGGAGATATGGTTAAAGCAAAAGAATACCAGCTCAATGCAGTGGAATTGAATACTGCCGTTACCAGACAATGGGGCGTACCGGCATTAAAAGCAGCTATGGATTACCTGGGTATGTACGGAGGACCGGTGAGAAAACCTCTGCTGTCCCTCGGTGAGGAAAAAAAGAAAACATTGATCGATCTGATCGATAAAACCATTATGATGTAAGATTTAAGATTTAAGAATAAAGAATAAAAGCCCAGTTCAACGATTACACAATTCAACAATTCAACATTATGAAAGAACTTCTCATGATACCCGGGCCCATTGAATTTGATGCGGAAGTACTTTCCGCAATGGGTAAACCTACAATAAGCCATGTTTCGAAGGAATTCATTGATATTTTTGGAGAGTCCCTGGAAATGATGAAGAAAGTCTGGATGTGCCCTGACGGACAACCATTTATAATGGCCGGATCAGGGACACTGGCAATGGATATAGCCGGAGCTAACCTTGTGGAAAAGAATGACAGGGTACTGGTTGTATCAACAGGCTATTTTGGAGAACGATATGCCGACCTGCTTAACAGGTATGGTGCTGATTACCGTGTATTGTGGGCAAGGCCCGGAGAGACAGTACCGGTTGAGTCAATAGAAAAAGAACTCAGAACTAGGAAATATAAAATGCTGTCATTTACGCATGTAGACACGTCAACTGCAGTAAAGGTTGAACCTCAGCCAATAGGTGAGCTTGGAAGAAAATATAATATCATTACCATTCTTGACGGAGTGTGTTCAGTTGCCGGTGAGGAAATAAGGCAGCAGGACTGGGGTATAGATGTTGTTCTTACGGCCTCACAAAAAGCTGTCGGAGTTCCCCCGGGTTTGGCCCTTCTGGTAGTTTCGGAAAGGGCAATGGACAAGTTCAGGCAAAGAAAAAGCCATGTCCAAAACTACTATGCTGACTGGACAAACTGGCTGCCGGTAATGCAGGCCTATGAAAATAGAAAGCCGGCATATTTCGGTACACCTGCTGTTAACCTGGTTGCTGCTCTGAATGTTAGCCTTAAACAGATACTTACAGAGGGCCTGAACAATAGATTTGAGCGTCACAGGCGTACAGGAATGGCCTTCAGATCAGCACTTAAAGCACTGAATATTAAACAAATACCATGTGATGAATGCGCAGCTAATACACTTTCTGCACCTTATTACCCCACTGGTATAAAACCATCTGAATTCCTGCAGGAGGTAAAAAGGGCAGGGGTGATAGTAGCAGGCGGATTGCATCCTGAGCTTAAAAATGAATATTTCAGGATAGGTCATATGGGTAAAATAACTGCTGACGATGTAATTACTACAGTTGCAGCAATTGAAACAGCTCTGAAAAAATGTAAATATGAATTTGATGAAGGTGCCGGTTTAACT
>CAZSJH010000291.1:0-3412 GCA_964607105.1 uncultured Rikenellaceae bacterium | reverse complement strand
AGAAAGAGAAAAGTATGATTAATTGATTTATTCGCATACGTAGCTGGATAAATTTCCTAACTTTACTTATGAATGCGGAGATAGCAATTTTAATTAAATAACATTACTGAATATAAGAACGTGATTAATAATACATGAATTAACTAATATGAAAAGAAAAAACAGAATTTTGTTTATATCATTAATAATAATGGGTTTAGGATTAATTCTTACAAATAGTTGTACGAAAGATGACGACGAAATAGATACAGGAAGTGTATCTGATAAAGATGGTAATGTTTACAGCACTGTAACCATTGGTACACAGACATGGATGGCAGAGAACCTGGCATATCTGCCTTCGGTAAGTCCATCGTCATCAGGTTCACAAACAAGTCCATATTACTATGTATACGGTTATGAAGGGACTAGTGTAAGTTCAGCGAAGGCTACAGAAAATTATAGCACATATGGTGTTTTATACAATTGGCAGGCAGCTACGAGCGCCTGTCCTGATGGCTGGCACCTGCCAACAGATGAAGAATGGGCTGAACTTGAGAATTACCTTGCCGACAATGGATATAATTATGATGGAACAACCGGAGGCGGCCGAGATAAAATAGCAAAGGCCATAGCTTCGGACTATGGATGGATAGTGTCATCAAAAACAGGGGCAGTTGGAAACACTGATTATCCTGACAAGCGTAATGCAAGTGATTTTACGGCCCTTCCTGGCGGCTACCGTGGCTACAATGATTTCTACTACGTTGGAAACTACGGTCTCTGGTGGAGTGCTACCGAGGGCGATGCCACATTCGCCTGGAGCCACAACATAGGCTACAATGGCGCAGATGTTTCCCGGGGCGACAGCGGTAAGGAAGGTGGATTTTCGGTGCGTTGCGTGAAGGATTGACGTGCGCCGTGAGCGCACAGAGAGAAGGGAGCACACCCTTTCAACTGTGCGTGCAACTGTTGCAATGATGATAGATTTTCAATTATTAACTAAATTATTAACTATTAATTGAGATGGCCTATCGGTATCGGCTATCAGGAGCAGGTACCAAACCACCCTGCGGTGCTTCCCGACAATGCGGGAGGTATTGAGCGGACAGGGAGTAAGGGAGGACGAGATCCTTTCAGGTGGGCACAAGGAGAGGGGGGTGTACTCCTTACCCGGGGCGTCACCCGGGTTATTACTATTCACCACCCTCCGGGGGTGAAGAGGTATTTCGGTGATAATTATCAGACCTGATTACTCTTGACCTTACTACTCATCGGCTATGTTTAAGTCGTTTAAGTAGTTTATAAGTTTATCTTTTTCCACCCCAGATAAACCATTTAAACACTTCAACTACTTCAACCTTTATTAACCGTCCTTTGAGAGCTACGCTTAATAAACTGGCAGTAAGAATATTGAAACCACTGGGATGCTCTACTTTTTACTTTGTACTTTTTCCTTTTTCCTTAAAGCTTACGCTCCTGCTCCGTGCGCCGTAGCCACGACTCTCGTGGCGAAGGCGTGCTGCCGGCTTTGGCCGCCGAAGCTCGAAGAGCGAAGGTGGGTCTTTTATACCAGAAAACGATGGTCTGTCATAAAAGCCCTGTTGCTTGGTCGTTCCTCCCTCGCAATAAAAAAGGCTTCGCTCGCCATAGCCTTCGGCGAAGGCGAACATAGCCTTCCTGCAGCAGTCGCTTTCCGGCGGTACTAGGAGGGTGTTGGGAATGCACGCTTAACCCCGGGGTGTAACCCGGGTTATTTTTATTCACCCCCCTTCCTTTGTCCGACGTAGCCCGAGGAAACGAGGGCGAAGTTGGAGGGGGGTGTAGAGGTATTGATTCCGACAAACGGCGAAGGACCAATGGCCAACGGCATTCACTATGTGTACTACAGATGCTTCCCGTTAGTCACTTGCCCTGAGCTTGCCTGCCCTGAGCTTGTCGAAGGGTCGAAGGGCTCACCCGCTCACCACTGCATGGAGACATGTGGGAAGGCACGCTTCATCCCATTTCTCAAATTACTGCTGTATGAATTAAGCCGGAATGTAATGAATTACGACTATAATCACGGATTAAACATCATAAAAAAATCTCTATGAATATCGTTATTTGTACCATAATTAGTATTTTTGGGACAAATAAAAAGAATATGGGACAAAATGCACCTCATTATAGACTTAAAAAGCTTCCACCTCTTAGAGAAAAAGTGGAAACTATTCAAATTCTTAGACAAACGAACAAATCAACAGCAGCATTGGCTGAACTAAAGGGGATTGCAAAGACAATTCCAAATCAAGCAATGTTGATAAATGCGATAATATTGCAAGAAGCAAAAGACAGTTCGGAGATTGAGAACATAATCACTACTCAGGATGAACTATACAAAGCTCTGACGGTAAATAAAACTAATATTTCAGCAGCGACGAAGGAAGTTGTAAATTATCGTAAAGCTATATTTTATGGATTTGACATTGCAAAAAGCCAGGGATTTTTAAGAGTAAATGACATTGTGGACATTCAACAAAAATTAGTCGACAATACAGCTGGTATCAGAAGGACTCCCGGTACAGTATTGAAAAAAGACACAACAGGCGAAATTGTTTATACACCACCACAGGACAAAGCAGAAATACTCGATTTATTGTCTGACTTTATCAGTCATTTTAACAGAAAGGATGATTTATCACCTTTGATTAACCTTGCAATATCGCATTATCAATTCGAGAGTATTCACCCTTTTTACGACGGAAATGGAAGAACTGGTCGAATTTTAAATATTCTATATTTGATACTTAACGGATTGATAGATGTTCCAATTCTATATTTGAGTTCTTATATCATTTCAAATAAACCTGAATACTACCGACTGTTGAACCAAACAAACAGAACCGGGAAATGGGAAAACTGGATAATGTTTATGCTTAAGGCTGTTGAAAGTACCTCAAAGGATACAATTACAAAGATTACAAATATAAAAAACCAGCTTGACTCAACAATAGTTAAAGTACAAGAAAAAGCGCCTAAATTATACAGGAAAGAGCTTGTAGAATTATTGTTTGAGCAACCGTATTCGAAAATTGAATTCGTTGTAAACAAATTAGGAGTAGAAAGAAAGGCAGCTTCAAGATACTTGAAAGAATTGGAGAATATTGGTGTTATTGAATCTCAGAAGGTTGGCAGGGAAAACCTATATATAAATAAAGATCTGATTGAAATACTGAAAAATATACGGAAGCCTAACAACCGTTATACGATTTTCCACTTGTTTCTATATTTAACAATTTGCTCTTCGCGCCCTGAGCATGCCTGTCCTGAGCATGCCTGCCCTGAGCCTGCCGAAGGGATCGTCGGATTAAGCCCTCTGCGGTCAACAGCAATTGTTTGAATCTAATAAAAACATAATAATTTGTGATTTAAATCGAGAAATAATATATTT
>CAZSJH010000290.1:1595-3437 GCA_964607105.1 uncultured Rikenellaceae bacterium | reverse complement strand
CCGGTTATATATGATGAATATGTTGATATGGAATTCGGGACGGGCTGCCTGAAAATCACTCCCGCACATGACATTAATGATTATGAAATAGGCCAGAAACACGTGCTTGAAGAAATAGATATATTCAATGATGATGGAACATTAAGCAGCGAGGCAGGTTTATTTATTGGAACAGACAGGTTCAAAGCCAGGGAGTTATCGATTAACCTTCTGGAGGAACAGGGATTGCTTTCCAAAGTTGAGAACTACAGGAATAAGATAGGCAGGTCGGAACGTACAAATTCGGTAATTGAGCCAAAGCTGTCGATGCAGTGGTTCCTGAAGATGGAAGAAATATCAAAGCCGGCGCTCGAAGCAATTGTTAATTCAAATATTAATATCTACCCGCAGAAGTTCAAGAACGTTTACAGGCACTGGATGGAAAATGTTCGCGACTGGTGCATCAGCCGTCAGCTCTGGTGGGGACATCGTATACCTGCATGGCATTACAGCTCAACTGGTTTTGTTGTTGCTGAGAACGAAGATGAAGCTCTTGCACTTGCCCGGAAGTCTACAGGTAATGCGAAGTTATCTTCTGCTGATATAAGGCAGGATGAAGATGTGCTGGATACATGGTTTTCATCATGGCTTTGGCCCATTACCTGCTTTAACGGTATACTTGAACCTGATAATGTGGATATTAAATATTATTATCCTACCAATGTACTTGTTACGGCACCTGAAATATTATTTTTCTGGGTTGCAAGGATGATAATTGCAGGTTATGAATACCGTACTGAGAAACCATTTGATGATGTTTATCTGCATGGCATTGTCCGTGACAAGGATAGGAGGAAAATGTCAAAATCACTTGGCAATTCACCTGAGCCTTTAAATCTTATTGAGAAATATGGTGCTGACGGTGTGCGCGTTGGCATGCTACTGTGTTCGCCTGCAGGCAATGATCTTCTTTACGATGATTCACTGCCGGAGCAGGGCAGGAATTTTGCCAATAAGATATGGAATGCTTTCAGGCTCGTTAAAAGCTGGGAGACAGATAAAAATATTACGGAACAGCCGGCATGGTCGGCTGAGGCAGCAGAATGGTTCCGTAACCGGCTTAATGAAGCTATACATGAATACCACAGGGCGTTTGAAAAATACAGGATATCGGCTGCTTTAATGATAGTATACCGTTTATTCTGGGATGATTTTGCCAGCTGGTACCTTGAGGCTGTCAAACCCGATTACAGGAATCCAGTGGATTTAATCACATTCAGGAACACACTGGATTTTCTGGACCGGCTCGTAAGGCTGATACACCCTTTTATGCCATTTATTACCGAGGAAATATGGCAGATGATAGAAGACAGAAGTGACGACAACAGTATTATGGTATCGGATATGCCTGATGCCGGCAAAGTAAGCAGCCGGTCTCTGAAAGATTTTGACCATGCAAGGATGCTTGTCAGTGCTATAAGGAATATAAGAAAAGAGAAGAGTCTCCCGACCAGGGAAAGCCTGCAGTTGTTTGTCAGCAAAAAAAGTATTGACGGCGAACAGTCATTTCAAAACCTGGTTATGCGTCTGGCAAACATATCAGCTATTCAACAAACAGATAGTAAGCCTGGTGATTCTTTAAGTTTCATGATAGGCACATCTGAATATTATTTAGTTATAGGGGATAAAATTGATATTGAGGCTGAATTAGCAAGGCTTAAAGCAGATTTAAAATATAACAGGGGCTTCCTTGATTCAGTGATGAAGAAGCTTAATAATGCAAGCTTTGTAAGTAATGCACCTGATAAAGTAGTTGAGCGTGAAAAGAGAAAGAAGTCTGATACAGAGCGTAAGATCAAATCA
>CAZSJH010000290.1:0-1585 GCA_964607105.1 uncultured Rikenellaceae bacterium | reverse complement strand
TTAATGACTTAAAAGGTAAAGGATAGTTATTTCAGGGCATAAGTTTTTGGACGAAGTAGTCCTCATCTAATTTTACCAGTTCCCAGTTATTGTTTAGTACAATATGCCATCCGTCACCCGTGATATGCTGTTTTTCCTTTTTAACATTTTTAGCCGGTACACGAAGAAATTTAAGGTTGGGTGATACCAGGCATCCACCTTCCTCAACCGCCAGCTTTCCCCAATTATCAGAGACCCGTATTGTCTGGTAAATTGTCCCCAGTGTATCAACGGGGTCAGTATCTTCTGCTTCGAATGAAAAGTTCGGGCTCTCCAGTTCAAGAAGCACTACAGGCCTTTCAGTAAACTGGGCTGTTCTGCGCCGCAGCCCTTCCCTTAATTGTTCTTCACGTTTTCTTTCTTCTTCTTTGACAAGGTCGATGTCGTAACTGAAAGCAAGACTTCCAGCAATATCGCGGCTGATTTCAGGCAGTGATATATCATATTTATCCATGAGAACTGCTCCAAGGTCAAAATCCCTGCTGTCTATCGAGGAGAAATCAAAACCTGTATCATTTAGAAGATGTGCATACAGGTTACCATGGACGAAGCCATATGAAAATGTATAGGAGCGAAAATCATAAATCCTGTGATAATATTCCAGGAGCTTCTTCAGATATTCTTCCCTGGATTCAGTGCACAGCATCATATATGTAAACGAGGCGAGGCCTTCATAATTCTCGAATTTATTCTCTTCCTGTATATATTTTGGATACAATTCCCTGCGAGCTGATCTGAAAACGAGTGCATCCCTGATAGCCTGCTTTCGTGTTTCCCCGTTAGTACGGATAGCTCTTTCCAGTGCCTTCCATTCCATTTTAAGCCATAAACGGGCCGTGCGATCACCCATATGACTTGTGTTGTAATCAGGGGTATCAATATTTTTTCTTATCTGGAAACAATGGAATAAACCATGGATGCACCTTGAAGTAATCCTGTAATAGTCCTCTTCTTCAGGTACAGGAGCCATTGCAAATAAGGTGCCACCAAACTCCTTTGCATAGTTGATCACTTCTTCCCTGGGATAATTGCCTGTAAAGATATCTCCCTTGGGTTTGAGAAGCCCCTCTTTGTCCTGGACATTGGAATATAGTTTTCTTGTTCTGGTATCGATCAGCAGTATAGGTCCGTAAAGATTTTCACCCCAGAGGTCACCATTATCTTTATTGCATAGTTTCTCTACTTCTGAAAAATAGTAACTTGCTTTATCCACAGTGAAATACTCGAGGCCTTCATCTTCCATACACTGTGTGAAAAATAAGGGAAGAATAATAAATAGGATTGTCCACCTTTTCATGCTTGCTTGACTTTAGTTCTCAAAAATAATAAAAATCTTATTCCCGGCTAATTACATTATTGTAATAAATTTATATATGGTTCAGGATGATATATGATATTTGTTCAAAAAGACTAAATCTTTATATTTGGAATCCCATTAGTACCCAGTTAAATTAACAAAATCATGATCGATAATGAAATTTTAATGAATCCCAATGAACTGGTTCAATTTCTTAAAAAGCCTGCCGTTCAGTTCACCAGGGCTGAT
>CAZSJH010000289.1:0-3437 GCA_964607105.1 uncultured Rikenellaceae bacterium | reverse complement strand
TGTCAACCTTTTCACTCTTATCAATATACGATGGAGGCATAACCATCAGATCACTTACATAAGTGTCATCATAAAGTTCCTGGTCAAACATAATATCCCTTACGTTGTCCAGCAGAACTACTCCTTCCAGTACTCCTATTTCATCAACGACCGGAAATATGTTCCTCCTGGAGGATGATATTACCTTAACCAGTTCTCCAAGAGTATCTCCCGAGCTAATGGTAATAAGATCTGTTTCGATTTCCTTTGTCCAGTCCATCCTGGTAAGAACAGCTCTATCCTTATGATGGGTAATAAGTTCACCCCTGCGCGCCAGTCTTTTATGATATATCGAATGTTTTTCAAATCTCATAACGGTAATGTAGGAGACTGTCGATGTGATTATTAGTGGCACCAGAAGTCCATAGCCTCCTGTTATCTCTGCAATAAGAAATATTGCCGTAAGTGGTGCATGCATTATTCCTGCCATTGCTCCCGCCATGCCTGCAAGAGTGAAACTGCTCTCCGGCAAGGAATAATTTCCTACCGTATTTATCAGCCTGGAAACGAAAAACCCGCTTATCCCCCCTATAAAAAGGGATGGGGCGAATATCCCTCCAACTCCCCCTGCACCATTGGTTGAACTGCTGGCTATAACTTTGAAAAGAGTTATCGCCAGTAAGAAAGCAAGGAGAAACCAGGTTTTATTACCCATCCCGCTGAAGAAGCTGTTTTCAAAAAGAGATGAGGTGTCTCCATTAAGTAATTGACTGATAATATTATAACCTTCGCCATAGAGTGGGGGCAGGAGAAGGATAAGGATCCCCAGGACGATACCTCCCGTAAGAAGCCTGACATACTGATTTTTAACTTTTTCGTATAAGCCTTCGAGGTACATTGTTGCCCTTGTAAAATAGACCGACAGTAATGCTGTTCCTATTCCCAGGACAATGTACCATGGTATATTGCCCAGTGAAAATGATTCACCCAGTGCAAAGGAAAAAAGTACATCTTTCCCCATCAGGAAATATGTTACAGTAGCTGCAGTAACAGATGATATTAATAGTGGTACTATTGAGGATATGGTAAGATCAAGCATGAGAATCTCAAGTGTAAAAACGATTCCTGCTATTGGTGCCTTAAAGATCCCTGCCACTGCTCCGGCTGCACCGCAGCCGACCAGGAGAGTTATATTCTTGTAGTTCATCTTCATGAGACGACCAATATTCGAACCTATGGATGCCCCCGTTAGCACCACGGGTGCCTCTGCTCCTACCGAGCCTCCAAAGCCTATAGTCAATGTGCTGGCAACTATAGACGACCAGTTGTTATGTGATTTGATCCTGCTGTTATTCTTTGATATGGCATATAATATACGGCTTACCCCATGTCCTATTTTATCCCTCACTATATAACGGACAAAAATGACTGCCAGGAACATCCCTATCAGAGGATAAGCAAGGTAAAGATAACCGGCAGTATCTGCTTTAAACCAGACTGTCAGCAAGTGTTCGGTATAATATATTGCATTCTTTAATAGTACAGCAGCCAGGGCACTTAGCATTCCTGTAATAAAACTGAGTATATACAGGAATTGGCGCTGGTCAATATTTTTAGCCCTCCACTTTAAAAATTTTCTTAATAATATTGATAGCTTTATCATTTCCTTAATTCAGGTTTAAAAGTTGAGAGGTTGAGAAGTTTAGAGGTTTAGGGGTTAGTCTCAAACTCATAACTATATCTAATATCTCTGGCTATTCTTCCATAAAATTACGCATCATAGACCTGTAAGTTGAAAATACGTTAGCCCTTGACACGAAACCAACATACCTGCCATTATCAAGCACAGGGAGATTGTAATGAGATGATGTCTGGAACTTATAAGCTACGTCTTCCATTGATTCACGCAACGATACCGTAGGCTCAGGCATAAACATCAATTCCTTAACATAGATATTATCATACAATTCCTGCTTGAACAGGAGGTGCCGGATATCATTCTCCCATACCACACCAAGTAATTTATTATCGTCATCAACCACGGGAAAAACATTCCTTGAAGACCGGGAAATAACATTCACCAGTTCACCAAGCGAATCATCCGGCGATACTGTACTGAAATTTTTTTCTATCAGTGTTAAAACATCCATTAAAGAAAGAGCTGCTTTATCTTTGTCATGGGTAATAAGTTCTCCTCTCTGTGCCAGCTGGTAAGTATATACTGAATTCTTTACAAATATTTTTAAAGTAGCATAAGATATAGTGGATGTTATCATCAGGGGTATGAACAACTCATAGCCCCCTGTTATTTCAGCAATAAGGAAAATGGCTGTGAAGGGTGCATGTATAACACCTGCTATCATCCCGGCCATGGCTACAAGCACAAAATTACTTACCTCAACCTCAAAGCCGAAATTATTCAGCAGGATACCAAAAAGCAATCCTGCATGGGCACCGGTAAACAGTGAAGGGGCAAAAATGCCTCCAACACCACCGCTGCCGAAAGTAACCGAGGTAGCAACAACCTTGGATAATATCAGCAGCAATAAAACCAGCACAAGTGCTATCAGGCTACCATTATATTTAAAATATATTGATTCTTCAAAGAGATAATTATATTCTCCTGCCAGGGCACTGTTGATACCTTCATATCCTTCACCATACAATGCAGGAAGGATAAAGATCATAACACCAAGCATTACACCTCCGACCAGCAGTCTGTTTCCCCATCTTTTTATCAGCTGGAATTTATCGGCAATAAAAACATATATACGGGTGAAATAAACTGATATCAGGCCTGTAAATATACCCAGGAGTATGAAATACGGAACATCGCTTACTATGAAGCCTTGTTTAAGGGTAAAATTATACAGGAAGTTCTGGCCAAGGAAAATATATGAAGTTAGCACAGCTGAAACACTGGAGATTAATAATGGCACTATTGAAGCCATGGACAAATTGAGCATAATAACCTCAAGTGCGAATGCAATAGCAGCAACAGGTGCTTTAAATATAGCAGCCATTGCAGCTGCTGAAGCACAGCCAAGCAATGTCATTATCTGTTTATAACTTAACCTCAGCGCCCTTCCCACGTTTGAGCCTATGGCTGCCCCTGTTGCCACAGCAGGGCCCTCCAATCCTACCGATCCACCAAAACCTACAGTCAGGGCACTGGAAATAATTGAAGAATACATATTATGCCCTTTTATGTTACCATTAGTCCGCGATATGGCAAACAGGACGCCAGGTATACCATGACCTACTTCCTGTCTTAACAGGTACCTAGTGAATATCAGGGTTGCCAGTATTCCCAATACCGGTAAAAGGAGGTAAAAAATATTATAATGTTCAAGGTTAAAACCCAGTATAAGAAGTTTTTGAATATAGAGTACAAGGCTTATTATGATTAACGCCCCCATACCAGCTGATACACCAATAACCACTCTCAGTATTATAAA
>CAZSJH010000288.1:0-3315 GCA_964607105.1 uncultured Rikenellaceae bacterium | reverse complement strand
ACTGTTGAATTGTGTAATTGTTGAATCGGGCTGTTGAACTGTTGAATTGTGTAATTGTTGAATCGGGCTGTTGAACTGTTGAATTGTGTAATCGTTGAATCGGGCTGTTGAACTGTTGAATTGTGTAATTGTTGAATCGGCAAAGGTATATGATCAGTGACTTAATAATATAACTGTTATCTTTAGAAAGTTGATAATAAACAAGGAAACGATTAAACGATTAAACGCTTCAACAATTCAACTATATGAAACTATTCAGGCCATGGGTTTTTCAGGGTTCAAAAAGGATGAAAGATTATTTTGAAGGCTGGTATTTCAAGCACGTTTCGGCCGACAGGAAAAATGTTTATGCTATCATCCCGGGTCTTTCCCTATCTGAGAATGACAGTCATTCTTTTATACAGCTTCTTAACGGTTTGACTGGAGAGTCATTATATTTCAGGTTCCCTGTTAGCAGCTTTACAGCGTCCTCCAGGATTTTATCTCTCAAAGTTGACAGGTCGCTATTTAGCTCCAGGGGAATAAAACTGAATATTGATAACGGTCAGGGGAAAGTCCACGGGGAGCTGAATTACGGTGAATTAAATTATTATCCCAAAACCCTTATCAGGCCGGGCATTATGGGTTGGTACTCATTTGTTCCTTTTATGGAATGCAAGCACGGAATTGTATCAACAGGCCATACTTTGGAAGGGAAGATCGAGATAGATGGAAAACCCACTTCTTTCACTAAAGGATGGGGATATATTGAAAAAGACTGGGGCAGATCATTCCCTGAATCGTGGATATGGCTTCATTGCAATACCTTTAAATCATCTAATGCGTCATTTACATTTTCCGTTGCCAAGATACCATGGATGGGGAGTTTTTTTATAGGATTTATTTCCTACCTGAGTTATGGTGATCATTTTTATAATTTCTCCACATGGTCAAAAGCAATAATCGAATCACTTGAATACAGTGATAACATATTAAGCATAAAGATTATTAATAAAAAATATGCGTTGCATATAAGAGCGGTCAACAATAGGCCGGGTAGTCTCAGGGCTCCTGTAATGGGATCAATGACACGTCTGATAAAGGAATCTGTTGATGCAGAGATACAAATAAGTTTACATGACAGGACTGGCCAGGTTCTTTTTGAGGATGAGGGAATAAGAGGGGGTATGGAGCTTATGGGGAAGATACTTGATTATTTTTGTTGAGTTGTTGAGTTATTGAGTTGTTGAGTTATAAAATTGATTACTTTTGAGCTATAAATATTTTCTTAAAACAAGAACAGTATGAAAAAGATAATAAGGATATCAGCTTATATCATAATTACAGTTATGTTATTGGGCATCAGTAGTTGTGAGAAGGATAGGGTTAGCATATTAACGGATGGTGTATGGAATTTTGAGAACATTACCACCACCAGTGACAATGAAACAATAAAGATCTTTGTTGCAGGATTAAAAGCGGTATATACTGATGGTACAATGCAATTTTTCAGTGATGGTACCTACATTAAAGAGTTTCCCCTTCTTGTGGATGAAACAGGTAACTGGGAGCTGGTGGGTGCAACACAACTGGTATTCACTCCTGACGGCGGATTATTACAAACTGCATCCATTGACAAAATAAGCAAGAATGAACTGGTATATCTTGAAACCTTTCTTGATGATGAGCAAAACCCGTTCACCACAGTCACCACCTGGGTAAAATAGCTATTCCACAGGTCCGCCGCTGGAGTGGTCACTTATTATAAGCCATTTATCTTCTATCTTCTGCCAGATAAGTGTATAATAGCCTTGCAGATCCCCAATGGTTCGTGTAAGATAAAATTTACCTATCAGCACTGCTGTACGGGTATCAATTTTATATAATTTAAGTACCTCGAAGTCCAGTTTACCCATTGCATCATCATCGGGATAGGTTTTAACATATCTATCCAGGGTGGCTTGATATCCATAAGTGGGTCCGGATGCACCTACAAAAGCAATATCATCTGATTGATGGTACCCTTTCATGAATTTTTTAATATCACCCTCATTCCAGGCTTCCTGTGTAGCCAAAAAGGTATTCATTATCTGATCTTTGTCGGCCTGGCTCAGGTCAGTATCATTTGTTATAATAGTTACCTTTTCTACATCTTCATTTTTACATGAAGCAAGCATGAAAAGAATCAGAAGAATGCTGCTAATCGCTATTCTCATCTTTTGTGTTTTATTTAATAATCAACTGGTCAATATCTATTTCAAAGGTCCTTCTTTTTTCTGAAAGAAGTCGGTATAAAAGTAAAATTTTTTACTCCGAATTTTCTTGCCAGGAGCTCAAGGCCTATTAATGAGAATCCCCCACCCGGAAGTATGGATACTGAAGCAAACACGGAAATTCTTCCTATATCTTTCAGTTGTTCAATAGCTTCTTTTACTTCCTCCTTACTGGGTGGTTCTTCCCTCTCGTTCAATCTTAATTTTTGTGCAAGTAACCTGAAAAATAATCGGGCCATTTCCCTGGTTTCCTTCACTTCCTGCCCGAAACCTGACATAGTTTTCTCAATCAGGTTTTTGCGTGTAATTGCATATTCCTGTGCTTTGACACGGTGGCGGTATTGGAGTTTATGTCGGAGTCTATCGAACATTTATTATAGTGATGGTGTGGGGCTGAGCCCCACACCATTTATTTATATAAGATCGCAGGCTGCCGGGGGCATCCAGTGTGCATCTTTGCCTTCCCATTTGACATTACAACCAATTGGATTTGTAACAGGCTCAGATATGTTTTTTCCTGATATAAGTTCCTCAAGCGCTTTTTCAAGCTCGCAGGTTGTGGCCATTGCCGTATTCCTGGGATTATCAACAGATCTGCCGGTATAAACCAGCTTCCTATCCTCATCAAACAAGTAAAAATGAGGTGTTCTCAGTGCTCCGTATTTTATTGCTATCTCCTGGGTGTCATCATAAAGATATAACCACGGGAACTTATATTTTTTCATACGTTCAACCATATGGTCAAAATCATCCTCGGGATATGTATTGGGGCTGTTTGAATTAATTGCCACAAATTTCACATCCTCCGGTAAAAATTTATCTGCAATTTTTCTTGTGTGTTCATCTGATCCCAGCACATAAGGACAATGATTACAGGTAAAGAAGATAACCAGATATTTGCTGTCGTTAAAATCCGACAGCCTGTATACCTTCGCGTCTGTTGCCTTTAGCTCAAAGTCAGGAGCCCCGGCTCCAATATTAAGTGTGAAAGCCATAATAATTTTATATTAATTAACTCAAGTTGCTATTTATATTACTGTTCTCGAAATGGCATATCCAAAAA
>CAZSJH010000287.1:0-3472 GCA_964607105.1 uncultured Rikenellaceae bacterium | reverse complement strand
CAGGGATCATATTGCCATTTTCACTCTCCCTCCATCTCATTGTAAGTATTATACCATCACCGTTAATATCATCAGGTGTATCCTCATCCAGTAATCCATCATTATCATTATCGGCTGGTCTCACTGTACTGCGGTTACTCTGGGCAGGATGTATATAGAGGTTATGGCCGTCGGGATTATTAAGAGGTCTCAGGTAAAAAGTAAAATTATCAACCAGCCTGGTTATTTCATCATCCTCACCATAAGAACTCAGAAGGTGATCAGCAAGCCACATTACCGACTCAGCGCTTGTTATTTCACCACTGTGCCTGTTGCCTTCAAAAAATGCTGCCGGTTTATCAGTGTGTTTGCCGGTGTTTTTGTTAGTTATGGTCATTTGCAAAATTGGCCTTCCTTCGTAACTTTCTGCCACCTGGTAAAGGTCAACAAGTGCAGGGAATTCTTTTGACCACTTAATCATCCATTCATTCATCACATCAGCTGAATGGAATATATCAAAAGTCAATGCCTCTCCAGCGATGTATTCCACATCATTATGTTTAACCTGGGGAAAAAAACTTAATCCATGCCTGTAACCGGCGACCGTATATATGGTATCATTGGCATCCGATTCAGGCCAGACTGTCTTATTCAATGGGTTGTAATCCTGGCTAAATATATTATTCGCCATCAATAGCAGGGTAATTAAAAACAGTACCTTTTTCATAAGTGCAGATATTATGGGTTTAAAATTTAAATACCTAAAAGAATCAATTTCCGTATATCAGAATTTATCTGATTGAATGTTATTGAACAGTCATGTTTTCACTTTCACCCCTTTGAAGATATCATTTCAAGCTTTTTAATATCAACTATTTCAACCGTCTTGCCATGCAGGGTTATTATTCCTTCCTTTCTGAAATCCGAAAGGGTCCTGATCACGTTTGCGGTACTCATACTAATATAATCGGCAATCTCCTTGCGCGAAACCGGCAGGTTAAAGATCATAGATTTATATATATCCCTGGTAAAATATAAAAGAATATAAGCCACTCTTCCAGCAAGATTCCTGTTTCTTATATCGAGGGTCTGTAAAATGATCTTATCTGTTATCTGGGAAAGTCTGGTCATCAGTTCAAGGGCAAAATTACCATGACTGAGTACCAGGGAACGTATATAATCCAGCTTGATGCTGCAGATCACGGATTCCTCGATTGCTGAAACGGAGTACTTATATCTCTCTTCTGAGAAAATACTGATATTACTGACAAATTCAAATGGCTTTGTTATAGCTATTATCTGTTCATTTCCTGAATGTGATTCCCTGTATACCTTTACAAGTCCGCTTTTTAAGTATTTAAACTCCTGGATAGGATCCCCTTCCTTATGGATAATCCCTCCCCTGCTAAATGAATATTCCTTGCGGTAATCACAAAGTGATGTTATTTCTGAATCCCCCAATGTCGAAAATGCCGCATTACGGAACTGGCAGTCGGAACACTGGCATTTGCTTATGTCTATCATGCCGGATAATCAATTTAGATACAAAGTAATCGATTTTAATAAATTCCCGGACAATTTTGTTCAGTTTTTATATTATTGTGTTTTTTCTGATTATTTTGACAGGTTTTATGGTTCATGTCAAAAATGGTTAATTTTTAAGAAAAGCTCATTAAACAGGATATTACTTCCCGGTTTATGATTTATAAGACTGATTATCATATACACACGTATTACAGCGACGGAAAAGGATGGCCTGAGGATTATATTGGCAGGGCCATGGAAATAGGTCTTTCAGAGATAGGCTTTTCCGACCATCTTACACTTACTGATGAACAGCAGGACTGGAGCATTAAGCTATCCATGCTGGGGGAATATATTGACCGAATAAATAAACTCAAAGAATCTGTTACCGGGATAAAGGTCAAACTGGGACTTGAAGTTGATTATTTCCCTGACAAAGAAGATGAGATATTTAAGCTTATATCAAACCTGCCCCTTGATTATGTAATAGGTTCTGTTCATTATATGGGTGAAGGTACGGTTGACCTTGGACCTGAATATTATGAGAATAAAGATATAGACAAACTTTTTGAATCATACTTCAAACTAATAGCACAGGCAGCTTCTTCAGGCTTATTTGATTTCATGGCACATCCCGACCTAGTCCGGATCTTCAGGTATTGCCCATCTGTTAATGCAGAACCAATGTACCTCCTCCTCGCAGGTGAATTATGCAGGTCTGATGTGGCTTTTGAGATAAATACAAATGGGATGAACAAACCCCTTAAGGATTTCTATCCAGACCGCCGTTATCTCCATATTTTCAAGGAAGAAGGAGTTCCGGTATGTGTAAATTCAGATGCACATAAGCCGGCCAGGCTGGGACAATATTTTGATGATGCTTACCGGCTTATTAGAGATGCAGGGTTTACAGAAATGGCTATTTTCTGCAATAGAAAGAGAGAGATGAGGCAATTGCCATGATAAGGGTAATCTTTACTGCCCGTCTGAAAGAGATCTCAGATTAAAGAGCTCCGCATCCAAGAGAAATCGCAAATGAATCAAACGAAAGACCAACTGCTATAATAAAAACTGTAATAAAGTCCATTATTTTTTAGAAGATGAGAATAAAAGTATCGTTTAGACTTCGAAAAACATAATTTGCCCAGGATTAATCTATCCTATTATGCTCTGAGATATTTAGTATCTTTGACCCTTTATTATGAAGCTATGAGAGCAGTAATCCAGAGAGTAAGCAGTGCATCGGTTAGCATTGAAAGATCGGTTAAATCAGAAATAGGGAAAGGCCTTCTCGTTCTCCTGGGTATTGAAGATGCAGATAATGAAGAAGATATTAAATGGCTTGCCAATAAGATATACCAGCTCAGGGTATTCGACGACAGGGAAGGAATAATGAATCTATCTCTGGGTGATGTTGAGGGTGAAATTATTGTTGTCAGCCAGTTTACACTGCATGCAAAAACAAAAAAGGGAAACAGGCCTTCTTATATCAAAGCAGCAAAACCCGATCAGGCTATACCACTGTATGATAGTTTTATTGATTATTTCCATGAATTATCCGGCAGGAAACCCGGAACGGGTGAATTTGGGGCAATGATGGAGGTAAGCCTGGTAAACAACGGACCGGTAACGATTATAATTGACACTAAGAATAAAGAATGAATACCAGGGAGCTAAAAAGATCCGTACTTTTTATTGCTGCCTTCTCAGCCTATATAACACCTTTCATGGGTGCAGCAATAAATCTTGCACTTCCATCTATCGGTTCTGAACTTGGAGCCAGTGCCAAACAACTTAACTGGGTGGTCACCGCATATCTCCTGGGAACTGCCGTCTTTATGCTTCCTTTTGGCAGACTGGGTGATATATTGGGCAGGAAGAAGATCTTTATGTCCGGTCTGATTTTTTTTACCCTTACAACCACCTGTGTGTTATTTACAGGCAATATTAATTCCTTTCTTATCTTCAG
>CAZSJH010000286.1:0-3479 GCA_964607105.1 uncultured Rikenellaceae bacterium | reverse complement strand
AGAAAAGCCTGAAAGTGAGAGCGAGATAATTTGAAGTACTGCAGAAAAACTTCCTCTAATATCTCATCCTCAATCAAATAAAGTTGCAATAAGTCGTTCCCACATGAATAAGTCAACTGAGAATTACATTATGTCCAGGTCGGCAATAACAGGGAAACCCCGCTTTGTTTCAAGAGGCAGTTCTTTAAAGATATGCCTGGTTGCTGAAGGCACTGCCGGGTATTATCCCCGCTTTGGCCGAACCATGGAATGGGATACTGCAGCCGGTCATGCAATCCTCAGAAGCGCAGGTAAGTCATTAAGCAGAATTGACAATGGTGAAGAATTAAGCTATAATAAAGTAACACCGGTAAATCCTGACTTTATTGCTGAATAAGTTATCTTTGCAGACCGGATTTGAGATATGAATAAATAAGCGAATTCGACATTTAATGAAAAAAATAATAGAGAGAGAAAAAAATAGCTACACATTGAATCATCTTCGTGAACTGGAAGCGGAATCGATTCATATAATTCGCGAAGTGGCTTCGGAATTTGAAAACCCGGTTATGTTATATTCAATTGGCAAGGATTCATCTGTGATGGTCAGGCTGGCAGAAAAAGCATTTTCACCGGGAAAGGTTCCTTTCCCCCTGATGCATATCGATTCAAAATGGAAGTTCAGAGAGATGATAAGCTTCAGGAATTCATATGCTAAAAAAAATAACTGGGACCTGATCGTTCATTACAATGAGGAGGGCTACAGGCAGGGCATAGGACCATTTACCCATGGCAGTAAGGTGCATACGGATGTTATGAAGACCGAAGCATTGCTGAGTGGACTTAACAAGTATAAATTTGATGCCGCATTTGGTGGGGCAAGAAGGGATGAGGAAAAATCCAGAGCCAAGGAAAGAATATTCTCCTTCAGGGACAAATTTCACCAGTGGGATCCTAAAAACCAGAGACCTGAACTCTGGGATATATACAATACCAGAGTTCATAAAGGAGAATCAATACGGGTATTCCCCCTGAGTAACTGGACCGAGCTTGATGTATGGCAATATATCCGGCTGGAAAATATTCCAATTGTACCACTGTACTTTGCTAAAGAAAGACCAATAGTTAACATTGAAGGAAACCTTATTCTTGTTGACGATGACAGGATGCCCCCTGAACTGGCAGCCAAAGCCGAAATGAGGAAGGTGCGTTTCCGTACTCTTGGTTGTTACCCCCTGACAGGAGCGGTGGAATCTGATGCCGATACAATAGAAAAAATAGTGGAAGAAATGATGACAATAACCAAATCAGAACGAACAACAAGGGTTATCGATTTCGACCAGGATGCGAGCATGGAACAAAAAAAGAGAGAAGGATATTTCTAATGGAATAATGGATTATTGGAATAATGGATTATTGGAATAATGGATCAATGGAATATTGGATCAATGGGTAATTTAATACCATAAACAGTAATCCATCATTCCAGTATTCCAGTTCAAACAGATATAAAGAAGAGCACCTGGAAATAAAATTTGTACAGAAAAGAATGAGTGAAGAAAAGTTGAACATAAAAGAATTCCTCGATCAGGATGAGAAGAAGGACATGCTTCGTTTTCTTACGGCAGGTTCGGTGGATGATGGCAAGTCTACCCTTATCGGGCGTCTTATGTTTGACAGCAAAAAACTTTATGAAGACCACCTTTCCGCTTTGATAAAAGACAGCAAAAGGGTTGGGCATGCAGGAAATGAAATAGACTATGCACTTCTCCTTGACGGACTGAAGGCCGAGCGTGAGCAGGGAATTACAATAGATGTTGCTTACAGATACTTCTCTACCAATAAAAGGAAATTCATAATTGCCGATACACCCGGGCACGAGCAATACACCAGGAATATGGTTACTGGTGCATCCACTGCAAACCTTGCAATTATACTGACCGATGCCACCAAAGGGGTAATTACCCAGACTAAACGGCATACTTTTATAGTTTCATTACTGGGTATAAAACACGTCGTGCTGGCAGTTAACAAGATGGACCTCGTGAATTACGATGAAGAAACGTTTGAAAGGATTAGTAAAGACTATAAACGCTTTATCACACAGTTAAACATACCTGATGTAGAATGTATTCCCATCTCAGCATTGAAAGGTGATAACGTCGTTGATATTTCAGACAGTATGCCCTGGTACCACGGAAAAAGCATGATGGAATATCTGGAAACTGTGCACATAAGCAGTGACCATAATTTTGAGGATCTCCGCTTCCCTGTGCAATATGTCCTAAGGCCTGACAAAGATTTCAGGGGATTTTCAGGCCGGATGGCCTCGGGAGTAATAAAGACCGGCGATAAAGTGATGGTATTACCTTCCATGATGAAATCTGAAGTAAAATCAATAATGACATGCGAGGGCAATAAGAATGCAGCCTTTCCACCGCAGTCTGTTACCCTTACTCTACAGGACGAAATTGATATCTCAAGAGGTGAAATGATAATACATCCGGACAATGTACCTAAAATTGACAGGCATTTTGAGTCGATGATGGTATGGATGGATGAGACAGATATGGATATTTCAAAGACATTCTACATTAAACACAATACAAATACTTCTCGGGCCCGTATTGATGAAGTACAATATAAGGTTGATGTAAACACGCTGGAAAGGCAGAAAAAGGATAAATTCAAACTTAATGATATTGGCCGTGTAGTAATAACTTCAAATAAACCACTTTTTTTCGATCCGTACAGAAGAAACAGGAACACAGGTTCTTTTGTCCTGATTGATCCTGTAACACATAATACCTGTGCTGTTGGCATGATACTCGACAAAAGGGCAAGCGACAAATTACCATCCAGGATAACTGATATTGACAGGGAAAAGATACGCAAGGGCAAAAGCCTGGTAAGCATGGAACAACGTATCAGTCGTAATCGTCATAAAGGAGGAACAATATGGATAACAGGCCTGCACGGATCCGGGAAAAATGATCTGGCGTACATACTGGAAAAACAGCTTTTTGATATTGGAGCATCAGTTGTCCTTCTTGATGGAAGCACGATACGGAGTGGATTGTCAAGGGAACTTGATTATTCACCTGCCGACCGGGCTGAACATCTGCGACGGGTTGCTCATTTAGCCCGGATTCTGAATGATCAGGGGATTATAACTATATGCTCTTTTATATCACCCAATGAAAATATAAGAAAGCAGGCAAAAGAAATAATAGGAAGTGATCGATTTATCCTTGTGTACATGAATGAGGAAATCGGATATTGCAGGACAAACAAACCACAACTCTATGAGGATGCTGCTAAAAGCAGAATATCAAATATACCAGGTGTGGATATAGCTTATGAGTCTCCCGAGCAGCCTGATTTCGTGATGAATCATAAGAGTACAGAAAATCAAATTCCCGATATTATTCAGGCAATAAGTCCTAACCTGTCACTCTGACAATTCCCATCCCGGTTCATAATCGCGGTGCATAAGTGCA
>CAZSJH010000285.1:0-3531 GCA_964607105.1 uncultured Rikenellaceae bacterium | reverse complement strand
ACCGGCCATGGAGACGGAATTCAGGAATATTTCAAAGGAAAAAGCAGATGAAGAGGCTATTAAAGTTTTTGCTGATAATCTCAGGCAATTGCTGCTTGCCTCTCCGCTGGGCGAGAAAAGAGTACTTGCCATTGACCCGGGTTATCGTACTGGCTGCAAAGTGGTATGCCTCGATAACCAGGGCAAACTGCTCCATAATGAGACTATTTTCCCCCATCCACCGCAAAACCAGACAGCCCTGTCAGTAAAGAAAATATCGAGTCTTGTTAATTCATATAAGATAGAAGCCATAGCTATCGGTAACGGTACTGCCAGCCGTGAAACAGAAGACCTGATCAAATGGATTAAATTTGATAGTGACATAAAAGTTTTCGTGGTGAGTGAGGCAGGTGCCTCTGTATATTCTGCATCACAGGTCGCAAGGGATGAATTTCCTGATTATGATGTTACTGTAAGAGGGTCAGTGTCAATAGGCAGAAGACTGATGGATCCCCTGGCCGAGCTGGTGAAAATAGATCCAAAATCAATCGGTGTGGGGCAGTACCAGCATGATGTAGACCAGGCTAAACTTCAACAGAGCCTTGATGATGTGGTTATCAGTTGTGTGAACAAGGTGGGTGTTGAAGTGAATACCGCAAGTAAACACCTGCTGACCTATGTTTCAGGCCTTGGTCCGCAACTGGCAGGTAATATAATAAAGTTCAGGAATGAAAACGGGGCCTTTATGTCCAGGCAACAGCTCAAAGAGGTCAAAAGAATGGGTGATAAAGCGTATGAACAATGTGCCGGATTCCTTAGAATAAGCAATGCAGTCAATCCTCTTGATAAATCAGCAGTGCATCCCGAGAGTTATCACATAGTCAAAAAAATGGCATCAGACCTGGATGTGTCAGTTGAGGACCTTATGAATGATGAAGATAGAATATCCAGGATTGAGATTGAAAAATATGTTACGGATAATATTGGCCTTCCTACTCTGGAAGATATTATAGAAGAACTTCGAAAACCCGGCAGGGACCCCAGGTCAGAAATAAAGGAATTTAAATTTGCCGATGTACGCTCCATCGACGACCTGTCTGAAGGAATGGTGGTACCAGGTATAGTGACCAACATAACGAGGTTCGGGGCTTTTGTCGATATTGGTGTCAAGCAGGATGGACTGGTGCATATTTCCAATATGGCAAAAGGCTATGTAAAAGACCCGGGCGATGTGGTAAAACTTCACCAGCATGTGAAAGTTAAAGTTATCAGTGTTGATACCGAACGAAACAGGATACAGCTGTCACTGAAGGATGTATGATTGCAGGGAGCAGGGAGCAGGGAGCAGGGAGCAGGGAGCAGGGGTTAAGGAGCATGAAGCTGTTTGATTTCTTACTACTCATGTAGCAGCAGACGGTTTGGGCTATGGCCAGTGGCCGTTCTTCTTTGATCTGGGTCATTACTTGTTGTTGTTCAATTTACGTTTTCCTTTCAAATGATAAACGAATTCTGGCCATTGCTTATAGGCTTTGTTGGCGATAGTATTATTTTTCACATTCCACTTGAACTGAAAATCCAACGTTATCAAACATCTCCCTTTTCCATTCTCCATGACTGGTTAATCTATAATAGCCATTGCCTTTGTTCATTTTTCGATTATGAACGGCACAGAATATCAGATCTCCAGCAGTTATATCTGCAATCATATAATACTCCAGGGAGATAAAAAAATCCCCATCCAGTATTATATTATGTTTTACTAAATCTACGATATATTCCCCCTCTGAATTAATTGTAATAAAAATTGGTTCCTTTAATATATTTTCGTGAGGTAGGTCATTTTTTAAACTGTATATATTTAACCTGACAGGAAAGTTATCAAATGTAAATTCACCAACATAAAACCTGAAGCTTTTCAGAAAAGCTTTCTTGTTCTTTTTGGGAAGATTGATAACGACCCCCATCTCAGTGCCAAGTCGGTCAGAGTAGAAAGCGTTACCATATGTCGAATTTGATTCGCAAAAGTTTCCAAGTATGTAAGTCTTGGTATCTTTAGGGCGAACAATAACTTCATCCAATTGATATGTTTTCGGTGATAATTCAATTTTAATTTGACCTTTTAATCCAATGCTATTTTTAAAATCACGGATTACATATTTCCTGCTCACATATCCAATGCATGATATAGACAAAGTGTCATGATCGAATTTACTGTTTAATTCTAGTTCAAAACATCCTGCATTATCTGAAACAGTCCCAATATTCTTACCTATGATTCCGATGTTTGCGTATGGTACTGGTTGACCGCTTTCTTCATTAATTAACTGACCGGGAAATATTTGTGAAAATGAACTGTTAAAGCAGAAATTTAATATTATAACCAACGGAAGAAGTTTCATACTTTTTTGAATTTAGGTCTCTTTGCATAAAGTTACAAAAGCAATTTGGTTTAGCGCGGCGTTCAGGCACATTTTCCAAAAGACCGGGAGTGCGAAGCACGGAGGGATTTTGGTCAGCTTTAGCTGAACCGAGCCCCGGTTTACAGGGACGAGCTCGACGCAGTCAATGTGCCTGAACGTTTATGTATAAACACTTTTATTGTGTTTATTTTTCCTGTATCCTCGATATGAAGTGTTCTTTTCCTTCTTATTGGAGAGAATAAAAACACTTCTGATGTAATCATTAATTATCTTACATCCTGCAATTTAGATAATCATGTTAAAAAAAGCAACAGCTATTCAGCTCTTTGACTTCTGCAGCATGTTCAATTATAATAAGATATGACCCGAAGCATTAATAGATCATGTACATGCAATTATTTACAAGGAGTTACAAGTTACGAGTTACAAGGAGGAGCGTGGAAAGAGCAAGGAGTTGGAACGAAGTGAATCACAGGAAAAATAACCCAAAGCAATATTCACAAACATTATTTACCTATAAGAATAAAAGGTGACCAGTAAAATGGATGAGCATACTTTCCTTTATCTATCATTTTTAGCTTTGCCTGATGCAATGCCTGTGAAAATTCTTGTTTTTCTTGTTTTGCCTCCAGTAGATTCTCATAAAAATCAATCATTAAATCAGATGTTGATTTATCAGCGACCTTCCAGAGTGAAACAATTATGTTCTTAGTGCCTGCATATAACAAAGCTCTTGTTAACCCTATCAAACCTTCACCTTCTATTAACTTACCCAAGCCTGTCTCACACGCTGACAATACTGTTAAATCAGCGCTTAAATTCAGATTATAAATTTCACCTGAATATAAAATTCCATCTTCGCTGATTGTTGTGTCCTGGGCTAATAATATCCCTGAAAGTTCAGGTTTCGATGTATTGACAAATCCATGTGTTGCAAAGTGAAGAAGTCGGTAATTTTTCAATTCACCTGACTTAATAAATTCTTCATTCGCATTGTTCTTAATTTGCACTAATGCTTTTTTCCCCTTTTTGTCAAACTGCTCAAAAATTGATCGCACTTCGCTCTCAGTTTCGGGAAGCGGGCTTATATATCCACCTTTGATAAGCATTCCCCTTGTTCCTGTTGTATCAT
>CAZSJH010000284.1:0-3562 GCA_964607105.1 uncultured Rikenellaceae bacterium | reverse complement strand
CTTACTTATATATTCAGGACTTTTGTATCCGTTATGTATGATAGTCCTTTTCTTATCAATCTTTCTTTTTTTATATAATTTTTCTATAAGGTCTATATCGAATGATGATGAAGTCTCAAGGTTAACATTATGCTGGAGAGCAGCACTTACAATATGATGAAAATGGGAACATTTAGTACAATAACAGTAATGATATGCACCCTTGTATCCTGTCTTCTTCATAGCCCGGTTGAACAAATTCCTTGCTTTTTTTATCTGGTCACCTACTCTTGGCAAATACATTAGTCTGAAGGGCGTGCCGTATTTTTCAATGAGATATTTAATTGATACACCATAGAAAGTGAGATAGCCATTCATGAGATCAAACCCTTCCTGGGGGAAATAATAAGTCTGTTCAATCAGATTGAAATATGTATTTTTCATTTATCCTGGATATTTTAACCTTAAATAATTAGTAGTTTGTGAATTATTTACAAAGAAATACATTTTTTTATTTTGCACTTACTCTCTACCCTAATATTTATGCATCAGCATTTATAAGTAAAATTACTATTTTTGATATTTGCCAATCGTAATGCAAAAGCTAATATTACAAACAGATAAGCATCTCCATAAGATAATAAACTATACCCAGATAACAAAATGAAATATAAAAGAATCCTACTTAAGCTAAGTGGCGAATCCCTGCAGGGAAATGATAATTACGGTATTAATCCGGATAAGCTCAGCTTTTACGGCAACCAGATAAAGGAAATCGTTGATTCAGGAACTGAAGTAGGGATAGTTATAGGCGGAGGTAATATATTCAGGGGATTGAAAGGTACAGAAAAAGGTTTCGACAGGCTCAAGGGTGATCAGATGGGCATGCTGGCAACGGTGATCAACAGCCTTGCCCTGGAAAGTGAATTGCAGTCAGCAAAATACAGTGCCAGAGTATTCACCTCCATCAGGATGGAGCCTGTGGGAGAGCTGTACAACAGGGATTATGTAGTAAAAAACATGAAACAGGGAACAGTATGTATCCTGGCTGGCGGCACAGGGAATCCTTTTTTTACCACCGATACTGCAGCAGCACTGCGGGCTGTTGAAACGGGCTGTGATGCATTGCTTAAAGGAACCCGTGTTGATGGTGTATACTCCGATGATCCGGAAGAGTCAGATCAGGCTGAAAAATTTGATCATATTTCTTTTGAGGAAGCAATAAACAGGCAACTCAGGGTAATGGACCAGACAGCCTTCACCATGTGCCGTGAAAACAATATGCCAATCATTGTTTTTGATATTAATACTCCCGGGAACCTGTTAAAGGTGGTAAGGGGGCAAAAAGTGGGAACACTGGTATATGATAGTTAAAATTATGTTTTTACAGATTTTTCTTAAATTTGTTAACTGGCAAACATTCATAATCTTAAAACTACCGGTATGAATGAAGAGATAGAAATCATAATGGAAGAGACAACTGACAGGATGAAAGGAGCCATTAAGCACCTTGAAACCGAGCTTTCAAAACTAAGAGCCGGCAAAGCAACACCCACACTGCTGGACGGTATTAAAGTTGATTATTACGGTGTTAATACACCACTTAACCAGGTGTCGAATATTAATACACCTGATGCCAAGTCAATAATAGTTCAGCCCTGGGAAAAAACAATGCTCGGCCCTATCGAAAAAGCTATCCTGGCTGCAAATATCGGACTGACACCTATGAATAATGGTGAAATTATAAGGATTAATGTGCCGCCACTTACAGAAGAAAGAAGGTCGCAGCTGGTTAAAATGGTTAAAAATGAGGGAGAATTAGCCAAGATAAGTGTGCGCAATTCACGCAAATGGGCCAACGACGAACTTAAGAAACTCCTTAAAGAAGGACTCGCCGAAGATGCAGAAAAAATTGCCGAGGACAATGTCCAGGAACTGACTGACGATTACGTTAAAAAGGTTGACGAGATAGTTGAGGCTAAAGAATCAGATATAATGACTGTATAACCTATCCCTTCAAAAAATACAGGTAAGCTTAAAAAAGGTAGTCCTTCTTAGTTTGATCAGCTTGCCTGAGAATCCGTCAAAGCTATAAAACATAAGTGTTCTGTATCTGTTATACAGTATTTAAGATAATGCCCTGCTGAATTAAATAGGGTAAAGAGAATACTAACGGTCATATAAGTGAGAAAAGAACAAATGCAGTTCATTAAAATGTTAAACAAAAATCATAAAGCCATGAAAAGATTTATTGATATTACAATGATCGCTTTGATCCTGTTTGTCATTATTTCGCTTGTCACTGCCAATGCAGCAGTCAAAGTTGAAATAACTGACCAGGATCCCCAGTCTTTCATTACAGTAAGGGGCAAAATAGTGGATAACCAAACAGGTGACCCCCTTATATTTGCTACTATTGCCCTGAAAGGAACAAATGTAGCAACAGTGTCGAACCTCGACGGGGAATTTATCCTTAAGATTGATGTTGAAGTACAGGATCCTTATATAGAAATAATGTATATAGGATATAAGAATAAGGAAATACCCCTGGCAAATCTCACAACCGCTGATGAAGAAAATATTATCGAGCTAATACAGGCAACAATACCCATACAGGAGGTCATTGTTAAACCTGTAACTCCTGAAGAGATTCTTGAGAAAGTAATAAGCAATATCAGTGATAATTATGCTGAAGTACCTAACCTCATGACCGGTTTCTACCGTGAAACAATCAAGAAAAACAGAAGCTATGTGTCTATTGCTGAAGCTGTGATAGAAGTTTTTAAAGCTCCCTATGCTAATGAGTTCAGGTTTGATGCAACAAAGATCTATAAAGGCAGGAAAAATGTTGATGTATCAAGGATAGATACAGTGCTTTTCCGCCTGCAGGGTGGGCCGGTTACAACACTGCAGCTTGATATTGTCAAAAACTCATATGCAATTCTTACCTATGATATCATGGGATCATATGATTATACACTTGACAATATAATAGTGATTGACGAAAAACCTCACTATGTAATTGAGTTTCACCAGCGTCCAAATGTTGATATACCATTATTCCTCGGAAAACTTTATATCGAAATGGATAGTTATGCAGTAACTGAAGCAGAATTCAGCATTAACCTTGAAGATGAGAACCTGGCTGCATCAATCTTCGTCAGGAAAAAACCTCTGGGGATGAAAGTTACTCCAGAGACGGCAAGCTACAGGGTTAAATTCCGTGAACAGGATGGTAAATATTATTTCGCGTACGCACGTGCCGAAGTGGAATTTAAGTGTAACTGGAAAAAGAAACTCTTCAATAAGACTTATACCACGATGTCAGAGATAGCTATTACCGACAGGACCGAAGAAGAAGTAGTGAAATTTGCATCAAGTGAGAAAATTAAAAAAGGTGATATCTTTACGGAACAGCTGAGTGCTTTTGCAGATCCTGATTTCTGGGGTGAGTATAATGTTATCGAGCCCGACCAGAGTATAGAATCAGCAATAAGGAGACTAAACCGTAGACTCAGGTGGAGCGATTTATTTGATAACTAAATAATGATATATGGTAACCGACAGAGATATTATCAGGAGG
>CAZSJH010000283.1:0-3572 GCA_964607105.1 uncultured Rikenellaceae bacterium | reverse complement strand
CTGTAAAAAGACTCTGGTCAGGATTCAGTTCAATGGTGTCATTACCACTTATCAGTGGCAGATCATACAAATAATTGTCGTTGCCCCTTTTAATCATTTCGGTCCGGCTCATGTCATTACTGAAAGGAATACCAAGATAACTGTCAAATCCGTGTTGCAGTGGAAGGAAAGCCTCCTGGTGACCTAGATGCCATTTGCCGAAAATAGCTGTGGCATAACCCTTTTCTTTAAGCAGCTCGGGGAGCAATTCTTCTTTTTCATTTATGCCATGCCTGGAATAGGGGAACAGTACATGTTCATGCAGTGACAGGCGCTTGGGATAACAGCCCGACAGCAGTGCGGCTCTCGACGGTGTACATACGCAGGCCGGGATTAAGAAATTTGTCAGCCTGGCGCCTTCAGTGGCCATCCTGTCAAGGCGAGGGGTCCGTATCGACGGATTGCCATAGGTCGTTATATCACCATATCCCATATCATCAGCATAAATAATGATAAAATTGGGAAGCTGCTCCCCGGAAGTGTTGTCACAGGCATTGAAAAGAAAAACTGTACATACCAGAAGAGTATAAATCAAATATTTCATAACTCCTTTTTTTGATATAAAACGGGCATCAAAATATTTATTCAGTCAATATAGAAATGTTAACCTGTTTAGGGCAAAGACACAGAAATCCAATATTCTTAAGTTCCTATTTGATCAGGTACATTTCCTGCGGGTAGCCGTCAATTAATCTGGCTTTCCCATCCCTGAATATCATATCATCCTCGAATCCCATTCTTACTTCTGCATTGTTCCATTCGGGAACCGTCCCGGTTACACTGAATTCGAGGGCATAGGTAGTATTATTGTACAGTGGATGTTCACCTGAGCCCGGAAGGAATTCCTGCTCCTCTGTTCGTCCTATGGTCATGCCCGAGCCATGACCGAAATAATTGATTGGATGGCTGTACTGCCATGGCTGCAATCCTTCAGACGTGCCCCTCTCGAGACTCTTAACAAGTATCTCATTACCCGTACGTCCCTCAACCATCTCTTCCATTGTTATCTGCTGGAACCGCAGCCCTTGTTCATACAGGTCCCTTATTCCCTGCGGTGCTTCATCCTCATCTGTCCCGCAGACATATGCCAGGTGCTGCATGTCGGTGGTAAGCCCCATATACTTTATTCCCACATCGCAATGAAGCAGGTCACCACGGCGTATAATATCATCTTCGCCGTACTTATCAACATTTTGTGGCGACCGTATGATATCCAGGGAGGGGAAGAACCATGACTCCAGGCCCATGCTCCTGATCTTTTCCACTATCCACCACCTTACATCATTACGATTAGTCACATCCGGTATTATCACACTGGCAGAATAAAATTCGCTTATCAGTTCATGGGTTATCCGGCACATGGTCTTATAAAAGCTTATCTCCCAGGGTGTTCTTGTCTCGTACCAGCCTATAGCCACCTCCTTGGCTGAGACCAGCCTTTCGCGGTATTTACCCTCCAGGGCATCGTATAGTTTCTCGAAATGAAAATGCGACAGCCCGTTGACATGAGTGAAGTCATCTATCACCCTGTTGTCATAATTAATGCCTAGGTTCCCGGGGTCGGTATTACTAATGTATTCAGCTACAGCTTCGAACTGTCCCTGTGCTCCATTTGACCTGTCAGTGAAGATGTTATCATACATATACCCCGATGCATATGATCCGTGCCATGTTGCCGATAGTTTTTTAAAGCCTTCCCTGCTGTCATGAAAGATCAGTATTGACAGCCGGCGTGCATTATCTCCCGGCCATGTATTCATTGTCTGATATACCGGGTCAGTGTCATTCTCAAAGCATATTATCAGCCACATCTCCAACCCTTCCCGCCGCATTATTTCTGGTAGCACGTTATCGATCTTCCATTCCAGATTACTGTTATACATCTCCACCTGCTTCTCCATACTCATTATGGCAGGATAATCCTGGGCGAAAGACACTGTAGTTATTAAAAAAGCGATAAGGGAGAATACTATTTTTTTCATTATTATTTTGGGTTTAATAAAATTAGGTTCTGGGTCCTGGATTCTGGGTCCTGGGTAGGGTTTATTTTGATGGTGCTTATTATTTTTTGTCATTCCAGCTTTCTTCTACGTATTGAATATAGGAATTAATTTGTTTCCCAAGAGCATCATATTCCAGATTCAGGTCTTTAAACTCACCAATTTCAGGGTACAATTCAATTATAGATTCTGCGTGACCGATCGTTTCATCGCACGAAGCCTGAGCATAGGTGAGATATTTTATCCATTCCAGTTTATATCTCCTGCGACCATATCCTTCTATTATGGTATCTTTAATCCTCTTAGAAGATCTTCTTATTTGGCTACCCTGTTCATATAATTCAAATTGAGGCAGTTTTAAAGATGCCCGATGCACTCTTATTGAAAGATCATAAGCAATTTTATATATTCGAAGGTCTTTGTAATTACCCATAATTCCTTATAATTATTTGCTATACCGAGTTACCCAGCCCCCAGCGCCCAGCACCCAGCACCCAGCACCTAGCACCCAGCACCCAGCACCTAGCACCCAGCACCCAGCACCCAGCACCCAGCACCCAGCACCTTCTGTCCTGCATATTGTATACTATCCAATAATTCTGAATATCCCCTTGGCTACAAGCTGACAGTCTCCCCCCTCATCTTCCCCACATACTCCTTTATATCATTCAGCGTCTTCGTGGTTATCGTCAGGTCACTGCCACTGGCCCTGAGAACCTGTTTGTTGGGGTCAATCTCCAGGTCACCTTTTTTGAAGTAGATATCAAAGCTGTCGAAATATTTCTTCAGGTATTTGAGCTTCTTGGTGTAGTATACCACTACGGGATCATCATAATAATTCTTGAGGAAGCTCAGGAGGGTATTAAGTGTATATTTCTGTTCAGCTATTCTCTGTACCACCTCGGGGTCTGGCCTTTGCGGGTCCAGGAGCAGCTCTGTTGAAAGATATAGAGCCTCTATCCATCCCCCCAGGACCATCAGACCTGCAATACTTTCTCTTCCGCTCTCTTCAAGGTGGTTTTCAATCTTCTTGTATGCATTATTCATAAGAGCAAGCACCGAGTCGGTGTCAGACATATTGTTTTCTATCCTGCCAAGTGGTTCTGTAAGGTATTCGGTGGGTATATTAAGCCTGTTGCTCAGATTCCTTACGGGCATCATGTAAGTTATCATTTCACTATTCATGTCATACAGCTTGAGATAGCTCATATCTACGCCGTATACCCCCAGGTTAAGCGCTGCCTTTGAGGCACTCATGTAATTGTCTGCCGATGATGGCGGATTGAGAATATCAGTGTTATATGCCGTCGCCAGCCTGCTGAATATAGAGCTTATCTCTACTGGTGTAAGCAGGCCGTAAAATATTTCATGTTTCTCCTCCACCTCTTCGGCCTGTATGCTGTCAGAGCCATATGTGGAGAAGGTGGTCTCAGGTATTATCGCCTTCGGCTCTTTCTGCCTGCACGAAAATAGGACAATGCAAAAAAGGATAATTAAAACAAATGATCGATTTTTCCTCGAATAGCTGTAAGT
>CAZSJH010000282.1:0-3615 GCA_964607105.1 uncultured Rikenellaceae bacterium | reverse complement strand
CACCTGGAAAGAAACAGACCGGTGGGTGAACGATTTTGCAGCTATCTATAATGAAGCATGGGCTTCATTTAAAACAAACTTTGAGCCCATGGAGCCGGAATATATTAAAAAGACACTGAAAAAAGCAAAGGCAATAATTGATGAGGAATTTATATGGCTGGCCTACCATAATGATAAACCCATTGCTATATATCTTATGTGGCCCGATGTGAATATGATCCTCAAACACCTGAACGGCAGGCTCAACCTGCCGGCAATGATTAAATTCCTGTACCTTAAAAAGAAAAAGACCATTACAAGGGCAAGAGGAGTACTGATGGGAGTAATACCAAAATTCCAGGGCAGGGGTATTGAGTCAGGTATAATATTAAAAGTGGCAGAGGTAATGGCTAAAAAATCACATTATCAGGAGATAGAATTTTCCTGGGTGGCCGACTTCAATCCGAAAATGAGGAAAATATTCATTTCAGTCGGATCTGTACCGGCCAAACACTATATTACTTACAGATATATGTTCGATCCCGATGCAGATTATAAACGATACCCTATACCGGAGATTTAATGAATAAAGCACTGGAATATATAACTTCGCCGGCGCGAGTCTTCAGACTAGTGCCCGTTTATAACCCACAAAGCTGGAATAATGGAACCCTCCATCATTCCATCACTCCAACACTCCATTAATCCATTAATCCAAGTAACATGACCTACGACATAATCATTATCGGAGCCGGCCTGGGAGGCCTCACGGCAGGGGCAAAGCTGGCAAAGGAAGGGAAAAAAGTATTGTTGATAGAACAGCATGACAGGCCCGGAGGGTGTGCCACAACCTTCAGCCGGCGCGATTTTACCATGGAGGTGGGCCTGCACGAAATGGATGGCTTGCATCCCCGTGACCTCAAAACCAAGATCTTCAATGACCTCGGAATATTTGACAGTGTTAAATTTCTGCGGGTCCCCGAGTTCTACAGGTTTTACAATAAAAGATATGATATTGTTATACCTCATGATCCTGCCGAAGCCACTGAAATACTTATAAATACTTTTCCGGGCGAGAAAGAAGGGATAGAGAAATATTTTGAACATGTGCTTAATGCCAGGAGGATAATGGTAGCTTCAAAAGATGTGAAAGACAGAAGCATCGGGAATTTCCTGGATGAAATAATTAATAATGATGACCTGAAACTTGCCCTGCTGGGTAACCTGGGATATTTCCATGACGATCCTTATACACTCTCATATTATTATTACCTCAATGCACAGGGCAGCTATTATGGGGGAGGAGCAAATTTTGTGAAAGGCGGATCGCAAAAACTCTCTGATGCTTTATCCAATATAATTATAAACAACGGGGGAGATGTAAGGCTAAAACATGAGGTAACTGAAATATTCTATGAAGGAAATAAGCCCAGGGGAGTAAGGTATAAAAGCACAAAGGGAAGTGATGATATTTATTCAGACATGGCTTCTGAAATAATAGTTAATTCATCATTACCTGTTCTGGCGGATAAATTATTACCTTCTGATAAAGGAACAGTACTACGTCATGCAATTAAAGACCTTGAACCGGGAGCATCGTTGCTTACCGTATATTATGGATTTAAAACCAGCCTCAAATCAGTGGGTAATAAATATTATTCAACATTTATATTTGATGAATCGGTTAAGGACCAGTCTGACATATTAAGTAACAACCATTCTGACTTTGATAAAAGGAGTTTCACCTTTGTTGATTACAGTCAGGTTGACTCAGCACTGGCACCTGAAGGAAAAAGTGTAGGTGCCGCATGCTGTACCGATTACCTCAAAGACTGGGACTACTTAAACATTGAAGAATATAAGGCTAAAAAAACCAGGGCAGCAGACATGATTACCAGCCGACTGGATAATCTCATTCCTGGATTTAAGGATGCTGTTGAATATGCCGAAGTGGCAACGGCACTTACAGTAAAACGATATACGCTAAACAAAAATGGAGCGGTGTACGGCTTTGCCCAGAAACCGGGTAAATCAAGCGACTACCTGAAAGTACTACCTGATAATCTCTATGTAGCATCAGCCTGGGGTAAATTTGGAGGCGGCTTCTCCGGAGCAATATACAGCGGGTATATGACTGCATTGGATATCCTGCGGAAACGCAAATAAAGATAAAAGAATCTTATACACAAATCTGCTACATACCCACAACTGCAAATTACCATCTACTTGATCAAGCCCAGCTTCCTCGCCCTCTCTTCCCAGTTCTTCCGTGCCAGTGCCTGCATGTCCTCAACGCTATCCATCTCATCAACAATCTCGAGGCCTATGAGTGTTTCGAACACATCTTCCATAGTAACCAGTCCGCTTACCATACCATACTCGTCAACCACCATGGCTATATGCGCTTTCAGGTCTATGAGCTTGTAGAATAACTTTATGATTGGCATCTCCTCGTTCACTATCTTAATCGGTCTTTTTATGATCTTTAATGGTTGATGCCCTTCTTCATCAATAATTTTTTCCATGATTTCATCCTTCAGCACAAAACCGGTGAAATCATTCAGTTCATTCCTGTATATGGGTATTCTTGAAAACGAAATGTCTTCATAACTTTCATAAAAATCTTCAATGGTAGTATTTTCCTGGGCTGAAACAACAACAACCTGGGGGGTCATGATGCTCCTGACATTTATGAGCCGGAACTTCATCAGATTATGTAGTAACTGTGATTCTTCCTCATCAATTATGCCTTCTTCAATTACACTGTCTGTTATAGCCCTGAATTCTGTCTTGCTGATCAGCGGGTTCACCGACTGGTTCCGGCGAAGAGTCTTGGTAATGAAATTAGTGAGTATGATAAAAGGGTAGAGGGGGGAATATATCATTATTTTTAAGGCAATAACCGTGAATTTACTCAGTCTTTTCCAGTATAAAGCACCCAGTGTTTTCGGTATTATCTCCGATACTATCAGTATTATGAGCGTCAGCACGATTGATACCACTGTCAGATATTCTTCTCCCCATATCTTCTGGGCCTGTGAACCCACTCCTGCAGCACCTATGGTATGTGCGAAAGTGTTCAGCGTCAGAATGGTGGACAGGGGAAGGTCAATGTTCCTTTTATACTTATCGAGTGTTTTGGCATACTTCTTCCCTTCCTTGATTTTCATGTTTATAAAAATGTGAGTTGTACTTAAGAGGGAAGCTTCCAGGACGGAGCACAGGAATGAAAAGAACAGAGCTATTGCCAGGTATGTAAATAGTAAGCCCATAATTAATCTAAAGATAAAAGATAAAAGATAAAAGATAAAAGATAAAAGTTGGAGCGAAGCGGAAACCCCGGCTGAACGTAGTGAACGCCGGGGATAAAAGTAAAAAGGAAACCGGATAGACGCCCTATCAGCGCGTCTGAAACAAATTATTTATGAACATCACAATGATCACCAAGCGTAGAGACACACTATGGTACGTCTCTGCAAATGTTAAACAGCAACCCATGTTATATATAACTTATAGGCAAGAGAAAGTATAATGGCACCAAGAAACAGGCCCATGAAACCAAAAGCTATAAACCCGCCAATGGCCCCGAAGAAAATAACTAGCATTGGTACATCAGCTCCCTTGCCCATTATAAGT
>CAZSJH010000281.1:0-3637 GCA_964607105.1 uncultured Rikenellaceae bacterium | reverse complement strand
AGATCCTCTAAGCCAGGGTTTTGATATTAATATAGGTGGGTGTGAGGCAGGTAATCCGGGCAGTTATTACCCGCCCTACAGGAATGTCCCACTTGAGGCTCCATCAGATGATTACTACCTGACCAACCTTATTATGGATAAGGTAATAGAATTTCTGGATACTACGATTAACAGCCCTTTTTTCATTTATTATTCACCTTATGCTGTTCATACACCCATCGAACCTATTGAGGAGCTTATGATAAAGTATAATGAAAAAGAGGGCTGGAATGGTCAAAATAATCCAGAATATGCTACAATGATTGAGAATCTAGATACGCAAATAGGCAGGATGGTTTCTATACTCAGGAGAAAGGGGAAGCTTGGAAATACTATTATAATTTTTACTTCTGATAACGGAGGTGTGTACCGTATCACCAAACAGTGGCCGCTCAGGGCAGGCAAAGGATCATATTACGAAGGAGGTATACGTGAACCTATGTTCGTATACTGGCAAGGAAAAGTAAAAGGAGGTACAAAAAATGCAACACCGGTGACTAACCTTGATTTTTATCCGACTATTCTGGAGTTAACAGGAATACCTTTTCCTGATGATAATACACTTGATGGCGTAAGCCTGTTGCCGATTTTAAGAGGAAAGGGAGAAATTGGACAAAGACCATTATTCTGGCACTTCCCGGTTTATCTTGAAGGTGGTAACATGGAGACACAGGATACATTATTCAGGACCAGACCGGGATCTGCAATAAGAATGGGTGACTGGAAGCTTATAGAATATTTCGAGAATAATGATATGGAGTTATATAATATTAAAGAAGATATATCCGAGAGAAAAAATATGGCAGGAAACAATCCGGAAAAAGTTAAGGAATTATATAATATACTTGAAGATTGGAGGCAGCGGGTAAATGCGTCTGTGCCGGATGAGTTAAACCCTGACTATAAGAGTAAATAATTTTATGAAAAAAGGAATACAAATTGTACAATATCGCAATTGATAGATCCGAAACTATTAACCTGGCAGATAAATATCCTGAAAAAGTCAGGGAACTGAAGGAACTGATGATAAAAGAGTTTAAAAGAACGTATGTATTACCAAGGCCATTTGAAATGAGAAAGGTATCTTAATCCCTTATTTAATGATTGTTATAAACGTTTCTTCAAAAGCTGATATATCTCTGAATGAACTATTTGTAACCGGTATTTGTCTATACTTAAATATTAATCTTTCGAATTCATAATCGTAATAGAATGAAATACAGGACTGAAAAAGATGCACTTGGAGAGATAAAGGTACCCTCAGATGCCCTTTATGGTGCCCAGACACAGAGGGCAGTTGAGAACTTTCCAATCAGCGGTCTTACATTACAGAGACCCTTTATAGTTTTTCTGGCTCTTATCAAAAAGAATGCTGCTATCATTAATGGAGAACTTGGACTTATTGATGATAATATATCAGAGGGTATTGTTAAGGCCGCACAGGAAGTTATAGAAGGTAAACATAATAGTGAATTTGTGGTGGATGTTTTTCAGACAGGATCCGGTACATCTACAAATATGAATATGAATGAAGTCCTTGCGAGGAGAGCAAGTGAGATTATGTCAGTACATGAGAACGGTAATTTTGCGGTACATCCAAATGATCATGTCAACCTGTGTCAGTCAAGTAATGATGTCATACCTTCTGCTCTGAATATCACTGTGTCTCATATTATCAGGACTGCCCTTATACCTTCATTAAGAAAATTACAGGAATCGCTGCAGGAGAAGAGTAACAGTTTCTCAGGGTTTAAAAAACTTGGCAGGACACATCTGCAGGATGCAGTAGTAATGACCCTTGGGGATGAATTTGGAGGATATGCCCGGCAGGTTGAACAGGATATTGAAAAACTTATTGAAGTCAGCTTCCATCTATTTGAGCTCAGTCTGGGGGGAACAGCAATTGGGACAGGGATAAATGCGCATCCGGATTTTGCAGTAAAGATGATAGAGAAAATAGCTGATGAGACAGGCATTGACTTCAGGGAAGCAGGTAATCATTTTTCCTCTCAGGCATCGCAGGACGGATCAGTCGCTCTAAGTGGTGTGCTAAAGACTATTGCTGTTAGTTTAACGAAGATTGCAAACGATATAAGATGGCTTTCTTCAGGTCCCAGGGCAGGGTTGGGTGAAATTAACCTGCCTGCCCTGCAGCCAGGGTCATCGATAATGCCGGGGAAGGTAAATCCTGTTGTCCCTGAAGCTATATTACAGGTAGCTGCGCAGGTAACAGGTAACGATGCTACAATAACTGCTGCGGCCATGGGAGGAAATTTTGAGCTAAATACCATGTTGCCTGTAATTGCTTATAATTTAATTCAATCACTGGAAATACTTGCTTCAGGATCTGAATTATTTGCTGAGAAATGCATTAAGGGAATAACTGCAAATGAAGAAAGATGTGCATTAAATATTGAAAACAGCCTTGATATGGCAGTTAAACTAATACCATATGTAGGTTATGATAAGGCATCTGAGATAGCTAAACAGGCATATGAAACAGGTAAAACTATAAAACAGGTTGTTACTGATAACAGGATTCTTTCAGAGCAGCAAATATCAGAGATATGGCAGCTTTGATTGTGCAAGCTTACCTGGCAGGTACTGCTTTATAAATACCATCTTCCTGGAGGACATCTATAATTTCTACCAGTTCATAGCCTGCCATTTTTAGCTTATTTCGCATATCTTCTTTACCTGTACATCCATGGCCTGCACCCCAGGCAACTTTGTCAGGGTCGCAGTCGACTATAATAAGGTACCCGCCGGGCTTAAATGCAGGTTTGGTGTTTTTCAACAGAGCAACAGGGTCATCAAGATGATGAAAAACATTTATCATAAAAACAATATCCATTATACCGTCGGGAAATTTTGGCTCAGTAATATTGCCTGTGATTGTCCTGATATTTTTAAATCCTGCCTTGTCTGCTCTGTTATTTAGATGTTTAAGGCCCTGTGTATCAATGTCATTTGCATAAATAATACCTTCAGGACCAATTTTATCAGCAATCCAGAGTGTCATACGGCCTGTTCCTGCTCCTATTTCACCTACTGTCATTCCCTTCTTGAAACCGGCCTTTTCAAGTACGAGTTCCGGCGGCTGACGGTCGTTTATGCGTTTCTCCCAGCTCTCTATTTTAAAATCAACGCTCTGCGCGGACAGACTATTTGTTTTGACTAATATTATAGTAATAAGTACTATACTGTAAACGGAGAGGGATTTGATCTTATTCATATTATATATGCCTGGCTATGATTAATTTTTACTGCAATATACTACTACTTACACAAGGATAGTGTTAATATCAGGTTAAACTGTTCACTCTAAATATCAGTTCATAATATTCTTTAACGGTAAATACAGACGAAAAGAAAATGATAAATATAACAGTGTTGCCAGGTACAGTATAAAATTATTATATTCATGGATTTGAAAATTCATCCTTTCGTAATAAAATTGTTATTATTGCCATATTCAATCTCAATAATTCTCTTAATTACGGCCAATGGAAGCTAGCCTGTTCTCTCAATATATACTGCCGGTAACCCTTGGCCTGATTATGATAAACCTGGGATTATCCTTGCACCTGGAGGACTT
>CAZSJH010000280.1:0-3644 GCA_964607105.1 uncultured Rikenellaceae bacterium | reverse complement strand
TAACAGAGTAAAAAGAAAATTATGAAAAAGATTTACGTCGTTATCAGTTTATGTTTTCTGGTTCTTACTTTATTTGCACAGGAAAGGAATGATAACTGCACAAGTGTACTTATTTCAAAAGGAGCTTCCGCAGATGGTTCGGTTATGATTACATATGCATGTGATGCCGAATTTGTTGGTCGCATGCGTTATATACCGGCTATGGATCATGAGGATGATTCATTTATTGAAATCAGGACAAGGGGAGGGGAAGTGAATAAAATAAAACAGGTCTCACATACTTATAAGGTTGTCGGGAATGTTAATGAACACCAGGTGGCTATAGGTGAAACAACCACCAGCGGCAGAAGGGAACTGTTTAATCCTGAAGGAATGCTGGGATACGGACAGCTGATGGAATTAATGCTTCAAAGGGCAAAAACTGCCAGGGAGGGGATAAATGTAATTGTAAACCTGGTTGAAGAGTATGGCTATAATGGTCCCATGGAGGCCTTTTCTATCTCTGATCCTGAAGAGGCATGGTTTATGGAATTATCAGGTAAAGGTCCCGGGGAGAAAGGAGCGATATGGGTTGCTATCAGGGTGCCTGATGGTTATATCTCCTGCCATGCCAACCTGTCGAGGATAGGAGAGATACCTAAGGATGATAAAGAGAACTGTATGTATTGTGATGATGTAAAATCTTTTGCAATAGAGAAAGGATATTATGATCCGGAATCAGGTGAACCTTTCCGGTTTAACCTGGCTTACTGCCCTCCCACACCCTCAAGTTTGCATGCTTGCGCATCAAGGGTATGGAGTATTTTCAGACGCTGTGCCCCTTCACTCAACCTGTCACCCGATTATCACAGGGCTGTTGAAGGAGCTGAACCTTACCCATTATTTATCAAACCTGATAAGAAGATATCACTGGAAGGTCTCTTCAGTCTTTTGCGTGATCATTATGAAGGAACTGATTTTGATATGACTAAAGGAGTAGATGCCGGACCATTTGCTAGTCCTTACCGCTGGCGCCCACTGGGATGGGAAGTTGATGGAGTATCATATGCATGGGAGAGACCTGTGGCTACACAGCAGACCGCATATTCCTTTGTATCACAGTCACGGTCATGGCTGCCCGATCCCATTGGAGGAATTAACTGGTATGGTGTGGATGAAGCCAATACTAATTGATTTGTGCCGTTATATTGTTGTATTGACGGTGTCCCGGAAGTATACCAGGCAGGTGATCTGCAGGAGTTTACATGGAATTCGGCCTGGTGGGTATTCAATTTTGTTGCCAATTTTGCCAATCTGAAGTATTCATATATGGTTAAAGATATACAGGAGGAGCAATCCAGGCTGGAAAATATTGCCCTTGAATCACAGGCCGCAGTTGAAAAGGCAGCGCTTGAATTATATAAGAGTAAGCCGGAATTGGTGGTACGGTATCTTACCACTTACTGGAATGCCCATGCGGAATATGTCTTTAAAGAATGGATTAAACTGGGCGAGAAGCTTATATGTAAATATAATGACGGATACGTTAAGGATGAAAATGGCAGGGCCAGGGGAGTAGGTTATCCCGAGGAATGGTTAAGACGTGTAGTTGAAGACCGTCCTGAGCAGTTCAGGTTGAAAGAGTGGGACTAGTTACAATTATTATTATTTGTTTTTAGGATTAAACAGGGAATCACCGTTATTAAATTGACGGTCGAGGAGCATATCAACCATCTGTACCCCGTTCATCATACTGCCATATAAGCCATGTGCAAATTTTGGCTGATACAGATTTTCCACAGGTGTCTTAAATGGTAAACGCTTTGGACCGAACTGTGTTACTATGGAAGCCATGTCATATATACTACCGGTGGGTGAGCCCGAATAACGTGAGTAAGTGGCAGGGGTGGCAATATCCTTAACAACAATATGCTTGCTTAAGCCCGGAACAAAATATTTTTCTGCTATATTAATGAAGAAATCACCCCATCTTTCTTTTTCAGCATTATATTTTTCAGGATCATTATTTCGCCATTCTATCCAGCTGTTAATAGCAAAAGGCGTGCATCTGATTGTTATCGTATTTTTTGCGCCCGTTGTCAGAGAGGGACATATGACAGCAGCATGGAAGCAATCATCAGAGAATGCATTATCACCTGCAAGAAACCCATCAAACAGTTTCTCAGAGGTTCCCAGGCCTGTTGATACAACATTATACGGGTAATCCAAATCCATGGCTGCAAGGTCTATTCTGTCATCAAGCCCCAGGGCAATATTGATAGATGATGTTGACATGACAATATCATTAAGCCTTTCAATATATTTTGACGAAAGGTGCTCATCACCTACAAGGTTCCTCAGCGCCACCATCGGATCAACTGTGGTCACCACGGTATCTGCTTCAATAATTTTATCCCCGGCAAGCTTAACACCCGTTGCTTTTCCATTTTCGACAATTATCTGTTTTACCCTGGCACTGAGCTTTATTTCACCACCCCGTTCCTGGAAAAGCTTTGTCATAGTAGCCGGGAACTCATCAAAATAGCCGTATGGTCTGAAACACCTGGTCATGGACGAAAGCATGGCTCCCGTAGCATAAATTGCCGAGGCTCTGTCGGACGGAACACCTGAAAATGATGTGAATGTTTCCATTACCTCCCTGAGTCTGGGATTGGTAATCTCAAACTTGTCGAGCAAGCCGGAATAGGTGCGCTTGAGATTAGCAACTACTTTGGGTGCCTTAAGGGGGGTCAACAGGGTATCTTTGATTGTTGGTATTACTTTCAGCTTTCGTACCTGTGAAAACATGGAAACCTGATATTTGATTAAACTGTCTATCCTGCCGGCATCCTCAGGGAATGTTTTTTTAAGGTAGGCTGCAAAATTATCCACACCCGCAGGAATCTTATATTCAACCACTTCGTTTTCTTTGACTACAATACGTCTCATGAAATCATTTTCATACCTTTTTAGCCTGATATTTATTCCCAGGTAATCCATCATTTCAATAATATCAGGGAACAGCTGGGTGGTTTCAAATATATAACCATCTTTTTCATAGGCAGTACAAAAGCCCCCAGGGTAATTATTTTTTTCAAGAATAAGTGTTTTTTCCCCCCCGGTATTCTTTTGCCACATTAAGGCTGTTGATAATCCGCTGATTCCCGCACCTATTATTATCAGGTCATAGTGATCATCGCCGGAGTAATTTGACTTTACATTATGCTTGGAAAGTTGAATCTTCTTTGCCATGAGTGAGAGTTTTGGTTTGATTTTGATTGGTCCGTATTATTACTGAAATATATGAAATATTATATAAACAGTAGTATATTTCCCGGGCTGGATAGCCTCAGAGCATTTTCCACTTAATTTCTCCTCCTTTTCGGAAAGGAGGAGTACCCCGGGCATTCGGGGGGAGGTGGTTAGGATTTATGGGATTAAGCTCCCTGCGGTCGCTTGATCCCACAGAAGGGTAACTTCAGAGCAAAATAAAAGGCAATAACAAGGCTATTGTTTTTATTTTCAAGCACTTGCTCACTCGAGCAAGCTCTGCTCGCAGTGCATGAAAATAAAAAACCATCCGCTACGCGAATGGCTTTTATTTTGCTCTGGCGGAGAAAGAGGGATTCGAACCCCCGGACCGCGTAAACGGTCAACGGTTTTCA
>CAZSJH010000279.1:1906-3659 GCA_964607105.1 uncultured Rikenellaceae bacterium | reverse complement strand
CTATACCATCGGTATAGGCTGCAAAACCTGCTGGAGGAGTGGCAATAAATTCAGCTGTTATATCAGTTCCTGCAGATAAAGAGGAAAAATTCATTATGGCTGGTCTGTAAAAAGCGGTTGTTCCGACAGGAAAAATATAATCAGTAGACAGGGTAGTATTGATAGCTCGCCTTAACCTGCCAATAACTGTACCTGACACATGAGTTAATGAACTGACAACACCATTGGAAAGTGCCAGTGTGAAAGCACCTGTGGAAACATTCCCCTGCGTCATGGTCAGGGTATTGCTAACTGTGACATTTCCCGATAACGTAACACCACTGGCATTATTAATAGTGAGGTTATTTAGATTTGCAGCACTGGTTGGTATTAATACGCCAGCTGTAGTCCCACCAAATATAAGGCTTGAGGCTGCTGTTGTAACTAAATTTGTCGGTGTTCCGGCAATAGTTGGGCCGTTTAATGTGAGTGTATTTGCTCCAACAGTAAAAGTACCGGCTGTAAGGGTAAGAGTTCCACCCACGGTAACATTCCCCGACATTGTTTTATTACCACTCCCTGAAATAGTAAGATTGTAATATGAACTTACATTAACCGATTGGGCTGCTCCTGCGAAATTAACTGTATTCCCAATATTCGAAGCTGTCAAAGTAGTAATTCCTGAAGTTCCTCCGATATTAAGAGTAGCATTCACACCCTGTGTTAATCCTCCGGATCCTCCAAGCGCATCGCTAACTGTCAATGTGCCAATATTGGTAAGGGTAACGCCTGTTACTATTACCTTTGGTATTAAGAATGTTCCTGTTAATGCCTGATTGTTTGTGTTAAAAATATAAGTACCTGTACCTGCATTAAAAGTACCATCGTTTGTAATTCCTCCTCGTAAAGTAATTGATTCATTAACAGTGTTATTGTTCCAAATGCCGCTAGCATTAACTGTCACAAGTCCTATAAAATATTTTATACCATGTGTGCTGGTATAATTGATGGTTCCGTTTACTGTTGTGGTTCCATTTATTGTGAAATTACTTAAGACTAAAAGGGTGGAACTATTGGCTATAGTTATATTGTTACAAGTTTGCCCTAGATTAACAGTTACAGTGTATCCTCCTTCAATAAATACATCATCTCCTGCACCTGGTACGCTTGCACCCGGGGCACCTCCTGAAGTTGCTGACCATGTGGCGGTTAAACTCCAAATACCGCTCGTTACAGAATAACGATCAGCGGCACTAACAGAAATTACTGATAATAATATAACTACTGCCAGGAAGAATATCTTACAGTACAAGTAATGTTTTTTCATATTAGGATATAATTAATTAACTCCAATCAGGTGAGATAATGGCATTTACTCAAGTTTCAAACCCACAACAGTAATGTCGTCAACCTGTTCCTCATTGCTCCTCCAATTAAGGTAACCATCCAGCAACAATTGCTTTTGTACTTTTAAAGGTTTCTTATGATGCCTTATCAGTACTTCCTTTAATTGAGACCGTCGGAATTTCTTCCCTTTCTGTCCGCCAAATTGATCATTGTACCCATCAGTAAATAGATAAATAATATCATTCGGTTTGGTTTTTATTTCATGACTTGAAAAACCGGCCATTTTGGGGTGGAAGGATAATGGCATTTTGTCTCCCTTGAATTCAATGATTTCATTGTCACGTATAAGGTACATAGAATTATATGCTCCTGAATAAACCAGTTTTTTGCAATGCAGGTCATAACTGATTATTGAGCCATCCATGCC
>CAZSJH010000279.1:0-1806 GCA_964607105.1 uncultured Rikenellaceae bacterium | reverse complement strand
TCGTCGACAATTAAAACTGATGGCAGATTTAAAACTTTTTCCTGGTTCATTAGATAATCTTAAAGTTTTTAACTTACAGAATCCATGGCTGTTTAATCCACAATACTGTTGTAAAACAGCAGCTTTACTGAAGCGCCACCCCCGGGATTGTTACCAATAATTATGCTTCCTCCATGTGCCTCCATGATCATTTTAGCAATAGGTAGACCTATCCCGGAGCAATTATCTTTGCACGTATCGCCTGGAGCAAATAGTTCAAATACACGATTAATAGTTTCTGTTGCGAATCCTGGTCCATTATCTTTAATTTCACATATAATAGTATGATCTTCAACATAAGTGTTGATTTCAATGGTACCGTCTTGCGGAGAAAAAAGTATTGCATTATCGAGTATATTGCTAATGCATTTTTTTATCAGTTCGGCCTCACCAGGAATTAAATCCCGGGTTATTTCATCGTTTCTTTTAACCTGAATATTTCCTGACTGAAATTTTTCTTTTACCTTTTCTATAACTTTATTAATCAGGTTTGAGAGATGTATTTTATCTTTTCTTATTTCGAACTGTTTTGTATTAAGTCTTGTAATCAGGAGGGCATCTATGGCAAACCTCTCCAGTCTTTTGACAGACATATCAAGGATATTAACCAGGTCGTTAATCTCACCGGCAGAAACAGGCTCCTTTAGAAGCTCCAATGGACCAATTATCCCGTTAAGTGGCGTACGGATTTGATGGCTGATCAGGTTCAGGAATTCTGTCTTTGCCCTGTCGAGATCGAGCAATTTGAGGTTTAAAGCCTCCAGTTTCTCATTAGCTTCTATTAATTGTCTGGTTCGTTCAGCAACTTTTTCTTCGAGTACCCTGTTAAGCCTTTCCAGCTTCTCAAGACTATCTTTAAGTGTAAGATGTGTTCTGACTCTTACCAGAAGCTCCCTTCTGTCAAATGGTTTGGTAATGTAATCCTGTGCCCCAAGTTCGAATCCCTTTAAAATGCTTTCTCTTTCAGTCTCAGCCGATAAAAATATAACAGGCATGTTGTTCAGTTCAGGATTTGAACGTATTTCCCTGCATACATCAAAACCATTCATGTCAGGCATGTTTATATCAAGTAATATAAGATCGAATTGCCTGGTTTTCAACCACTCCAGGGCCGCTTCGCCTTTAGTGGCAAATTCGATTTCATACTTGTTTTCCTGCAATAATTTACCTAATACCTGAACATTCTGAGGATTATCATCAACAATCAGAATTGCAGGGAAAGATGATTGTGAAGTGTCAGGATTATCCATTGATAACGTTTTTATTTGAATCACTAAGACTTTCAATAATACCTTTGTATTTACCCATGAGTTTTAATATAGCTTCAATATTGAAACTATTTGTTGCACTGATTAATTCCTTTCCATAACCTGTAATAATACTTGAATTGTGATCCAAGCCTAACTGAATCAGATTTTTACCGAAATCACGGATTTCCCCGATAGGTTGTCTGACAGCAAATGTTTTCCATGTGGTATAAAAACCAGTTTCGAGGGAATGAATTAATCCGGGTAAATTGGTAATTTCTCCAATTAAGTCAACTTCCGATAGAGGCTTATCGGGTTCAGCCTCCCTGGTTGACTTATATGGTAAAAAACTCATCAGTTCGAAATATAATTCTGAGACTTTAACAGGTTTTATAAGCAGCCCGGCAAATTCGCTATTATTTATCCGTTCTTTCTGATCCTTTAAGACCGATGCGGAATAAGCAATGACAGGTATATGTTTCAGCTTCTTATCGGTCTTTATTTTGTCCAATAACCGGAA
>CAZSJH010000278.1:0-3666 GCA_964607105.1 uncultured Rikenellaceae bacterium | reverse complement strand
CCTGTCTGACGCAATGAAAATATACAGGGAAATAAATGACAGCACTGGTATAGGGGATGCGCTGACACAGATTAGCTCGGTCTACGTAAATCTGGGAGACTATACATCAGCCATCGGGGCTTGCTCTGAATCAGTTAAAATAATGCAGTCTTTAGGAGATGACTGGGGACTGGCAGGTGCTTACAATAATATGGGCTTGGTATTCCAGAGTGCCGGGAGGCTCGAAAGATCAGCTGAGTATTACCGCTTAGCCCTGGATAAATACGAAGAACTGGAAGATATACAGAGTGTCACTATTATCCTGAATAATCTGGGTACTGTATTTTATGAATGGGAGGATTATGTTAAAGCAGAAGAATACCACTCAAGGGGTCTTGAGCAGGCAGGTGAAATAGATTTCAAACTGCTTGAGATGCATTGCCAGGTAAATCTGGCCAATGGTCAGAATAAACTCGGGAAACTTGATGAAGCATTAATAAATTATAATGCTTCCCTGAGTATGGCAGACACATTGAATAACCCGGAAGGAAAATGGAAAGCCCTGGTTGGGATAGCCGAAAACTATAAAATAAGGGAAGAATATGAGAAAGCTATTGAATATAATGAAGAGGCACTGGGGATAATTGAGGATATAAGGAGCAATATGAAGCAGGATGAGTTCAAAGCAAACTACCTGGCAAGGGAAAGATATGCCTTTGAGGATGTAATCAGCCTTCTTGGTAAATTAGATGAAATAAGACCGGGTGAAGGTTTTGACCGGAAAGCTTTTGCACTTGCCGAAAAGTGTAAAGCCCGTGCTCTCCTGGACCTGCTTTCAGAGCAGGATTTAGAGAGCTCAGAAGAAAATATTCCCAATAATCGGCAACCTGTATCACTTGAGGACTTTCAAAATGCCTGCCTCGATAACAATACATGTTTAATTGAATATTCAACAGGCGACAGCTGCTCCTGGGTATGGCTTATAAGCAGGGATGATGAATTGCTGATAAAGCTGCCTCCTCATGATACAATTGTGGAACAGGTGGAATTACTCAGATTTGCACTGGAACGGCCAGACAATGAGAATATTGATTATTTTATTGAATCAGGCTGTCGTTTATATGAAATGCTAATAGATCCTTTCGGAAATCATATAGGTCAATTTGATAACCTGATAATAGTGCCGGATGGAATACTGAACTACCTGCCTTTTGAAGCGTTAATAACAGTTAATATGCTTGACCCTGGAAAGGATTCATATTCCGGACTACCATACCTGGTACTAAAACACTCAATTTCTTATGCTCAATCTGCCAGCGTGCTTTTCAACCTAATAGATAATGATCGGGATATCAATCAGGTAAACACATATACTACAGATCTGGTGGCATTTGGGGATCCATATTACGGCAAAAATGAAGAATCTGCTTATCAGGGTACAAACGAACTGACCAGGTTAAAGAACAGCGCAAAGGAAGTGGAAGGTATTGCCGGTTTATTTCCTGAAGACAGATTAAGAATATTCACGAGGGAACATGCTACCGAAGACAATTTCAAAGCAGATGGGCATTTATACGGCTGCCAGTATCTGCATCTTGCCACTCATGGTATTATAAATGATAATAATCCTGACCTTAACAGTATTGCCCTGGCACAGGATAATGATCCGGTGGAGGATGGATTCTTACAGACTTCAGAAATATTTAAGCTGAGAACCAATGCTGAACTTGTTGTTCTCTCAGCATGTCAGACCGGGCTGGGTAAGATGGTAAGGGGTGAAGGTATGCTCGGACTGACACGGGCTTTTATGTATGCAGGTGCACCATCAGTAATAGTTAGCCTCTGGAGTGTTTCGGATGCTTCCACAACTGATTTAATGCAAAGTTTTTACAGGAACATGATAGTTGAAGGGTATTCAAAACAATACGCCCTGAGAGAAGCGAAATTGTCCATGATAGAGAAGGGAATATATGCTCATCCTTTCTACTGGGCACCGTTCATACTGGTAGGTGACAGGCGTTGATTAATACCAGGGATAAGAGGATTTATAAGTTTCAGAATATAATTAAATATATAATAACCACATTAAAAAGGAGAGTATCATGGAAATCCTTAAAAGAATCCTATGTAATCTTTACTGGCCCATTGCTCTGATTATGATTTTTTCATCATTGGAATGCAATGCCCAGACCAAGAAGATGTCGACAAGAGAGCTTGCCAGAAAATCAACTTCCGTTGTGTATGGAAAGTGCTCAGGAATAAAATGTAAATGGAACCAGTCACAGGATATTATATTCACCGAAGTTACAATTGTTCCTGAAGGTTATGTAAAAGGTAATCTTGGAGGACAGATTATATTAACTGTCCCGGGTGGGCGTATTGGTGATATTATTTACCAGGTGTCTGAAATGCCTGTCTTTGAGCCCGGCGAAGAGGTTTTTGCCTTTATATATCGTCATCCATCCGGAAAAAACCTTGTGACAGGCGGCTTCCAGGGTAAGATGAAGATCGAAAAAGATAAAGCTACGGGCAAGAGAATGGTAAAATCAAAGAAGGCTTTTAAGGAAGTGCCCGCTCATGATCTCACAGGTGTGGATGTAAAATCAGCAGCCACAGGTAAAACTCTGCTCGAAGATTTTATTAAGGAAGTAGAAGGATATTTAAAGTAAACTGACCACACTTAAATTGAGAAATCATGAAAGCAATTAAAATATTATTCACTGTCATTATTATTCTGTCTTTCGAAGCAACCCAATTTTTGTCAGCTCAGACAACAGGCACACTTACAGGTACAGTCTATAATGGTTCCGATGGCCTTCCCATGCCCGGTGTAAACCTGGAGATACAGGGAACAGCAATAGGTGGCGTAACCAATCTTCAGGGGCAATATACAATGATAAATATTCCACCTGGAACATACCAGGTTGCAGTTACTGGATCTATTTCATTGCCTGGAGCAATACGCACTGTTACTATTAATGCAGGAGAGACAACTGTCCAGGATTTCTGGATTGGAGATCCGACGATTCCGATAATAAGTTTAACGGGTACAACTGTCAGTAATATTACAGCCAGTACCGCAGTGAGTGGTGGCAATATCATCACAGATGGGGGGTCGCCTGTTACATCAAGAGGTGTGTGCTGGTCAACTGCAACAGGTCCTACTACCAGCGATAATGTAACAGATGACGGAACAGGAACCGGTGTTTTTACAAGTAATCTAACTAACCTGAGTCCGGGTACTACTTACTATGTAAGAGCTTATGCAACCAATAGTATAGGTACTGCCTATGGTAACGAGGTTAGCTTTACAACAACAGACTGCCCTACTGTTACAGTAGCAATAAGCGGAACAACGGAAGTATGCCAGGGCTCACCATCCCCAAATGTTACTTTTACAGGCACTTCTGGCACACCACCATTTAGAATTTATTTTACTATTAATGGAACTCCCGACCTGATATTTGTGGATACCCCGGAAACCAGTAATGAGGTTGACATTCCAGTGCCAACCTCCACAGCCGGTACATATATATATTCACTTATCAGCGCATATGATGCAAGTGGAGTTTCTTGTTCACAGGCCCAATCTGGAAGTGCAACTGTTACTGTGAATCCCCTTCCAACAGCAACAATAAGCGGAACAACAGAAGTTTGTCAGAATTCAGCATCTCCGTTAATTATATT
>CAZSJH010000277.1:0-3682 GCA_964607105.1 uncultured Rikenellaceae bacterium | reverse complement strand
TTTATGATATCTGATGTATCCTTCTATGATAATGTAGCCTTTAATTATAATAACTCTTTAGTCAACAGATCTCTCTCACCTCTCAGTTCTTCCACCTTCCTGGTGTTCCCCAGTTTTTCATATAAATCTACCGCTGAAGAAAGGTAAAAGAAAGTCAGTGTGAAATATACTTTGATAGATTCATTTATATTAACAGTGTTACCTCCGTTTGACATAGACATCAATCCCATTTCTTTTAATTCTTTAAATCCTTCAAGGTGTTTTTTACTTTCAATTGCATATTCTTCCAGGGTAAAGGCCATATGTATGAGAACATCTTCTTCATTATCATATACCTTCTCCAGATAAGTTTTTGCCTTCTCATTATCAATAACCATTACGAGACTGCCTTTCTTTTCTGTCGTCAGGTAAACCTTACCCAGGTATGTTTTATCCATTTCAGTATCTGCAAACCTTACAGAGTCGATTAAATCCCCTGCTAGAAAGGATTCTGCAATTTTCACGTTACCTTCTTTTGTTTTTCCGGATTTATTAAAATAATCTTCGGCGAGAGATATACTATCATTACTCAGATAATATTCAGCAAGTGTAAATAAGCATGCTGACCGATAATCACCTTCCTGCTTCTCTGAGTATTCAACAGCCCTGTTTATTCTTCCTTCTGACAGGAATTTTTCCACTCTCTCACTTTTCAAATTATTATCCACCCCTACCAGGTCAGCTTCATAAACAGGTTCAGCAATTTCCTCGATTTCTACAATGTCTTCTGCCTCTGCTACATCAACAGCCTGTTCAGAAGGTAGTTCCTCCTCGGCTGCAAAAAGGTCATAAGCATGTTCCTGGTCATAGCTCATAATCCAGAATAAAGGATATATAAAGAATAATCCGGCAATGAGTGCAGCAGCATTCCAGCGTTCGGTTCGTCTCAGTGTAGTACTGTAATCCTCGTATCCTTCCTTTTTAAATGTAATTAATGTTGAGGCGCCAGCTATTTTTCTGTCAGAATAGGTATATGGCGTATTTCCAAGCTTCTCCCCTTTAACATATACAGTTGCATCTGATGGGTTTGTCTGTAAAACAGTACTGCTTGCACATCCTGATGCCAGGATTCCGGCTATGATCAGGATGCATACTAATTTTGATATAGCATTTACTTTCATCTTATTATATTATATTATATTATATTATATTATATTATATATGCTAACTATTTAATATTTAGTGTATTATTGTTCCATATTCTTTGTGTTAATAAAGCTGGACATGTCATCGCCTGATTTTTTTATACCTGAGGAAAGGGTCATTACAATTGTCTGTCCGGCAACAAACGTTGGATTTTTTGTAGTAACACCACCGATATAGCTGGATGCCCTTACTTCATGTTCTCCCGTGGGCACCGACCAGGTCCTGCTTGCATCTTCCTCTACTTCTCCTATAAAATCATTATCAAAATAAATGTCTACATCATAGCTACAATTATTTACTACTTTTAATGCTGAGGCACCTGAAATAGGTGTTTCTTCTTTTTCACAGGCTGTAAATAACATACCGGTTATTAATAACCCGGTTAGTATTAATACGATATTCTTTAACTTTTTCATAATAATAAAATGTTTGGTTAATTATTTTACTTAGATTCTTTTGGGCACAGGATATGCCAGGGTGGCTTTTTAAAACCGTATGGGAAATAAGGAATAAATACCTCATGGAGTTGTCAATAAAAGTCGTCTGAGAAATTAGAAGATGGGCAAAAGAGATGTACAATCATAAAACTGGTTGTCAGATGCTTATCAAAACCCTTTGCTGTTGGTAGCATGGTCGGTAATAAATTGAGGTGCGTGAGTTATGTTCTTGACCTTTACAATCTATTAAAAACAAATGTAATAATAAAGAAATCTGATATGTTCCTTAATATACTTTATCAAATCCGACACAGTATTACTGATTAGTTCCTAAATAACTGAACATTAATATCGTAGGGAGATTCTTCCTTTTTTTCCCTTCATTAGAAATGTACATATCACCATTCTTCGTAAAGGTTATACCTTCCGGCTGCCTGAATAAATCGGTATTAAGACGCTCGATATATTCAATATTGCCAGCCATATCAAACACAAACAAGAGCTTATCTTTCCTGCATGATAATACAAATAACCTGCCCGTTATGGGATGAATACCCAGGGCTGAAATATGAAACCTTATGTCAGGCTTAAGTTTCTTCTTCTTTTTTTTAACCTTCAGAGGGACCTTAACATTATTTTCAATTGCAAATCTTTCAACAACCCTAAGGTCGTATGTAAAAACAGGTTTCTGTACCAGTTCTTTCGAATCGAGACTGAAGCCATAAATGAACCGTAACTTTCTATTTACCGATTTTTTTCCAGGGATTTCTTTCGGGCCAATCAACAACCTGTTATTCTTACTGTCGTAACATAATCCCTCATTATCTTTCCATGGTATGCCAGTAGTATAAGTGTTTTTTTTATAATTAACAGACTCATAATCTTCAATTTCAGATATTAACCCGTCGCTTCTCAGGATGTATAATGTATTTTCAACCCTGGCCACACCTTCAAAGTCACCCCTGCCACCAACTTCGATTTCTCTTATTATCTTATTATTAACTATATCGTAGATAAAAATTGTCTCCCGGTTATCTTCGATACAAACTATAGATTCATTATCTCGTTCAGTAATTCCGGATATTTCTTTTAACACTCCGGGTAAAACATAAACCCGGTTAGGTGCCAGGAGGTTATATCCATAGTCTTTCATTTGCATTTATTATCAAGCACAATAATATACAAAAATAATTCGAGACTAACGACTAACGACGAAAGACGAACGACGAACGTCTAATGACCAGCGATAAAAGGAGGGTAAGGTTAAAGGAAGAATACTCAAGGACAGGAAATGAGGTACGGGGCACAGAAAGAAGAAGAAAGAAGGTGAAGTCTCTTTTACCATTCGTCTTTTATCGTTCGTCGTTCGTCGTTAGTCTGTTTCATTTGGATCTTCAACTCTCCTTATATATTTTTAATGTAAAAATAATATTATGAAATACAGGAAACTTGGAGCGAGAGGGCCTTTAGTATCAACAGTTGGCTTTGGTTCATGGGGCATAAGCGGTCGTGACTGGGGAAAGACAGATGATGAGAATTCAAAGAAAGCTATTCATACAGCACTCGATACAGGGGTTAATTTCATTGATACAGCTGATGTTTACGGTTTTGGGCACTCCGAAGAATTGATCAGAGAGGTACTGGCTGAAAGATCTGACAGGGATAAAATAATAGTTGCAACCAAAGCCGGCAACAATTTCTATCCCTTCATTGAGAAGGATCCGAAACTATCCCCACTTAATCATGATTATTCTGAAAAATATCTTTTGTATGCAGCAGAACAGAGTCTGAAACGAATGGATGTTGAAATCCTGGATATATTACAGCTGCACAGCCCCGATACTGACATCCTGGAACGAGATGAACCATGGCTGGCACTTGAAAAACTGAAAAAAGAAGGTAAAATCAAGCATGCAGGCTGGAGCGTACAGTCATTCAGGGAATCAGAGCAGGCTCATATCCTTGAAAGACACCATGGATTAATAGACCTTATACAGGTCAGATACAACCTTCTTGAACGGGAGGCAGAGGAATTTCTTTTACCGATAGCAGATAAGCAC
>CAZSJH010000276.1:0-3688 GCA_964607105.1 uncultured Rikenellaceae bacterium | reverse complement strand
CGCAGGAAAAGGGTGTTGATCAAGATCATCGGTGACTAATCATTACCGAAAAATGGCGCCAGGAAATTTACCAGATAAAGCCGGTCCGTTGCCCTGGTAACAGCCGTATAAAGCCAGCGCAGATAATCTATTGTCGGGTCTTTACTGTTGAACATACCCTGGTCAATAAAGACTCTCTCCCATTGTCCCCCTTGTGCTTTGTGACAGGTAACAGCATAGGCAAATTTAATCTGCATCGCATTATAGTAAGGATCATCCTTCAATGCATCATACCTTTTCTTTTTTGTACTCAGGTGGGCATAATCTTCATAGACCCCCTCAAACAACATTTTACTCTGTTCTGATGAAAGTAAAGCACTTTCAGAGCTAAGTGTATCCAGGAGTACCTTCACCTCTAGCTCGGTTGAATAATCAATAAAACCGAGTACCAGATCAGCAAACCTGAAGCCATATCTTTCTTCTTTTCGTATTACTTTTTTTATGCAGGCAATATCGCCATTGGCAATAAAATCAAGATCTTCCTCTTCGTTAACCCAGAAATAATTATTTCTTACGATCATCAGCATGTCGCCTGCAGTAATTTCTTCCTCCCGGAAAAGGATTCTGTTTCTTATGCCCTCATTATACCGGTTGGCCATTCTGTTCGAATTAACTATTATGACCGTACTATCTGTTCCGGAGTGTGAATATGAGTCTTCGAGTTCTTCGAGTAATGTCTCCCCGGTAATTCTAAAAATATCATCATAGCCTTCAAGAATAAATTCGGGCAGGCTAAGATCATTATCAGATACTTTTCTCCTTATAGTTGTAGCGTTCATCAGGATCCCTGATTCCATCGATTGCCGTACCACGTTACGCAATTCAGCTGTTTCAATATTGAAACCATAAAGCGAAAGGTCCTGTCTGCTGAGTGCCGGGCTCAGTGTAGACCCCACAGGAGGCAGCTGAGCTGTATCACCTACAAGGATAAGCTTACAATTCCTGCCCCGGTAGACGTATTCGATAAGGTCATCCAGCAAGCGTCCACTGCCAAAAACAGATGCTTCAGAGCTTTCTCGTGAAATCATTGAAGCTTCATCAATAATAAAATACGCATCCTTGTGCATATTCCTGTCCAGTTCAAAACTTCCCATGCCATCCTTGCTGCTTTTTTGCCTGTAGATATGTTTATGGATAGTATAAGATGCCCGGCCCGTATAAGAGGCCAGTACTTTGGCAGCCCGACCCGTTGGGGCCAGTAAAACTGATTCAATTTTGAAATTATCAAGCGTATGAACGACAGCACTTATCAGGCTGGTTTTACCTGTACCTGCATAACCTGTTAGTAAGAAAATACTATCATTGGTATTCCCCACAATAAATAAGGCAAGCGCCTTCATTGCTGTAAGCTGATCATCTGTTGGCTGATGGCCAAGTTTTTGCTCCAGTATGTTTTCAATATGTGAGTGTATCATTTAGCTCAAAAACGCCCGGATCGATTTGGTATTCAATTTATTTTTTTATTTTTGCAGCAAACATAACCAAACTTATCAAACAATAAAAAAAATGAATATAGTTGTACGAGTTCTATTGATTGCAGCAATTGTCGTCCTCGGCTATCTTCTCATCGACAGTATTTTGAACCCCATCAAGTTTAATACGGAAAGAGATAGAAGAGAAGAAGCTATAAAAGAAAGACTGATTAATGTCAGGACTGCCCAGGTAGCTTTCAAATCCAAATATAGAAGGTATACCGGAAGCTTTGACACTCTCATTAATTTTGTCAAAACTGATTCTTTCCCGCTGATCTACAAAGAAGGGGCTATCACTGATGAAATGATAGAAGAATGGGGCGCCAGAGCAGAAAGGGAAGCACTCCGCAGAGGTCTTATAGTACGTGACACCTCCTATACAACTGTACTCGATTCAATATTCACTTCGGATTTTCCGGTTGACTCGCTCAGATATGTACCCTTCTGCGACGATATAGAATTCAAAATGGAAGCAGATATTGTCGCGACAGCATCAAAAGTTGACGTAGAAGTTTTCGAAGCCTCCGTTCTGAACGACGTATTCCTGAAAGGTCTTGACAAACAGCTAATAATTAATTACAACATCCTGCGTGAAAAGATGACCGGTTTCCCTGGTATGCGTGTTGGTAATGTTAAAGAACCCAATAATAACGCAGGTAACTGGGAGAACTAACAGTTTTCATATGTATGAAAAAGAACTGTTTGACGAAACTCTGGATATAAACTCAACCAATAACTACGAAATATCCATTCAGCTTGGACTGGATGGATTTTCTTTTTGTCTCCTGGATAACCTAAGAACCAGGTTTGTAATGTTCAGGCAATATAAGCTCAGCGGTAAGGAGGCAGGTGTGATAGGTGAAATAAAGGATATTGCAGAAAAGGATGAGTTTCTCTCAAGGCAGTACCGCAGGTATAGGATAGTGTTCAGCACAGAACAGAGTACTATAGTGCCTGCTTCTTTATATGATCCGGCTGTAAAAAATGAATACTTCGAACTGAATCATAAATTGCAGGATAATTACATAGTATCCAATAATAAATTGACTGACCCGGATTCATACCTACTGTTTGGAGTAAGGAAAGATATTTTTGATCTTGCATGTAATCTTTTCCCTGAGGCCTCCATCTCCCATCAGGTAAAACCCCTGCTAAATTCATCGTTCAGGCAAGCTCGAAAAAATAAAGACCGGTACATCAGGGTACACTTCGACAACGGATTCTTTACACTGGTCATAATCATGGATAACGAATTGCAGTTTTCCAATACATTCAGGGTGAGAAACGATTCGGACATACTGTATTATCTTATGAATACCTTTAACAGTTTCAAGGTGAATAATGATCAGAAAGTATATCTCAGTGGTAATATCTTTAAATTCGACGACCTGTATAATAACCTTCTCATGTATATAAAAACTCTTAAATTTGCAGAACCGGAAGGTGATTTTTCAATGAGTTATATATTTGACGAGATGGGCACCCATCAATACTGTAATCTTTTCAATATAGTAAATTGCGCATAATAAGCGGAAGCCATAAAGGAAGGATCATAAAGCCTCCGGCAGGCCTTAAGCTGAGACCTACAACGGATATGGCCAGGGAAGGACTGTTTAATATACTCAACAATTTGATTGAATACAGCAAATTACGTGTGCTGGACCTCTTTGCAGGAACAGGAAGTCTTAGTTATGAATTTGCATCACGCGGAGCTGAATTAGTGCACTCAGTAGAAATAAATTCAAAACATGCATCTTTTATAACTAATACTGCTTCGAAACTTGATCTGCAGCAGATAAAAATTTTCCGTGCGGACACAAGGAAATTCCTTGAAAGAACATTTGATACTTACAACCTTATTGTTGCCGACCCACCCTATAATCTTAAATGGTTAAATGATATTCCCGGTATCGTATTCAGCAGCAATTGCCTGGAACCAGGCGGTCTGCTGATTCTTGAACATCCGGGCGATTACAGCTTCACTGCTCATAAATACTTCTCCGAACACCGCAAATATGGCTCTGTAAACTTCACCTTCTTCCGTATCCCCCTGAATCTCTGATGATATTAGATTGGAGATTTAAGATTTATGATTTATGATTTCAGATCTAAGAAATGAAATCCCGATTCAACGATTTAACAATTGGCTTCGCCGAACTCGCAAGCTTCGCTTGCCT
>CAZSJH010000275.1:0-3712 GCA_964607105.1 uncultured Rikenellaceae bacterium | reverse complement strand
AGGTGGACTCTTGATCATGCCCTTGAAAGCGGTGCACAACAGGCTAAAGCAGTAATTGCTGATAGTCAGAATAACAGTATATCTGTAAGGGAAGAGAAGATCGAAAATCTTGAACAGTCAATTGAAAACGGACTCACCATCTTTTTATATGTAGACCAGAAATACTCTGTTCACTCAACCAACAGGCTTGACAATAAGAAGGAGCTTGCAAAATTTATTGACGAAGCTATAGAGGGTACCAGATACCTTGCCGAAGATGAATACAGGGGCCTGCCTGACCAGGATCTTTATTATAAAGGAGGTGGCCCGGACCTTAAAACTTATGATGAAAACTATAAATCGGTAGGACCACAGGTAAAAATAGATTCAGCATTTGCAATTGAAAAAGAAGCACTTGGCCAGGATGAGCGTATAGTATCTGTTACAGCATCCTATGATGATGGTATGATTGGAACGGTAATGGTAACGAGCAATGGCTTTGAGGGGGACAGCGCAAATACTTATTATAGCTTGAGTGCCTCTGTTTCAGTTAAACAGGGAGATGCACGTCCCAGTGATTCATGGCATGAGAGTGCACTTTTTTATGATAAACTGAAGAGCCAGGGAGTTGGCAAAACAGCCCTTGAAAAGGCGCTGAAAAAACTGGGACAGGCAAAGATTGAATCCGCCAATATGCCTATGATAATAGAAAACAGGCTTGCCGGTCAGAGCCTCGGACCGCTGATCCAGGCACTTAACGGATCTGCACTACAGCAGAAAAATTCATTTCTCATAGATATGCTGGGGGAAAAAGTCGGTTCTGATAAGTTGACTCTTATTGATGATCCTTTTATTGTTTCAGGAAGAGGCTCAAGACTGTTTGATAATGAAGGACTTGCCCTTCAAAAACGGACAATATTTGAGAAAGGTGTGTTGAAAGAGTACTATATCGATACGTATTATGGGAAAAAACTTGGAATGGACCCAAACAGTGGTAGCACAACGAACCTGGTTTTTGAAACCGGAGATAAAAACCTGGAAGAGATGATAGCTTCACTTGATAAGGGAATACTTGTAACAGGATTCAATGGCGGCAATTCAAATGGCTCTACCGGTGATTTTTCCTATGGTATTGACGGCTTCCTGATAGAGAAAGGGAAAATCATTAAGCCTGTTTCAGAAATGAATATTACCGGTAATTTACTGCAGCTATATAAAAACCTGGCAGAGGCAGGGAATGACATATACGAAGATGCAGCCTGGAGAACACCATCGTTGCTGTTCGATGATGTCAGCTTCAGCGGCATATAAGAACAGTAGGGGCGCAAGATCTTACGCCCCTGCAGATATATGAACCGAAGGACATTTATCTTTGTTTATACAGAAAAAGAAATGAACAAAACAGCCATAGTATTCGGTGCTACAGGGCTTGTAGGTTCTGAACTGGTGAACCATCTTATCAGGGATATAAGGTACAGGGCAGTTAAGGTTTTTGTAAGGCGTGAACTGGATATAGAACATATCAAAGTGATAGAGAATATTGTCAATGTTGAAAAGCCTGAAGAATATAAAGATTTGATAAAGGGGGATGACCTTTTTGTTTGCCTTGGGACAACCAGACGTAAAGCAGGATCAATAAGAAAGATGGAAGAAATAGACCGGGATCTTCCTGTAAAAATAGCACAGGCGGCACTGCTCAACGGTGTGAAAAACATAGCTGTCGTTTCCAGTATTGGTGCAAACGCATCATCCCGGAACTACTACTACAGGATAAAGGGCGAAATGGAAGAGAAGATAAGTACTCTCGATTTCAAACGTAAGCTTATAGTGAGGCCTTCGATATTACTGGGCAAGAGAGATGAATTCAGGTTGTTTGAATCAATTGGAAAAGGATTTATGAAGACATTCGGTTTTTTACTCACTGGTAAAAACAGGAAATATCGGGGAATATATGACGAAGATGTGGCTTACGCCATGGTAAGGGAAATAAATAATGTCAATGGGATGGAAGTATATGAGTCCGATGAGATAATGGCTATGGTTAAGGCTGAGGCTAAGGCTAAGGAAGAGATGAAGAGACGAGTATACAAAGAGACTTAGGGACTGAGAGACGAAATAGAGACGCCAGGCCTGGCGTCTTTACATGCTCAGGTTCCTCGGTTCCATTAACCCATTATTTCATCAATCCATTATTCCATTAACCCAATATTTCATATATTTGCTTTCTAATTAAAACACACAAAAAATGACAGGATTAATTATCATACTGGTTATTGTTGTTGTTCTTGTATTAATCTTCATATCACTGTATAATAAGCTTGTAAGGTTAAGGAATAACAGAGAGAATGCTTTTGCTGACATTGATGTACAGCTCAGGCAGCGTCACGACCTCATACCGCAGCTTATTGATGCAGTCAAGGGATATATGAAGCATGAAAGGGAACTTTTAACCGAGATTACCAATGCACGTGCAGCTGCAATGAAGGCGGGCACGATAAATGAGAAAATTGGTGCTGAAGCAAGGCTGTCAAAGGCATTGGGAGGCATACAGGTGGCTGTTGAGGCTTACCCCGACCTGAAAGCCAGCCAGAATTTTATGCAGCTCCAGGAAGAAATATCAGATGTTGAAAACAAGCTGGCCGCTGTCCGCAGGTTCTTCAATGCAGCAACCAAGGAGCTGAATATAGCAGCCCAGGTATTCCCTTCAAATGTAGTAGCAGGCATGTTCGGATTCCATAAAGAACCCATGTTTGACCTGGGTGAGCGCCGCGAGGAGATGGAAGAACCGCCAAAGGCGAGTTTTGAATAATAAGGATTATGGGTTTTGTTGGTTTACAATCACAGATATGGAAGAATAATGCCAGGTCGGTAATGCTTCTTATATTGTTCCCACTGGTAATATTTGCTCTTGTATTTATCTTCTGGCTTATATACAGTGCTTACCAGCCAGAAGAGGGCATTGACCCTTTAAATGGATTTATAAGGACCATACCATGGGTTGCAGCAGGGGTTATGCTATGGTTTACAATAGCCTGGTCCTCGCATACCTCAATGATAAACAAAGCTACCGGTTCGAGACCTCTGGAGAGGAAGGAAAACAAGAGGGTGTACAACATGGTGGAAAACCTTGCTATTGCTGCAGGCATGAAAAGAATGCCCAAGATAAATGTTATTGAGGATGACAGCCTCAATGCTTTTGCCAGCGGGATTAGTGAAAAGACCTACACCATATCATTATCCAGGGGCATTATCAACAGGCTGGATGATGACGAGCTTGAATCAGTTATTGCACACGAACTTACACATATACGAAATAAGGATGTGCGCCTGCTGATAATATCCATAATTTTTGTGGGTATTTTTGCATTTGCAACACAGGCCCTGTTAAGGGGAACATTGTATGGAGGTGTTGGCAGAAGCCGTAATAACAAGAACGGACTTGCCATAATACTCATAATCATTCTGGCAGCTATAGGCTGGCTGATGACAACACTCTTCAGGTTCGCCCTGTCGCGTAAAAGGGAATACCTGGCAGATGCAGGATCGGCTGAACTTACACGAAAGCCATATGCTCTGGCCTCAGCCCTGAGAAAAGTGTCGGGTGATCCAAGGATAGAAGCGGTAACACGTAAGGATGTAGCCCAGATGTTTATAGAAAACCCCGGTGTCAAAAAGAAAGGAGCCTCTTTCTCCACCCTCTTTGCAACGCACCCACCCATACAGGAAAGGATAA
>CAZSJH010000274.1:0-3743 GCA_964607105.1 uncultured Rikenellaceae bacterium | reverse complement strand
AAAAAAAGACCCACTTTACAGTGGGCCTTTGAGGTGATTCAGCTGGGTCTCGAACCCAGGACCCCATCCTTAAAAGGGATGTGCTCTACCAACTGAGCTACTGAATCTCCGGTTCCTTTTTTAAAAGGCGATGCAAAATTATTAATAATATTTTGATTAAGCAAGAAAAAACAAAGTACGTTATACTAATGGCTTTCATCAATAATAACCCGACCATTAGTATCATCAATTGATACGCTTATATAAAAAGGCATCATTCTTCTTCCTCCCAGCGGTTCATACCAGCAATCCAGAAAATAATTTCCTTCAGGTATATATACATTCCTGAAAGTATATCCTATTATACCTGTGTTTTCTATAACTGCTGTGCGTTGCACGGGAGATATTTTCAATGTCAGGCGCCCGGGAGATGAAATAGTATCACGAAAATGGACTTTTATTTTATACATACCAGTGGTAGCAAAACTAATATCCCAGTACCCATAAATATCATCCTGTGCCCATATCCCCGGTGGTCCTTTCGCATCATTACGGTTCAGTATTATTTCATCCTGGAATTCAGTTCCCACAACTGGAGCCAGGGGTCTCCCGAGATTTTCTTCCCATAAAATATCCCTGTACCACTTATCAAATTCCTTTCTGAGGTCTTGTGCAATGGCGGAATTTTCAGAAATTATATTATTTCTTTCATGGGGATCCTCAACTATATTATACAGTTCAAGGTCTGTTATATGTCCTGTCTGGCCAACTAACTTAAAATCTCCCTTTCTTATCGCAATGTTCCTGTAAGGTTCGGGGTATCCTCTCTGCCAGTAAGAAATAATCGGCCTTGTCATGAATGCTTCTCCCCCTTTTCCCTCCACAAGTGATATGAAGCTCTTACCATCAACCAAATCAGACTGCTTGAGTTTTGATTCAGTAAGATCGGCAATGGTTGGTAAAATATCGATATGCGCTAGCGGCTCATCAATTTTTATATTCTGAATACCAGGCATATAAACAAAGGCAGGCACCTTTATACCTCCTTCATAAACACTTCCTTTTCTGCCACGGTAACCTGCCCGGTACCTGTTTTGCTGGGGGCCATTATCAGTCAGGAAAATGATTATTGTATTATCATCTAAGTCTGTCTCTTCAAGTTTTTTGAGTATACGCTTAATATTATCATCAATATTGCTCACCATTCCATAAACCCTTCTGGCTGCATCAATATCATTTTCATTTAATACTTTTCCAAAAAACTCAGGATCTTCCTCTTCTATGAGTTCATCCGGGAGATTTCTGTACATCTCATAGTATTCACCGGGAAGTTGGAGAGGGGTATGTGGTGCATTAAAGGACAGATAAAGGAAAAAAGGATTATTACTGTTCTTTTCTATGAACCTGATAGCATAATCAGTAAATACATCTGAACAGTACCCTTTCGTCTGAGATATATAATTATTATGATAGAGCACAGGGTTGAAATAAGAACTGTCAAACCTGTGATAATTATTTATATCACCGACCTGTCCAATTCCTCCTGAAAGATGATATAACGACTCTGCAAATCCCTGGTCGGATGGCCTGAACGGATAATTATCTCCCAGATGCCATTTACCAAACATCCCTGTAATATAACCATTGTCGCTCAGGATTTCTGCAAGAGTATATTCATTTGAAGCCATAGTTGCTCCACCGTTGTAAGTATCATGAACACCAGTTTTTAGAGAGTATCTTCCTGTGAGTAATGATGACCGTGTTGGAGCACATACAGGTGAAACATAGAAATTACTGAGAATTATTGCATTGCTGGCAAGGCTGTCAAGAACGGGCGTTTTAATATATGGATTTCCCATATATCCTATATCACCGATACCCTGATCATCAGTCATTATCAGGATAATATTTGGTTTTTCTTCACTTTTGCGAATATTATTCTTATTGGTACATGAGTACATTAACAATCCTGCTAATACGAGTGGGACAAAAGAGTGTTTTATCATTGTAATAATTGTTTTAAGGTAAAATCAGTTTTCAGTCTTCCCTGTCCGCCGTAGCCTTGGCAGAGGCGGAAGTCGCCAGTCACCTGCTTTCATCTCTTAACCTTTAGTCGTTCGTCGCTCGTCCCGAAAATGCCTGCATTTTCGAGGATCCACGAAAAACATTCAAATCAAAGATTTGTGTTTTTCGGGATCGTTCGTCGTATTGGAACATATATGATCGGCGAGACCTGTCCCTGCCTCGGTGTATAGGTTATATACAGAATCGACCCCCAGCTTCTTTAAATCTCTTATATCATCATCATGCCTGGCAGTAGCTGCAATTTTTCCCTGGTAATCAATAGTTTTAAGTTCTTTTATGGCAAAGAGATTGGATTTATGATCATCCATGCAGAGTACGATCATTTTTACCTGCCGCTTTTCTGTCTGCATTTCCTTCACCCTTTCCCAGAATTCAATGTCCGTGGCATCATCCTTTATTACATTTCTTCCGAGTTTACGATGGTATTCCACAGTATCCGGATTGTAGTCGAGAGCAAGGACTTTTTGCCCGTATGCATTTTTCAGCTGGTCATAAGCAGATGTGCCCAGCAATCCCATACCAAAAATCAACACCTCTGCATCGCCTATATCTATTGTACGGTCATAAAGCAGTCTGCTTCTGGCTTCAAATCTTATCAGGTATGATCTTATCCTGTTGTAAATCTGGTGAGAATATGTGTTCAGTGGTGAGGAAATAATAAAACTTATAGACAGGGAAATCGCAATAATACCCAGCCACTCATTTGGCAGCCATCCATTTGCAGTGGCTACTGAGGCAACTATAAGCCCGAACTCCGAATAGTTTGCCAGGCTCAGGGAAGTGAAATATGAAGTAAAAGACCTCAGGCCGAAGCGGGTAAATACCAGGAAATAAAATACCACCTTGAAATTTATTGCCAGGGCAATAAGGAAAGAAATAATAAATATATCTAATGTAGGAACGACAGAGAGTCCAATTGATAAAAAGAAACCTATCAGGAAAAAATCTTTGAAATGCATTAATAGTTCTGCCATCTCTTTCGACTTAAGATGTCCTGAAACTAATATACCCATTACCAGTGCTCCAAGGTCAGGTTTCAGACCTACAGCTTTAAATAATTCGGCCCCCGGTACAAGTGCCAGGAAAAAGCCAAAAAGAATCAGCAGCTCTCCATGCCCTATCTTCCTGTAGATATAAAATACAAGAGGTTTAATTAACAGCAGTATTATAGGTATCGCAAATACCCAGATGCTTGGCAGGTGGTCAGCTGTTGCAACAAGGAATATCACAGCAAGCAGATCCTGTATGATGAGTACCGCTATCGCCGTAGTACCGTGTAAGGATGTACTCTCTCCCCTGTCATCCAGTACCTTGACTGCGAATACGGTGCTGGAGAAACTCAGGGCAAAGGCTACGAGTGCAGCCTGTGGTAAACTGAAATTCTTAAAAAAGCTGAAATTACTTAGGCCGGCGAGCATCAGAAAACCGACAAACAATACTGTGATAATGAGCATATGTATTATTGTGCCACCATATACTTCCCGTCTGATCAGGTTCTTGATTTTAAGTTTCAGCCCGATGGTAAATAGCAATAGCATAACTCCAAGATCAGCAACAGTTTCAATGAACTCGCCTGACTCAGCACCCATATAGTTAAGTACGAATCCGGCCAAAAGGTAACCTACCAGAGGTGGCAGACCTATTAGCCTTACCAGGAAGCCAAATGCAAATGCTATTGT
>CAZSJH010000273.1:0-3746 GCA_964607105.1 uncultured Rikenellaceae bacterium | reverse complement strand
ATCCTATATTTGCAGGCCAAAATTTTTACTAAAATTATTGTCCAACGTGTGATGGGAGATCATGCAGAAATGATCTTGAGTAGCACATTAAATGATGACAAATGAGAACTCTCGAAATTATTGCCAAGAAAAGGGAAAAAACGGGTAAAAGCGAAACAAAAAAAATCAGGAATGAAGGGAATGTTCCATGCGTAATGTATGGAGGCAAAGAAACAATACACTTTTATACACACGAGAATAACTTCAATGAACTGGTATATACTCCCAGCGTTTACATTGTAACGGTTAACGTTGAAGGAGAAAAATATAAGGCTGTTCTAAAGGATATCCAGTTCCACCCTGTTACCGACAAAATATCGCATATCGATTTTATAGAGGTATTCGATGACAAGCCAGTTACAGTTTTTATACCCGTGAACCTTACGGGTGAGTCAGTGGGCCTGAAAGCAGGTGGAAAATTAAGGCTTAAAAGAAGGCAACTGACTGTAAGGGGATATATTGATGCCCTGCCTGACAAGCTGGATATTGATATTACAAACCTTGATATAGGTCAGACAATAAAAATAAATGAACTCGGCTATGAAGGTATAGAAATACTTGACCCTCCAAGGGCTATGGTCGTAGCTGTAATATCATCCCGCCTGGCAATGAGAGGAATGGAAATGCCTGAAGAAGTTGAAGCAGAAGCTGAAGGTGAAGAAGTGGAAGGTGAAGAAGTGGAAGAAGGAGCTGATGCAAAGCAAGAAAAAAGAGAAGAGGGAAAAGCCGAAAGCAACTAGCACACTTAGTTAATTTCTAAAACCCTTTGCCTTGAAATATTTAATTACAGGATTGGGTAATATTGGTGATGAGTATAAGAATACTCGTCATAATATTGGTTTTCTAATACTGGATGCCTGGGCCCGGGCAGCCAATGTTGTATTTACTGACAGGCGATACGGTGAAGTAGCCAATATAAAATACAGGGGAAGAACATTCGTCCTGCTCAAACCATCAACCTTCGTTAACAGGAGCGGAAATGCCGTTAATTATTGGCTCAGGAAAGAAAAGATACCTGGAGAAAACCTCTTTGTCCTGGTTGATGATATATCTATTCCTTTCGGATCAATGCGCCTGAGATCAAAAGGAGGCGGGGGGGGACATAATGGCCTCACTCATATTAGCATGATAATGGGCCATAATAACTATTCCAGACTGCGCTTTGGTATCGGAAACGACTTCATGACAGGAGGTCAGGTTAACTATGTTCTTGGTAAACTGACTGAGGAGGAAGAAAAGATATTGAACAAAAGGCTCGATCTGGCAATCGACATAATAAAATCTTTTGGTACCATCGGTATCGAACTGACTATGACAAAATATAACAAGCTGGCTAAATCACTCGATGATGAGCAAGGGAACGATAAGCGACAGGAGGATTGATAAATTCCTTTGGTTGGTACGGATATACAAAACGAGGAACATAGCTACTGAAGCGTGTAAAAAAGGAAGGGTGATCATAAATGACATTCCTGTTAAACCTGCAAGGCAGGTGACAGCAGGCGAGATAATAAAAGTTAAGAAGGTACCTGTTCTCCATACCTACAGGATTAGAGAAATCCCCCCCTCAAGGATCTCAGCCAAGCTGGTGGATAATTATATTGAGGATCAGACCACTGAAGAAGAAAAACTCAAGCTGGAAATAAAGCAAAAAAACCAGGTGAGATACAAGTATAATGGTTCAGGACGTCCCACAAAGAAAGAAAGACGTGACCTCGATAAGCTGAAGGATAGTTAGACAGAAAATTAAAATATTAGTATATTGGGGCTATATAACATAATTACAGGAGGCCAGCTGAAAGTAGGTGGCTGAAAGGCAGAAACAGACAAACCAGGGTATGGGTAAGAATAATATAGAAAAGACTTCTGTAGGATATGCACTGTTAAAATTTGTGGCCAGTATCTGGCACAATAACATATATTACAGAAAAGTTATAGTCATTGGAAAGGAAAACCTGGACAATGATTTACCAAAGATAATTGCTCCAAATCATCAGAATGCTCTGATGGATGCATTGGCCATAGTGGCTTCAACCAGTGGACAACAGATTTACCTTGCAAGGGCTGATATATTTAAAAAGAAGTTCATTGCCTCCATCCTGTATTATCTGAAAATTCTCCCTGTCTATCGGATAAGGGATGGATATGACAGCCTTAAGCAAAACGATGAAATATTCAATAAAACAATTGATGTACTTAAGAATAACAAATCTATAGTAATCCTGCCTGAAGGCAACCATGCCGGTTTCAGAAGACTGCGGCAGCTAAAGAAAGGTATTTTCAGGATAGCCTTACAGACCGAAGAATCTGAAAATTTCAAAATGGGACTTAGAATTATACCGGTAGGACTTGACTTTTCTGACTATCACCGATTCCGGTCAGTCCTTACTGTCATTTACGGTAAACCCATTGATGTAGCAGAATACAGGAACCAGTATGAGGAGAATCCACAGCTAGCATATAATACACTCAGAGACAGGCTGTCAGCTGAACTGAAAAAATATATGGTCCATATTAACTCAGAGGAAGACTATGAAGCACTTGATGAACTCAGGGAGATAGTAAACGGGAAATACTCTACCTGTACAAAGAACCCAAAGGTTAGAAGGGATAAGCAACTGATAAGTAAAATGGAATCTTTGCAGGAAAAGAATTTTTCCTTATATGAAGGTATATGTAACCGGGCGCTTAAAATAAAACACCTGGCAAATAAGCTTAATGTAGCATACTACCATCTTAACAGAAGAAAGCCGAGAATTATATTTCAGTTTCTGGCTGTTATCGGACTGGTAGCATTATTTCCATTTTTTATAGCCGGATGGGTATTGAATTACATATTTTATATAATACCAAAACTCCCATTGAAAAACATCAAGGATATAATGTTTCATGGGTCAGTACGATACGTTATTTCACTGGTTCTCGGAATAATATTCTTACCCATATATGCAATCATCGCTTTTGTATTCATACCTGTCTGGTGGATTGCCACAATTGCAGTGATTTTAATAATACCTGCTGGAATCTTTGCATGGAATTACAGTCTTATCTGGCAGAAATTAATTGAGCGTATAAGGGTAAGAAAGTATGCTAACAGAAAGAATCCTGAGTACATGCTTCTAAGGAAAGAATATTCATGTTTGCTTGATGAAATCAGCATGATAAATAATGAACTACAATAATAAAGTATTCTGGGTAACCGGTGCATCATCAGGTATAGGGGAGGCACTTGTTTACGAGCTTGTGGAACGTGGGGCAAAGCTCATTGCATCATCAAACAAAGCAGACGATCTTGACAGGGTAAAAAGAAAGTGTGAGAAGAAAAAGAATCTGATCAGCACCATAGTTTTTGACCTTGCCGATACTAGTAATATTGAGGATATCGTTGCGGGACAAATCGAAGAGCATGGACGAGTTGATGTTCTTATAAACCTCGGTGGTGTTAGTCAGAGAGCTAGTATTGCAGATACACCTCTCTGGCTCGACAGGAAGATAATGGAGATCAATTATTTTGGTACAATTGCCCTAAGCAAAGCTGTGCTGCCCTATATGATAAAGCAGGGATCAGGTCATATTATGGCCACAAGCAGCATTACAGGCAGATTTGGCTTCCCCCTACGATCAGCATACTCTGCCTCAAAGCAGGCTCTGCACGGATTTTTTGAGACATTGCATATTGAGAACAGGAAAAATAATGTTAAAGCCTC
>CAZSJH010000272.1:0-3756 GCA_964607105.1 uncultured Rikenellaceae bacterium | reverse complement strand
CTCGGAATCCCGTTAATTTATGGAATTGATGCTGTGCACGGACATAACAATCTCTTTGGAGCAGTTGTTTTCCCTCATAATATCGGATTAGGTTGTACCTGGAACAATGACCTCGTAAAAACTATCAATAATATTACTGCCAGAGAGGTTGCTGCTACAGGAATTGACTGGACCTTCAGTCCCTGTATAGCTGTTCCAAGAAACGAGAGATGGGGAAGAACTTATGAAGGTTTTGGTGAGAGTCCTGAGATTCAGAAACTAATGGCAGCAGCATCTGTATCCGGGCTTCAGAGCTCTGATCTTGCACTCCCGGAGACTATACTTGCCTGCGCCAAACATTTTGTAGGTGATGGTGGTACAACTAACGGTGATGACCAGGGGAATACCCAGGTAACTGAGGAAGAGCTTAGGGAAGTACACATGGCAGGGTATATTGATGCAATAAATGAGGGCGTAGGTTCTATAATGGCTTCCTATAGCAGTTGGAATGGGATAAAACTACATGGACATAATTACCTTCTGACAAATGTTCTCAAGAATGAACTGGGATTCGAAGGATTCATTGTTTCTGATTGGAAAGGTGTTGACCAGATAGATGAAGATTATCGAACTGCCGTTAAGAGAGCCATAAATTCAGGTATAGATATGGTTATGGTTCCGGATCGATATATATACTTCATAAGCATATTAATGGATCTGGTGCAGGCCAATGAGGTTCCAACGGCTCGAATTGATGATGCGGTAAGCCAGATTCTAAAACAAAAATTTTTATTGAACCTTTTCGACCACCCCCTGACAGACCGTTCAATTGGCTCAACAGTAGGATCAGCAGAACACAGATCAGTTGGCCGGCAAGCGGTAAGAGAATCATTGGTTCTTCTGTCTGCAAGAGATAATGCTCTACCTCTTCAAAAGAACGGACAAAAAATTCTGGTTGTTGGAAAAAGAGCTGATGACCTGGGAGCTCAATGCGGAGGTTGGACAATTTCATGGCAGGGATCAAACGGTGATATCACTGTTGGGACAACCATCCTTGAAGGCCTTCAGGAAGTGTGTAAGAACAGTGAAATCATCTACTCCCCGACAGGAAATTATACAGGGGATGCGGATGTTGCCGTAGCAGTAATCGGAGAAGATCCTTATGCTGAAGGTGTGGGAGACAGAACATCCCTGCGACTGGATCAGGAAGATGTAACTCTGGTCAGGAGTTTGAAAGAAAAGGGCATTAAAGTAATTACTATTCTAATCTCGGGCAGGCCTATGATTATAGGTGACGTTCTACCCTACTCAGATGCCCTTATCGCTGCATGGCTACCAGGAACAGAAGGAGGTGGCATAGCTGATATTCTATTTGGAGATTTTCCTCCAACCGGCAAACTGAGTCATTCATGGCCTGCATATATGGAACAGATTCCAATAAATATAGGAGATCCGGACTATAATCCGCTTTTCAGCTTCAAATTTGGTCTTGATAGGTTCCCAACTCCTGGCACAGGTGAAGGCCTGATACCTGTTGCTGCAACAAGCGGTGATGAAGGAATAACTATATTATTGAAACTATCTGGCAAAATAGATCTCATGGATGTTCAGCCTGACAACTTCCTGGTTAATTTTAATAATGCAGAGATGACAGGAATAGTTAGTGAAATTAATATTCCCGGGTATGATAGTTCAATGATTGAGATCGGGCTCTCACAAAATGTCACAGACGAAAATATGCTATTAACGGTCAGCTACAGCGGAGGAAATATACAATCAGTATCCGGAACTCTCCCGGAATTTAGTGACCTGTTTGTTTTCAATAACTATAAAAATTATGGTACACCATTAGTTATTCCAGGTCGCATAGAGGCAGAGGGTTATTTTGAGATGCTGGGGATAGACACTGAAAACTGCACGGATAACGGCGGAGGATTAAATGTCGGATGGATTAACCCGGGAGATTGGATGAAATACTATCTTGATATTCAAACTTCGGGGTATTATCACATTACCGGTAGGATCTCAGGGTATAATTCAGGAACCATTACGCTTATGTTTAATGATACTATAATATCCAACATTAACTTCACCACAACTAATGGCTGGCAAACCTGGAAAGATTTTTCAACATCTGTATATCTCAGCCATGGCAAATATGTAATGACTGCACTGGCATCCTGCGATGCATATAATATCAACTATTTTGATTTTGAGCTTTTCGGGACAGGAATTAACGAAATATCAAATAGCATTGATGGAGTATTACTTTTTCCCAATCCAGTCGATTCATATGTCACGATTCGGCTTAACAGTGAAATGAATCAGCCCATTTCGATAAAAATCTTTGATATGCAGGGAAGAGTTATCCAACAACTTTATAATGGACCTCTGAATTATGGTTTAAATTCATTCTCTTTTAATTTTAATAAAACCCTGGAAAAGGGGATCTATTTTGTTGAGATTAAAACCAAAACCAGGAGGTACTTTAAGAAGCTGATGAAGAAATAAACAATAAAGTTTATGCAGGAGAAGGTGTCTTTGATATTTACCGCAAATGTTTCACGTATGTTTCAAAAGTAAAGCAATAAACCCTGTATATACTTAATATACATTGCATATTTTTTATAATCGTAGCAAGAGCGGGAATTAGGGACTACGGCGGACAAGGGTTGAGGGAGTTGAGGGGAGGTTCAAGTGATATCGTTGATAATATTATCGATGAATTCTTTCATCTTTTCACAATGGGATCCATTCCAGTAGATACGGTCACAACCAGGGCATCGCCTGAATTTTGAATAAAATCGCCTGGTCCCCGGCTGAAGCCTTCTGGCTATATCCTCTTTCTTAACCTCTTCCAGGAGTGTATTGCATACCATACACCTGGTAAAAAGTATGACCTGCCTATTAAGATCTAACCTTTTAAAGACCTCTTTCAGCTGTTCTTCCGGGTCCTGTGATCTTATCCAGTACCCGTGAGTTACCCGGCTGTTTTTCAAAATACCCCTGTCGCGTGTAAGTATGATTCTTTTCTCAATAACTGATATATCCACTATTTCAGGATCATCGTAATAATTGTCAAAAAGTGTATCAAAGCCACATAACCTCAGATATTTAGCCAGCCGTCCAAGGTGGGCATCGAGGATAAATTTCACCTCCCGGAGAGGTTTATCCCGTAAACGTATAACAGGACTGATGTCAAGTCCCTCGAATACCGGGTAAACAGATATCTTATCACCATCCTGTAATCCATATGTGAAGTCAACGGATTTACCATTAACAAGGATAAGGTCAACCTCAACATGAGGAACACCGAGCGCCTCTATTGCATCTTTCACTGAAGGTTTACCTCTGAATTCATATTCAAAAGAGGTTTTTCTCTTTTTTGCCGGTAGAAATTCGTTCAGTTCCTCGTAAAACCTGAAGTGAGCCAGTTTCATAATCCCTGGCTTTTAAATGTTAATTATCTTTCAGGCTGTAATTTAATGATAAATTTCCCAGTCCAGTACAGTTCTGCACTTTAAATCGACATTGGGAGCGAGCAATAAAACTCTGATCTTCATTTTTATCAAATTTTATTTAATAATTAAATATAATCTCAGGCCTCCAGTACCGCTGTACGAGAACCTTATTTTATTTTGACGAACAATCTTATTGAGGTAACAGCTCAATATGTAAAAATGGATAAGAATTTATAGCGCTTAAACATTTTTTAACGTTTACCCAGGAATTACGAACCTCCCGATGGTCGGTTCGTGATTCCCTGAGGGGTGCTTT
>CAZSJH010000271.1:0-3764 GCA_964607105.1 uncultured Rikenellaceae bacterium | reverse complement strand
CCACCGGGCTAATTGTTCGCTGCGCTCACGAGCTCACTTCGTTCGGTTTTTAACGCTCGGCCCTCTTTTGTCTTTCGTCAGTAAAGAAAACTATTATACGGATATCTTTGTTCGTGAAGTTTCTTTACCTCTGAGTATAGAAGTTTCTTAAAGGCATCAATATTGATTTTTTCCTTTGCGGAGATGAATAGTGTTTTGGCATCCTTACTATTTGCCATCCAGCTTTGCTGTAGCTCATCAAGCGTATAGTTAACCTTTTCTTTGACACTAAGGTCATCCTCATCTTTTTCTATATAAGTGAAGGCATCAATTTTATTAAATACAATTATTGTATTCTTATTATCGGCTTTAAGCTCATGCAATGTCTCATTCACGATTTGAATCTGCTCCTCGAACCCGGAGTGTGATAAATCAACCACATGACAGAGTATATCAGCTTCCCTCACCTCATCAAGGGTTGATTTAAATGATTCGACCAGTCCATGTGGCAGCTTCCTGATAAAACCCACGGTATCTGACAGGAGGAAGGGCAGGTTACCTATCACCACTTTTCTTACTGTCGTATCAAGTGTGGCAAACAGTTTATCTTCGGCAAATACATCAGACTTACTTAACAGGTTCATTATGGTTGATTTACCTACATTGGTATAACCCACCAGAGCCACCTGCACCATTTTCGACCTGTTTTTCCGCTGCACGGTCATCTGTTTATCTATCTTCTGCAGCTGCTGTTTAAGTCTGGTAATCTTATCTCGTATTATCCGCCGGTCTGTCTCTATTTCCGTTTCACCAGGTCCTCTCAGTCCAATACCACCCTTCTGTCTCTCCAGGTGTGTCCACATCCTTGTAAGACGCGGCAGCAGGTATTCGTATTGTGCCAGTTCCACCTGTACCTTGGCATGGGCTGTTTTTGCCCTGCGGGCAAATATATCGAGAATAAGGTTTGTGCGATCGAGTATTCTGCATTTCAGCACTTTTTCAATGTTTCTCAGCTGTGACGGGCTCAGTTCTTCATCGAATATTGCAAGGGTAATATCATTATCCCTGACAAATACTTCAATTTCCTTTATTTTCCCCGAGCCAACGAAAGTTCTGGGGTCGGGTGCAGACAGTTTCTGTACGAATGTTTTTACGGACAGTGCTCCAGCTGTATCTGTCAGAAACGCCAGTTCATCAAGATAATCAGCAACCTCTGCTTCACTCTGCAGAGGAAGTATTACGCCTATTAGAACAGCACGGTCGGTTTTCCCTGCCGTTTCAATCATTTCATCCATACTCACAAATTCAATTCAAAACGACCGCAGTTTAACTTGTTAACCTGTTGATCCGTGATTTTTTAAATAATGAACCTCCTGTTTTGTTCCATAGCCCTTCTTATGCCCATCTTGAGTGCCTCGGTACATCTAATTATCATCTCGATGTCAGAAGGGAAGGGTATTGGTTTACTTTGTATTTTATTCTTTTCACCGGGTCCAAGGGCTTCTTCATCCCCTATTGCCCTGGCTGAAATATGTTCAAAGTAAGAATCCGCTGCCAGAGGATCGCTTTTTAATACTTTTGCCGGATTGACAGTGACTATCTCAACCTCACCGTCAATGACACATTCCTTTGTCTGTACAGTTTCGATAAGAGCGCACTGCACATCCTTATATTTTTTCACTTTTATATCATTACCAAGACTATCTTTCATCACATTACCATTATCATCGAGTACATATTGGAATCCATCCTCTATTTCCTTCTTTATTAGGGTATCTCTCTGGAAGGTATTATCGGGTGATACTGCAACAGATTTAATAATAACCGATACGAGGTAATCAAAATCTATATCATCATCCAACTGCCTTGTATGGTATTCAACCCATGGATTATCCAGTCTTGGGAGGTCAAGGGCAAGCAGGTCTGATTCAAACTCAGGAGGGAAATTTATACTTGAGTGATTTTCCACTGTTACCAGGACCCTGCTCATTCCAAGGTATCTTGATTCGTCAATAAGCCGGTCGATATTTTCGTAATCACCAACATACTCCATTGCCCTTAAAAACTCAGCATTTGCCTGCCTGTATGATTCCTTAGTTCCATTCTTCATTAATTCAAGGCCATTGGCATAATAGTAATCCGCTGCTTTGTTTTTTGCGGCTATCATTTCCGCCATATAGTCAACATATTGAAAATCAACGGTACGGTTACCTAATTTCAGTGGCAATACCGTTCTCACCAATGATTGTCTGTCGTGCATCTTTTTGTAAATCAGGTATATTTCATCCCAATTCTGAGGTCTTCCCTCCATCTTCAATAGTCTTATTCTTTCATTGTCCTGTTCCAGGGCTATTTTATAGGACTGATCAAGGATATCAATATTTTTAGTATCGTCCCTGTCTTTTCGCAGTTTATCAACAGCTCTCGTAATTGCTGCATCATAATTACCGGACTGCATTTGCTTCTTCGGGGAGGAACATGATGCAAAGAAAACTGACACAATTATGGAATACAAAATTACCTTTCGCATAATAAGAAATTATTGGTTAATTGGTGATAAAGATATGACAATAAAATTTTCCTCAAAAAAAAAAGCCGCCACAATTATATGGGCGGCCGAATCAAATTTTTATATCTAATTATTGTAACTGGAAGTTAACAGTAATTGAAAAGCGTACACGCACAGGTGCTCCTCTCTGTTTACCCGGGGCCCACTTTGGTGAGCTATCAACCACTCTCTTAGCTTCATTGTCGAGTGCAGGGTCAACGCCTCTCAAGATTGTGACATTACTTACTGACCCGTCGGGTTCGACAACGAACATAATAAATACTTTACCCTGGATGCCGTTTTCTGCTGCTATCTGTGGGTATTTTATTCGCTGCTGCACCCATTCACGGAACTTATTTACATCGCCGCCCCTGAATGTTGGCATATCTTCAACAACAACGAAAATTTCTTCCTCTTCTTCTTCTTGTTCTTCCGACAGGTCGAAGTCATACATTTGAATCTCTTCATCGAAGTCGGCTTCATCATCTTCGAACAATATTTCATTCTCGATGGCAACGTTATCTTCAACGATCTCAAATATTTCAGTCACTTTAGGAATTTCAGGTGGTGCTTCAGGTTCCTGTTGCTCCATCTCGGTTATAGGGATCATTTCCTCCTCGATTATTTCATCACCGCCTGTATCAAAAGCATTACCTTCCCTTGTCCCGGAGGTCCATTCAAAAGCAATAAGGCATACGGCCAGAACAATTACCAGTCCCAACTGTAAGAATATTCCCTTACGCTTCTCCAGATTTACTTTGTCGTTTTTCTTAATTTCCATTTTTTTCGGATTTTGAGAGCCTAAAAATAATTATTAATATGAATATTTTCAAAATTTTAACAAAATACTACCATTAATATACAAAATAATTTTCCCATTGGCAACTATATCCTCGCTAAAATGCAAGCATCACAGCAATGTTCATAACGAGTCAATTAAAACTTACTTTGCATATAAATTTTTTTAATATAATTTTGCATAGTCTTAACGGGGATATAGCTCAGTTGGCTAGAGTGCGTGACTGGCAGTCACGAGGTCAGGGGTTCGACTCCCCTTATCTCCACCTCCGCAGGATCAAGGATCAAGCAGAAAACAATCACCCCCGCCAGGGGGTTTTTGTTTTTATTACGGTTCGACGGAAGCTTGCTTCCGGGAGAGTCGGGATAAAAACAAAATCTACTCGCATAGCGAGTGATTTGTTTTCTATTTGCAGGACCGAAGCCAAGGAGTCGCCGA
>CAZSJH010000270.1:0-3819 GCA_964607105.1 uncultured Rikenellaceae bacterium | reverse complement strand
CGATTGGTTTCATTGAGCTTACTGCTAAATGAATTATACGACGAAAGACGAACCCTTCGGCCCTTCGGCAGGCTCAGGGCAGGCGACGAATGGCAGGAACAATAAATAGCCCGGGTTGAGGATAGTTATAAATAGTTAAGTTCTTCAAGTAGAGCTTTACGTGTAGGATACTCTTTTCTGAGGAAGGTTATTATATCATCCACCTTTTCTCTTGAACCCAGTTTGATGATCCTTCTCAGGTATCTGCATACTCGCTGGTAATGCTTTCTCCCTACATTGTATTTCATATAGCTAAGTATACCAGCAGCATATAAATCAGCTATCTCATCAGGGTAATGGGGGCAAAGATATTTCTCATAACTCTCTACCGTATTCAGATCCGGCGACTTTTTCACAAGCTCCAGTAGCCTATCCCACAATTCTTCCCTGATAAAGATTCTCGCTACCAGGCCCTTGTTACGCCACTGTTTGTCAGCTTCAATATCCTGTATAACTCCTTCTATAAATGAAGTCCATTCTTCAGGTTTCACACGTTCTTTCAATATTCTGTAATAATCCTGTTCATTTCTGAAATTATCGATCAGAAGGTAACGCGCATACTCAATTATCTTATTTCCATCATTCTGAGCCTGTGCTATCCTCAACAACCATTCATACCAGCCTTTTGCCAGTCCCGGTTTGTCTTTCATGTCATGTTCCACGCCATCTCTGGCAATTTCAATTGCCCTGTCATAATTTTTATCTGCCAATGCCTTTTCTAATGCTTTTCGACGCATACCGGGATTGCTTAAGTTCTCTTCGAGATATTTGCTGGCTACTTCTTCCTCCCCGGTTTTTACCAATACTTCATATTTTATTTTCTGTGCTTCTTCCCTCTCATAATCTGACCTGTCAGCTTTATCAATCAGTGAAAAAATCCGTTCCTTTTCTTCACCGGTTTTCAAAAGCATGGCCGCAATTCTTAAAATGAAAATATGCGTGTCCCATCCCTCATATATCTTTTTTTCAAATGCTTTAAAGCAATAACCGATAATCTGGCTTCTGACCTGTTCATCCTCCTGCCCCTCTGCCATCTGATAAAGCATTTCACCGGCAGTATTGATACACAAGCCGATATCACCATTGCTGTCATCCGCATATTGCAGGGCTTCGGTCATTTCTTCCATTACAGCCGTAATGATGAAAATTGCACTTTTGAAATTGTTGTTATCCATCTGTTTTTGTGCCGAGTCCAGTAAATTGCCAACTAAGCTGCCTACATGACCTGAAGCTCTCCAATCAATAAATCCGTATCTGTCAGCTGCGCTTTTAAGAATGGATTTTACCTGTGTTACATAAAATCCTTTCGATTCATCGGTATTGTATTGTGTAAAAGATGAAAGGAAAAGGTTCCTGAATGTCCTGTTCTCAACACTATTTCCCCTTATAAATTCTTTCAGTTCTTCATTTGTGGCTTTTTCGAGCAGCTCGTTTACCTGTTCCGCAATAGTTTTTCTTTTTACTTTTTTTGCAGGTTCGGATGACTTTTTGCTTTTTTTCTTCGTTTTGAGGTCCAGTTCAACCTGTTGCAGATAAAAAATAACAGCAGCCACATGCTTGCAAACAGGTCCCATATCATAAGGGCAATCACACACAAAACCTGTTATTATGCCTTTCTTTATTGTCAGACGCACCGTGTAATCAACACTCCCCTCCACTATTGCCTCATATTCGCCCGGACGTATTTCCGCGGGTTCCTGTACCCGTCCATTCTTAAAATAAGAGAGGCCCCGTTTTAATATGGTATCGCTTATATATTGTTCAAACTGGTTGAATGGTATTTGCATAATCACCTCCGTCAATTATTTGGAAGATGCAATTTACAAAATAATGCCTTTTTATAAGATCAGGTGGGATTGAAAATGTGGTTAAAGGGATTTATGGAATTACGTATATGCAAGATCCCGGGTTTTATTATTCAGTTCGTGAAACATGCCAGATCCAATGGTTTAATAAATTCTTTACCAAAACTATAGGGAATAATTCCTTTATGCTGCAAGCGTCCAATTATCATAGCCGGATGAGTATTAAACTTTTTCGCATATTGAATAATTTCTTCTGATGTTAACGGGAAAGCCTTTAATATCTCTGCTTCCTGCTCTTTTGTCAGTATGCAATTCTCTGCAAAAACATTAGCTTCCTGTTCTTTGTCTGGATCAGCTTCTGAAAAGTTTACCCCTTCCAGTGAAATATACTTTTTCCCATGCATAATTATATGCCCTGCTTCATGGAAGAAAGTAAACCAAAACCTGTCATTCTGTTTATATCTAGCTGATAGCTGGATAATGGGTGAATCATTAATCCAACGAGTCGAACCACTTATAGGAGCTTTCGGAAGGTTAGGTGTATAAAATACTTTCACACCGGCATTAATACAAATATTTTGCAATTCACTAAAAAAATTCTGAGGATGAGTTACCATCAGTTTTTTGATTTTAGTTAGCGAACTTTTAAAATTCCTTTGATTATACTCAGGAGCATCTATCCTTTTAGTCTTCAGTTCACCCTGTCTCAACCATGCAGATATTGCGTGTGGTTTCTGAGTGCATTTTAACGAAGTGTAGGCTGCAATCTTAAGCTTGCTTTCAAGGTATAATTTATTCCACCCTTCATGTGTTGAAACGCCAAAATATTCGAAGAGATTAATACATTTTTTCTCAATTTTTCTTGTCGGTTCAACCCAATTATATTTCGCCATTTCAGCATAGGGGAAGGACCTTGCCCAATTCTTTGCATTTTCAATATCTTCTTTTCTCTTCAAACGAGCTTTATACTCATTATACCTGGCTTGCTTATTTAACCAAAAATGGGCAGGAATTTTAGTTATGTTCTCAAACATTACAGCCATTTCCGGGGTTATCGAGCTTTCTCCTTTCAATAATGCTATTATTGTCTTTTCAGGTTTCCCGGTCCGTATAGCAAACTCTTTTTTACTCATTCCCATTTCCTCAAGCTTTTCATTGAGCGTCTCGGCAGGGTGTAAAACCTCCTCAGGGTAATATTCGTTTAAAGTCGTCATTATTTATTTTGCACTATGATAGTCAATTATCTCTATTATTTCCAAGCTCTTAATCTCTATTAATATTTGATTGCCGTTTTTATCCTCTGGAATTTGTTTCAATGCCGGTTCAAATATTAATCTATATGGATGATCAAGATCGCAAGCCCATTGTCCCTTTCTGTTTTCTTTTAGTTTATGATACCTGCCCGGTAATTCTTTCAGATCAGCAAAACTTTCTGCATCAGCAAGATCCTCGAGTCTTCTCTGATATAGTTTTGCCCTGTGTAGTCCCAATTTTTTAACAGCTAATTTATTATCATTAGCAAATCTTCTCAGCTTATTATCAGTAAAAGTAATAATCATTTATAAATATTCATAATTTAATTAACACTTTCTGTTAATTAAAACCTATTAGAATCTAAAATATATTCATTTTCAACAATGCACAAAGTAGTTCACTCTTGTTTAATAAAATTTTATCTTTCAGTCACGTATTTTTTAGGACTTCAGAGCTTAATTGCAGAACATTAATAAAAGTAATAAAAAATGAGGAATAAAATCATCCCTTTAGGATCAAAAAATTGGAAAACTAGAATATCCAATTGGTTTTAGTGAGCTTTATATCAGTTAATTATACGACGAACCCTTCGACCCTTCGACAGGCTCAGGGCAAGAGACGAACGGGAAGGACAAGCGATGAGAAAGAGCAGGGAGCAGGGGGCAGGGAGCAGGGAAAGCAGCCGAGGGATTTCAATATGCTTACTGCTAAATTATTAAGG
>CAZSJH010000269.1:0-3867 GCA_964607105.1 uncultured Rikenellaceae bacterium | reverse complement strand
AGCCTGAAGGGCGAAGCGAAGAACTTAATAAAGATAAGAATGCTAAAAATATTAAATAATGATGATGTGAGGTTCCTGATCTACCCCTCTCCGTTGGCTCGATATAAAATAAGCTGTCCTTACAATACTGGCTGGGCACTCATCGTTCGGTTCCAGATCCGCTCCCGCAAAGCTCGCCAATAAAAAAAGACACTGAAAATAGGTTATTTCCTCTGTTAAGGGTCATAATAATATGGAGCGGTTAATAATTTATATTATCTCACTATTATTTTCGATCAGTCAATCTGCTTATTCATTGAATCTGTCAGTTTCAGGGGATACATGCAAAATTTTATTTTTAGGTAACAGCTATTCCCTTTACAATCATCTTCCTTCACTTGTCAGGAACCTTGCGAATTACAGCGGCAAAGTGGTGCATATTGATGATTATATGGTTGAAAATACCGGTTTATCAGATTGGGCTCAGAGTACTGATGTTGAGGCTTTGATCAATGATCAGGAGTGGGATTATGCTGTATTACAGGGTTCAGGTGCAGGAACAGCATATCCGGAATACTATAGCCATGACAGAGTGTTTGAGTCCCTTGAGATTTTGAAAGAAAAAATCAGCAGTAAATGTGATTCAACAAAAATAATATTCACTATGCCCTGGGCTTTTGAGGACGGTATGACATGGCTGGCAGGCTGGACCGACGATTATGAAGATATGCAGTTAAAGATTTATGATAATACGCTTAAATATTGTAACGAACTTGATATAATAATTGCCCCGGTAGGATGGGCCTGGTACAGGGTGCTGGAAGAGCAAGCTTATCCACTGCACTACCTGCATATGGAAGATTATAATCATCCTTCACCCTGGGGTTCTTACCTTATGGCCTGCGTGATTTATTCTGTTGTTTTTCTTGAAAGTCCTGCCGGTATAAGCTATTTTGCTCTTTTGCCGGCGAATGAAGCAAGGTATTTTCAAAGTGTTACAAAGGAAGTTGTATTCAGGAGTCCTACTACCTGGAACCTTCCTGATATACAGTTAGGAACAGGTGAAATAAAATCGGCGGGTCTTCATCTTAATCAGAATTATCCTAATCCATGTAGAACAATTACAAGGATTGATTTTGAAACTGAAACAGCTGGTTTTATCGAGCTATCCTTATTTAATGAATATGGATATAAATGCTATGAAATGATAAATGAATACATGCTGCCCGGCAAGTACAGTGTTATTTTTGAAGGGACCTGCCTGCCTGATGGTATTTACTTCTATTCACTTATAGCAGATAATCAGATAGTAACAAAAAGTATGATGCTGGTTCATTAATAGGTATCAGGAATGACCCACTATTTGATAAGAAAAATATTACAATTCACTTTGCCTCCAATGTTCCTGTCAGCCGTATATCTGCCGAAGAAGCCCCGACCATCAATTTCAGCTGACCCTTTTCCAGCACGAAATCATGTTTTTCTTTATTCCAGTACCTCAGTTCATCGGTTACCAATGGAATGGTAACCTTTATGCTTTCACCTGCAGGAATATGGATCCGCCTGAATCCTTTTAATGCTTTAACCGGCCGTTCAACTTTCGAGTCCGGGAAGCTTACGTAGAGTTGTACCACTTCATCGCTATTTACTGAACCGCTATTTTTCACTGTTAGGGAAACGTTAACAGTCTCTCCGTCCTGTATTGTTTTGCGGTCAATGACAAGATCAGAGTACTCGAACGAGGTATAGCTCAGGCCATGGCCAAAGGGGAACAGGGGTTCATGCCTGTTGTACATATATGTACGACCATTACGGATATTATAATCCAGGATGGGCAAAAGATGGTCTATAGATGATGACCAGGTTTGCACAAGTCGTCCTGCAGGGCTCACTTCACCAAAAACTATATCTGCCACCCCGTTACCTAGTTCCTGGCTGGATTGTGTAATATGAAGGATGGCCGGAATATTTTCTTTGGACCAGTTGATAGCATATGGGAAACTGGAAACCATTATCAGTACGGTATTCGGGTTAGCTGCTCTCACCAGTTTGACGAGGTCTTCCTGCTCAATTGATATTGCCTGGCGGTCGACTTCCTCACGGCCGTCACTGTAAACATGGTTTTGTCCCCAGCCCAGACCGTAGCTCAGGGGATGATTTCCGATGCAGACTATGGCAACGTCAGACTCACGTGCTGCTATAACAGCAGAATCAGCCTTGTTGCTCTGAGCAAACCTTACTTCAATATTTTCGCCTGCTGCGTTCCTGATGCCGTTAAGTATCGATACCTTATAGGGAGGTGTACCGGAATACCAGTCAGAGACAACAAGATTGGCACTTGGCCCGATGACGGCAACAGATGTTATCTCATTCTTATTAAGTGGAAGCAGTCCATCGTTTTTCATCAGCACGGCCGATTTTACGGTAGCTTCTCTTGCCAGGTCAATGGCTTCCTGTTTGGTCCATGGCTTTGTTGTGTCTTCAATTCCGATGCTGTCGTAGGGGTTTTCCGGGCTGTTGTCTATCAATCCTAGCCTGAGCATAACCCTCAATGTGCCTCGTACGGCTTCATCAATCTCTTCTTCTGAAACAAGTCCTTTATCAAGGGCTTCACGAAGGGCGGGAATATAGTTGTCCAGGAATACGGTAATTCCCGCTTTTATACATTCTGCTGCAGCTTCAGGGAAGTTATCATAATATTTATGCGAGTTTACCAGGTGTGTAAAAGCACCACCGTCTGTACAGATGATACCATCCTGGCCCCATTCGTTCACAGTAATATTCTTCAGCATAGGATGCACGGTGCAGGGAATACCGTTATACTTGTTATATGCGGCCATAAAAGCCCTTGATCCTCCTTCAACCACTCCCTTATAGAAAGGGTAAGAGTAATATTCACGGAAGAGGCGTTCATCAAAATCAGATGAGTTTATAAAACGGTTATTTTCGTTGCTGTTAGCAAGAAAATGTTTCATCAGGGAAGCTGTTTTCCAGTATTTGGGATGATCACCCTGCAGGCCTTTCACGTAAGCGCTTACCAGAACCGAAGCCAGGTAGGAATCTTCACCGTAGCACTCTTCGGTGCGACCCCACCGAATATCTCTCCCCAGGTCAGCATTGGGAGCCAGCACTATAAGACCGGCGCTTTTATAGTCCTTATTCTGGGCAAGGTAACGTGTTTCATAAGCCTCCCATGCAGCAATTTTTTCGTGAAGCACAGGGTCCCACATCTGGGCAAGACCAATAGCCTGCGGGAAAGTGGTGGTGGGAGCTTCCCCTTTGCCTCTTACGGCCCAGTTGGCTACACCGCTGAGGGCCAGCCCATGGAGTCCTTCAACAAAGCGAGTCCCCTGAACACCCAGCCTGGGTATGCCCGGTAAACGGGATGACAGGTGATCAATCTTTTCATCGAGGGTCATTAACGAGATGAGATTATCCAGCCGCTCTTCGTCGGGGAGCTCAGTGTCCTGAAATGGGTATTCCTGTGAATTTGAACATGATGTGGACAGGAGGATAATTGAAATAATAAGTAAAACTTTTGTCATGGGATGTAAATTTCAGGTAATTTAAATACTAAGGTATTTAATTTGAAGGGAAAATTAAATTCTGAAGCATACAATAATACATTCCTTTAACCCGAATAAATAATTCAACGGTTCAACGATTCAACATCAACAAGGGCATGATTTTTGCAGTTAATTTACTGATAGCTTTTGCATTAGTGCATATTATAAGGTGTTCTTTGAAAGTATCTTTGGGGATGGAATGAATCTGCAGGATTCACGGCGTTCAAATGGTGCCTCCCCCTGCGAAAGCAGGGGTCGGCGACTCCTTGGCTTCGGTCCTGCAAATAGAAAACAAATCACTCGCTATGCGAGTAGATTTTGT
>CAZSJH010000268.1:0-3897 GCA_964607105.1 uncultured Rikenellaceae bacterium | reverse complement strand
GGGTTTTTGGGTTTTTGGGTTTTTGGGTTTTTGGGTTTTTGGGGTTTTGGGGTTTAGGGGTTTAGGGCCTGGGAGCTATGAGTTGTCTGAGGTGAATTATGAAGAAAATCAAAAAAAGATTAAGAAAATATTGTATATCGAACCGAGATTTCTGGGTGAGATAGTTATGCTATTCCTGGCGCAGGTTGTCAATAGGGTTAGCCATTGCTGATTGTCTTTCTTTAAAGAATACTGTAGTAAAGACCAGAACCGCAAGAACAATCAGAGCCAATATAAATGGTAAAGGGCCAATGGTAATCTTCTGTGAAAAATTTTGGAGCCATTTATGACCAATTATATATGTCACGGGAGAAGCAATAATGAAAGCTATTATTATCATCCAGAATATTTCCCTCACAGAAAGTTGAAGTACTTCTTCTACCGTGGCTCCCATCACCTTTCTTATACTTACCTGTTTTGCCCTCCGCTCAGTCAAGAAACTTGCCATAGAATAGGCACCAATAAGAGATAGAATAACGGCCATTATACTGACAAATAATACGATCCTGGCCTGATTGGTTTCCTCCTTATATAAAGTATCCCTTGCGTCAGTAAGATTTCTGTAGTTATATTCAAACTCGGGATCGAACTCGATCATACGGTCAGCTACTTCCCTTGCTATAATTGAGGCATTACCGTTATAATGAATGATCAGTTCTGCACATATATTATAAAACTGTGCGTAAAGAAATGGCTTTCTCTCCCCTTTCCTGGCAATTAGATCTGCATTCTCCACCACTCCAATTATTTCAACTTCCCTTAATGATGCAGTGTTAATCTTCTTGCCAACCGGGTCTTCCAATCCGAGAATATCAACGGTTGCTTCATCTATTACCACATGACCGGTATCAAGCCCCGCCGTCTGTGAAAAAGTTTTACCCTCAAGTACCTCAATTCCATATGCCTTAAAAAAATCGTCTTCAACGAAATAACCAAATACCGGCATACCTTCTCCGGTTTCTTCTTTCCTGAGAGACATTCCAACTGTTTGTCCGAACGTTGATCCATTTCCTGATATAGATATAATCCCGGGGATCTTTTTCAATTCTTCGATATAAGTATTATACTTAAATTCCAAAGTTGGTGAGACTTCGATCAGCATACGGTTTTCCGGAATATATCCAGGATCTTTTTCTGCAAGGTATCTCAGTTGTAAGAAGAAAATGAAAACACTTATAAGGAGTCCTGCTGAAATTATATACTGGAATACTACCAGGATTTTTCTTAAGGTAAAAGACCCACCCATGATCTCCCCACTTCCTCTGATCATACTTATAATATCCAGGGAAGAATACCTCAAAGCAGGAAAAATGCCCGCTATAATACCGGTAGACAGGGCAATTGAAAGTACCAGGACCTGTATCCACCACAAACCAGGCCCGTACTGATTAACATTAATTCCCGAAAGCTCCCTGAAAGTGTCAATAAATATCTCAGAAAGCATTAAGCCAATGAAGGCTGCCAGGATTGCCACCAGTACAGATTTCAGTAACATTGATTGTATTAAGCTGGAACGGGTGGCACCAACCACTTTCCTGATACCCATATCACGTATTCTAATCTCATTATCTGCGGCAAAAGTATTTACATAGTTTACAATTGATACCAGCAATACCAGCACAGATATAGTAATGAAAAGGATGAAGTTTTTCGATGTCTTATTAAAATACTGGTGAATCTCTGTGATCTTCATGAACTCAACAGAGTACATCTCCTTACTCTTGATATCATAATCATAGTAGAAATCTCCTATAAGTTCCGAAATATTGTTAAAATCTTCATAAGAATTAACTGCCTTCATATAAGTTTGAACACTCAGATAATTATAAGTCTCAGGCAGTGTCCTGAAAAAATTTTCAAGAGGGACTAAATAATCAAATTGTATACTTGAATTCCCGGGAGGATTATCTATTATTCCTGTAATTGAATAAAACTCATCATTGATGCTCAGGTTTTTTCCTATACAATCCAGGTTACCATATAATTTCTCAGCCAGATCCTTGCACAAAATTATTGTGTTTGGATTTGCAATATCCGCCTCATCTCCTACCAGCATTTTAAAATTAAATAACGAAAAAAACTCTTCATCAATGAATAAGCCTTTATGGCCCTTAAACTTCTGCTCATCTTGATATATTGACTCGCTGGACTTGCGGATTCTACAAGTAGATTCAATCCCTGGAATATGGCTGTCAATATACTCTTTCAATTGCTGGTGTGTACTACTCGTAACAACTTCATTTCCGGGCTGAAGTTCCATCCTTGTAGAAATCTGGTATATGCGCTCCGGATCCTTATGAAACCGGTCGTATGATGATTCAAATACAATATAGGTAACAGAGAATACAGTTACCATCATCCCAATTGATAGACCAATAAAGCTAAAAAGATTAGAAGCAAAATTAGCTCTGGAATTTCTGAAACAGGATAAAAGGTTCATACGATAATATTATTTTAATTGGCAAATAACATTATCAAAAGTAAGAAGCTATTATCAATGTTTATGTTAACTGGTTGTTAAACAATGGTTAACGGTGACATATAACCTATGCTCCATGCCATAACATCCCCCATGTCCAGCTTCGTGTGACATTCCACTTGGCTGTGCCGAACTCGGCCTGCTATTCGATCCTCGGTTGAATGGGGATTCTTTCGATTTTTCCTTTCAAACGGATATATCCATGCAATTTAATATTCGAACCACTGCTGAAGCCTGCACTTATCCTTACATTGTTTGCACCTTTCCTCAACAGGATGCTCTTCTTTTCAAATTCCAGAATTTTGTTTAACCTGCCTACTTCATCATATACAAAGATCTTATCGTCTCCCCTGTAAGTTATAGCCCAGTTAGGTTTAAGCTCAACATCAAAGGTATATGTTTCGTATCCGTTATAATCAATAATGATCCTGCTTATTGATCCTGATTCTCCAACAGCTCCTATAACAATGTAGATAGGTTGTTCTTCAGTGGCATTGAAATCCACACTGACATCATTCGGTTGTCCTGGCTGTACGGTCAGGTTAAGCAATTCAAACTGATTCTTATCATAGTACTGCAGTATAAATTCATTTTCTGATGTCTTTTGAAGGGAAAAATCATTATTTACATTACGAAGACCCTCAACCTGTTTCGCATTAAAAATCTTTTTTAGGCGAGCCTCCTCCCATATATTTATTGCTTCAGCTATCTGTTCAAACTCAGGGTTTTTCTTCATATCATCCAGCATGGAGTAAAGAGCATAACCAGCATCATAACCTGCTGATCTGGCCAGCATATATTCGAATTCCTGCAATGTCGTCGATTTAGTAAGCATGAACCAGCCAAGCATGTTCGGAATATAGTTACGTTTCAACAATGTCTGGTTCTGGTACCTGTAATGCCCCTGACTTTTGGTAAATCCTCCATACCATGGTTCCCCCCAGTTAATATATGACACGGTATGCCAGTAATAATGATTTGAACGGCTGGAACCATTTCGCAGTTCATGGCCAACCTGTTTCTGAAATTGTTCACTGAAATAGTCCATTCCGTACTCTCCCTCACCTGTGCCCCAACCTCCTTCATGACCGTCAAAATCGAGCTGCCCCACTCCGGTATAATTGAAAAAGTCAGCCAGGTTGCTGATCATTTCTTTTTGCAGTTTCCAGTTCGGGAAGAAGACTTTATAGGGATGATCAACAAGTCTTGCTATTTCAGTTCCAGCCTGATAAGATCCCGCGGTAGTTCCATATTGTCCTCGCTTACAATCAATTAATCTTTGTGGTTCAGTATCTGATACTCCTGAAAACCTTATTATTTCATCACCAATTAAAAGGGCCTGGTTGGTATTCTTAAAGTCATATCCTTCAGGGTCATCG
>CAZSJH010000267.1:0-3916 GCA_964607105.1 uncultured Rikenellaceae bacterium | reverse complement strand
GGATGCTTTGCTTATCCTTAACCTGTTTTACTCTCTGCTTTGCGCTTAGCGCTCTCTGCTTTGCCCATTTTAAACCCATTCTCACTGTGTCCGCCGTAACTTTCTCTGACCGCCGTAGGCTTGCCGAAGGTGGTAGTGAAGGCGGAACTTTAATAAACCTTCATCACCATATCTTCTCCAGATTCTCCTTATCAGACTCCTTGCTGACGGTAACAAAGTACGAGTTATACTTCGGAGATAGCATCAGGGGATCTTTGGTGAATATTTTTGATATTAGGGATATGGGAAACAGTATCAGGTAAAAAACAATGCCCAGCAAGATTGAAGGGATAATATAACTTAATATCTTTGCCAGTCCCATCCAGCCTTTCTCAATTAGCCTGCTCAATGTTCCGGATATAATGGCAGCAAGGCCAACAACCAGTGATACAATCAATGCCCATTGCCATGCAAAGAGAAGGTACAGAATAAGGAAACCTGTGCAGATTACCAGTACAGTCGATTTTGAAGTGTCTTTTTTCATTCCGTCCTGTTTTAAAAAAGTGTGTAAATAAAGGGGGCAATAGCACTTGCTCCACCAAAGACAATTAATACTGCCAGTATTATCAGGATTATTATTACCGGCAACAACCAGAATTTTTTTCTCTCTTTCATAAAGAGCCATAAATCTTTTAGAAAACTCATAACAACTCTCTTTATTTATTATTATTCAAATATTCATACACAACATCAGCAACAAACTGGTGACCGTATTCATTCCAGTGGCCATCAATCTCAGGATTAAACCTATTTTTGTTTTCTTCCCAATCCTGCTTCATTGGTTCAGTCAGATCGATTAACTCAACTTCATGTTTGGCAGACAATTCCCTTATCATCTCATTCATCCATGCTACCTGGCTTGTCTCTAATGTTCCGTCATAGATACTTGGCCTGGGAGCGTCAATAACAAAAATAACCCTTCTGCCTTTGTTCTCTTCCTTGATTTTCCCGAAAAGGAAATCAATGCCCCTCTTTATTTCTGATCTTTTACCGGTATCCTCAACAATCTCAACATTCGATTCCACCTCATCCCTCTCTACGTGTCTAAACATTTGAAATACCAGTAAATTCCTGTGGAGATACCTGAAAAAGGCCGACTTATAAAGTAATTTTTTCCATGTTCTGGTGGTTGGTGAGATATTTACCTTTTCGGGAGGAACAACTGTATAGGTAGAATCTGCTTCTGCAATCTGCCAGCTGCTGCTGCCGGGATGAAATTTCCTGAATGACTCCTCAAAATCGTTATATATAAGATTTATTATTACTATGTCCGGGTTGAATTTCCTGTTGACATATTTATTTAAATGATAATATTGAGACAGTGGTATGCCACTTAGTCCAAACGCGTACACCTCTTTCTCCGGGTATATTTTTTCTCTTAGTCTATAAGGGAAATTCTTATCGGAGCTTACAATATCCGTATCTATGTACGAATCGCCTATAACAGCAATTAACGGTGTATCTCCTCTTTCTTCAGTATAATCAACAGGGTAGTTCCAGCCATCATTATTTATTGTCCATCTGGTACGTATCCGGGCAAATTTTCCTATAGTGTACCTACCTTCAGGCTTTTTGTTTGAATAGTTAATAAATTGTTCTTCCTGGTTATAAACTGACAGGGGAGGGTTGGAGGCGGGAATGATGAGCCTGAAAAATAATTCAAGGATGATAAATAACACCACCAGTGTCGGAAGGGTTACCAGTATTATATTTTTCAGAGTCTTCATGCTTTAATCCTTTTTAAACTTAACTATCCACTTATCCCTGTTTTCCCAGTCAGGCTGGTCTGTTTTCTTAAGGATGAAATCATTTACTACCAGGTAATCCATTTCAGTCCGCATAAAGCATTTGTATGCATCTTCAGGTGTGCACACTATAGGTTCTCCCCGTACATTAAAACTGGTATTCACCACTATACCGTACCCGGTTTTTTCTTTAAATGTATTGATGAGCTGCCAGTACCTGGGATTGGTTTCTTTGTGTACAGTCTGTATCCTTGCGGAAAAATCCAGGTGAGTTATAGACTGGACATCACTCCTTACATAGTACAGCTTTTCCCACAGGTCCATCTCGTGATAATTTGAAGGCAGTTCTTTCCTTCTTTCCTGGTTAACATCTGCAATAAGAAGCATGTATGGTGACGCTGCGGACAGGTCAAAAAAGTCCTTTGAGCTTTCAATCAGCACTGAGGGGGCAAATGGTCTGAATCCTTCCCTGTACTTTATTTTCAGGTTCAGTTTTTTCTGCATCTCAACATTCCTGGCATCACCCAGTATGCTCCGGTTACCCAGTGCTCTAGGACCATATTCCATCCTGCCCTGGAACCAGCCCACAACATTACCCCTGTCAAGCAGGTCTGCCACTTCAGTACACAGGTCATCAAATACTTCAATCCTGTTATAAACGGCTTTATGCTTTTTGAAAGAAATAATGGCTTCCTTATCGCTAAAATCAGGACCCAGGAATGCACCTTTCATTGCATCCTTGCCATTCGTAGTCCGGTGGTTCTGGCCGAAATAGGTATAGTGGGCTATCTGAGCTGCCCCCAGTGCACCGCCGGCGTCACCTGCGGCAGGCTGGATAAAAATATCCTTGAAGAGTTTTTCCTTTAGCAGCTTACCGTTGGCCACGCAGTTCAGCGCCACACCTCCTGCCATGCATAAATAGTCACAGCCGGTGATCCTTTTTGTTTCCTCTGCCATCTTAAGTACTATTTCTTCCGTTATATTCTGTATGGCATAGGCCAGGTTGCAGTGTTTTTGTTCAATCTTACCATCAGGCTTCACAGCAGGGAAACCAAAGAGTTTTTCCCATTTTTTATCATTAACCATTCTTAATCCTGTGGCATAATTGAAATAATCCTGGTCAAGCCAGATGGAGCCATCATCTTTTACTGATACTATATTTTCCTTAATCAGTTTGATAAAACTATTAGTCTGTTCTGATCCCGGGTTGCCATAAGGAGCCAGTCCCATCAGCTTGTATTCCCCCGAGTTAACCCTGAATCCGAGATAATAGGTAAAAGCTGAATAAAGAAGCCCTACCGAGTGGGGGAAGCGCATCTCCCTGAGCATGGTAATCTTATCATCTTTTCCGTGGCATATTGTTGCCGTTGCCCATTCACCCACACCATCAATGGTAAGTATTGCAGCTTCTTTATAAGGTGAGGGGTAGAAAGCGCTGGCGGCATGCGACATATGATGTTCCGGGAAAAGCAGATTCAGTTTCTTTTTATCATACTCCCCTGCTTCAGCCAGGCCATCGTATAGTAATTTCTTGAGAAACATTTTCTCCCTGAGCCATACAGGTATTGATGTGATGAACTGACGCAGGCCTCTCGGGGCAAAGGCATAATATGTTTCCAGCAATCTTTCAAACTTAAGCAATGGTTTGTCATAGAACACCACCGCATCCAGTTCATCTATACTGCATCCTGAATACTCAAGGCAAAATTTAACGGCATTAATTGGAAAATCACTGGTGTGTTTCTTACGTGTGAATCTTTCTTCCTGTGCTGCGGCAATTATTTCACCATCAATAATGATCACAGCTGCCGAATCATGGTAAAACGCTGAAATTCCTAGTATCTTAGTCACTTGTTATACTTTTTTACTGTTAATGTATTTTAAATCTATGTTTCAGAAGATCCATAAATGTATGCATGAGGTCTTGCACCAACCATGTTTTCATTTTTCATACTTACAGTTTACGTTCCTGAAATGTAAAAATAGAAGAAAATGCTGTTTATCAATACTATTTTTGACCAACGGCGGATAATGATTGATAAACAACCTATGTCGTTCATCTTTCGTCGTTTGTCGTTTTTGGGATAAATCTTCCGCAGGGCCACGGTCTTTGCTGCAAGAAAACTTTAGTC
>CAZSJH010000266.1:0-3921 GCA_964607105.1 uncultured Rikenellaceae bacterium | reverse complement strand
CAGGGAGACCATATGCTTTCTACATGCTTAGTCCTGCTTGTTTGTCGGGATTAATAAGGTGCGGAACAACCAGATTAATCCTTATCTCCTGTTATTTCACCATCGGAGCGGAGAAGTCCTCAGGCTATCCCTGATTTCCGTGCGTCTCCATATCGGGTTGGCTCAGGGCCTGACCGCCCGGGAAACGTCCCGTCCCGGTACCTGGTACCAGGATAAGCATAACTTACTGTTATTCGGTTAGGCTGCGAGAGCAAAGTTATCTTCGCCATTTAGAAAGTTGCAACACAGTTTAAAGAGCTGCGCTACCACACTCTGCATGCTTACATAACACCTCATCCTGCTGTCGAAACCATGTCAGCCCCAAAAAAAGACAAAAGGCAAAAGGCCAAAGGCAAAAGGCCAAAGACAAAAGGCCAAAGACAAAAGTATTTGAATTTGTGCTTATGCCTGAAGTATATGTATGTTTATTATCAAAGAACCTTTTCAGGGGAACATTCCCCTGACCCCTTTGGCTCCTTTTTGTCACCGGGCTCATCCCGAAGTATCGGGATTCGGTTCAAAGGGGGAGCCAAAGTTAATAAATATGTTAAAGAATACCCTTCAATACACAGCAAAAATTGAGCCGAAATTCGTAATTTCACCTCATCCATTAATGCTGAAAAATTTTGTGTATGAAAAATAGAGTAAGAGTAGGAATACTGAGAGAGACAAAGAATCCACCTGACAAGAGGGTGCCGCTGACACCTTCACAAATAGTTGATCTGCAGATCAAATACCCAGATGTGGAATTCTATGTGCAACCAAGTGATTACAGGTGCTATACGGATGATGAATATAAATACCTGAAAATACACATGCGTGAAAACCTTGGTAATTGCGATGTCCTGATGGGAGTAAAAGAAGTGGACAAGGCAACTTTTATACCAGGTAAAACATACCTGTTCTTTGCACACGTGGCAAAGGGACAACCTTATAACAGGGAGATGTTCAAAACCATGGTGGAAAAGAAAATAAGGCTTATTGATTATGAATACCTTACACAGGATAATGGTCCAAGGGTAGTTGCCTTTGGTCGCTGGGCAGGAATAGTAGGTGCTTATAATGGACTGAGAGCAAGAGGTATACGAACCGACAGGTTTAATCTTAAACCCTGCCATGAATGCAAGGACCTGGATGAAGTGTGGGCAGGACTTAAAATGATAGACCTTATTCCCGGACTCAAAATACTTGTTACAGGTGAAGGACGGGTGGCAGGAGGAGCTATGGAGACATTGAGTAATACCAACGTGGTAACGGTAAGCCCTGAGGACTTTCTTAATAAAAAATTTGATGCTCCCGTGGTATGCCAGATAGGGCCTCAACATTATACCAGGAGGACGGACGGTAAACCATTCGATTTTAATGATTTCATAAAAAACCCCGGTGAGTATGAGTCCACATTTGAACCATTTACAAAGGTGACTGATATTTTTATCGCGGCTCACTTCTGGGATCCGGATTCGCCCAGGTTTTTTGCGCCTGAAGATATGCTTTGCGAAGAATGGAAAATATCAGTTATCGCTGATGTAAGCTGTGATATTAATGGTCCTATTCCTTCCTCATTAAGAGCAACCACTATAAAAAACCCGTTTTACGGCTATAATCCTTATACCAGATTGGAGGAGAAAGCATTCAGGAATCCAAAGAATATTACGGTGATGGCCGTTGATAACCTCCCTGGAGAGCTGCCTCGTGACTCTTCAGCAGATTTCGGAAAACAGCTGATGAATAGTATAATGGATGACCTGATGAATATGAAAAGATCACCAATGCTTGAAAGAGCAACGATATGCGAAAATGGGAAGCTGACGGAAAAATACGGGTACCTGGAAAACTATCTCAAGAGATGAGATGCGAATTGGCATGGAGCATGGAGCAAGGAGCAGGGAGCAAGAAGCAGGGGGAGAAGAAGAGAACGGGAGAACGGGGGAAGAGACAAAGAAACTCATTGATGAAGATAAATTATGTTAACAATGTAGAGACGCGCTAACAGCGCGTCTGATAAATCATGCAGAAAACTACTGAACTTTAATCAATTGTAAAGGCGCAATATTTTGCGCCTCAATGATATAGTACCAAAGAATCATAATAAAAACCAAAAATCAAATAATGAAAAGAATCATCCTTGTAATAGTGGGCATATGCCTGCTATCCGGTATTGCCATGCCCCAGAATAACTATCCTGTTGTGGGCATAAGCGATGTAAGACCCGGTATCTTTGCCCTGACAGGTGCTAAGGTGATCATGTCATATGACAGTGAGCCTGTTACAACCGATATCCTGATAGTTAAAGGCAGGATCCAGGCCATCGGGAAGAATATAAAATTCCCGAAGGGGACAACTGTAATAAACCTGGAAGGGAAAACCATTTACCCTTCCTTTATTGATATCTATACCAGTTATGGAGTACCGCAGGAGAGTAGGGAGGCGCAGAACCCCATGGATATGTTTGCCAGGCAGATGCAACGAGGCGGTACTGCACAGGAAGAGGAGCCAAGGGTAGCCGACTACTGGAACCAGGGCATACATGAGAGCTACGATGTGCTCACTGAATTTAAAACTGATGACAGTAAAGCAGATGAGTACCGCAAAGCCGGATTCGGTGCTGTGTTAACATTTAAGAATAATGGAATAGCACGTGGTACATCAGCACTGGTAAGCCTGGCAGACGGAAAGGCAAATGATGTTGTCCTGAAAGACCATGCTAGTGCAAACTACTCCTTCAGCAGGGGCGCCTCCCAGGATATGTACCCCATGGCCCAGTATGGATCCATTGCCCTGCTAAGGCAGTTTTACCTTGATGGTGAATGGTACCAAAAACTACCTGAGGCTTACTTCTATGATGCGTCGCTGGAGGCCCTGAAGGAAAACATGTCTGTGCCAAAAATATTCGAAACAGAAGACAAATATGAAATAATGAGGGCTGATGCCATCGGGGATGAATTTGACATTAATTATATCATACGGGGAAGCGGTAATGAATACCAGCTGCTGGATGAGATTAAAAAAACGGGAGTATCACTCATTCTGCCACTTAACTTCCCGGCTGCACCCGATGTGAAGGATCCCTACGAAGCTGCCGCAGTGCCACTGAGTGAACTTAAACACTGGGAGATGGCACCGGCCAATGTAAAAATGGTGAGTGAGGCCGGGATTGAATTCTCCCTCACCACGGATGAGCTGTCAAAACCCGGCGATTTACAGGAGAAAATACAAAAGGCAGTGGAGATGGGACTGGATAAGAAAGAAGCCCTGAAAGCCCTGACGTACACTCCGGCTAAAATGATAGGTGCAGAGAATATGATAGGCTCAATAGGTGAAGGAATGGTGGCTAACCTGCTGGTAACATCGGGTGATATATTCGATAAGAACTGCGTGATATATGAAAACTGGGTGCAGGGTAAGCTTTACAGCTTCATTGATCCCAACCTGGATGATATACGCGGTAATTATAAACTGACGGCCGGTGATGAATCTTTTAATGTGAGCATAGAAGGGAAACCGGACAAACCAACAATAAAGGTTAAGTCAGGTGAAAAAGAACTGAAGTCTACCATCACTTTCGCGAATGACCTTATTAATATAAATATTACTGCTGATGAGGGCATAATTACACTGTCAGGGGCTTATTATGATGGCGTGCTGAAAGGTAATGGGATACTGGCTGACGGAAAGGAATGTAACTGGGTGACTACAGAATCAGAAGGGACTGACGAAGAGGAGAAAGAAGGAGAGCCAGATGTGGCTGCGGAACAGGGGAGAAGAGGCCCGGGCAACAGGAGGCCTCAGGGTGCACCAGGTACGCAGGCAAGTGATGATAAGTCAATAGGTAAGGTGATATATCCTTTTGTCGCATACGGATATGAAGAAAAACCACTACAG
>CAZSJH010000265.1:0-3941 GCA_964607105.1 uncultured Rikenellaceae bacterium | reverse complement strand
GATCGATCTGTACCCTGGCCCGTTCCAGAAAATGATTTCTACGCGAATCACTAAGGTCAGGGTTACCAAGTACTGTTTCCAGGAAACCCATAACGGAAGCAACGGGTGTCCTTAGCTCATGAGCAATATTCGATGTAAGCTGCTGTTTAAGAAGCTTGCTTTTCTGTGACTTTGTAACATTCTTAATAATAATTTCGAAACTGAGGTCCCTGAACATGTTACACCTTACAAGGAAGTACCTGTTCTGTTTTTCGGCAATTATCTCCTTAAAATTATCATGATCAAATACCTTTAGGGTCATATCAGCTGTTACCCTGTTTACAAATTTAATTACCGGTTTTAAAGCCTTTATTCCTAGTGCATCATTTGGGGAATTAATCGGCATGGATGCCAAAAGGTTAGCATTCTGCACAAAAGACTCATTCGAAAGTATTAGTTGCCTGTCGGAAGAAAAGATTGCAATTCCTTCCTCCATTGTCTGAAGGTGACGTAATATTTTCTCCTGGTCTGTTTCAAGCTTATCCCTTTGTTGCTTTAATTCCTGGTAGATTCCTATAATCTGGTTTCCGAGAGATCCAAGTTCATTTGCCGGGAAATCTAGACGACTGATGTTGCTGTCTTCTGTAACACTCGAAACCAGTTCCTTTAGCTGCAGAGTAGCTTTTTTGACTCGATAGTTAACGTAAACAAGGGCCGACCAGACAAGTAAGAAAAGGATTAGAATAACTATTATAAATAATTTATCAATCCTGAGAAAGGATTCAAGTTCATAGTTATACTCAGCAGCAGCTCTAATAATTATATTATTGTAAACTTTCGCATAGTAAAAATAGTCCTTCCCCGTAGTTGCTGAGCGTCGTATGGATGAGCCACTCCCCTTTGCAGTGGCACTGATTATCTCAGATCTGTCTGAATGATTCTCCATCAAAGAATAAGATTCAACGTAACTATCAAAAAGAACCACTCCGTCGAATGAAATTATTGAGATACGGACACCATCAAGAGGCAGGATTTTAATAAGTGAATCAATACTTTCATAAAGCACACTTTCATTAGCATCCAGAGAACCCAGATACCTGTTTGTTGTGCTTGTAATATTATCCAGGATAGTTTCAAACTGCCCCTGCCTGAATTGTTTCTCTCTGTTGTACTGAAAAAGAACAATCAGGGTAGTAAAACTTATAAAAACAAGGAAATAATAGGTGAATATCCTGCCTTTGAAAAAACTGCGAAACATATTCTATTTATTATCTGCTACAATATGGTAACCATAGCCCGATTTAGATTTTATATTTGAGCCAAAATCACCAAGCCGCTTTCTGAGCCTGGCAACATGCACATCCACGGTCCTTTCATTAACATAGGTATCGCTCCATACACTTTCGAGAATTATTTCACGTGGCACAAACCTGTCCCTGTTATCGATCAGTATTTTGAGAATCTGGTATTCCTTTCTGGTAAGATCAATAACCTTGTTGTTCAGTTTTACTTCCTTTCTTGCCTGGTCCAGCGTAACTGGTCCTATGCTGATCAGGGAAGAAGGTTCTGCTGTCATTGATCTTCCTAAAACAGCTTTTACCCGTGCTTTTAACTCTACAATTGAAAAAGGTTTCCTTATATAGTCATCTGCACCAAGGCTAAAACCTGTAAGCATATCATTTTCCTCGTCCTTTGCAGTAAGGAAAATAAAAGGTGTGGTAAGTTTGTATTCTGTCCTGATTGTATCTGCCAGTTTAAATCCTGACATTGGACCCATCATAACATCCATTAGAAATAAATCGTAATATCCAAGCTCAAGCGTTAAAGCCTCTTCGGCCGATGCAACCGTATCAACTTCATACCCTTCAGACCTAAGGTTGAACTTCAATATATCCCTCAGATCAATTTCATCGTCAATAACAAGAATTCTCTGCATCTTCAGAATGACTATTTACTATAATAAATTCTTCTTATAAGAATTTTAATCAAAAACCAGTTATAGTTTTAGGGCAAAGATAGGATATACCGATCTTAAATATATTAAGCTAATGTTAATTTTATGTTGTTTATACATTACCAGAACAGATGTTTCTCTGATATTTCATTTTAGGCTCAAAGAAGATCAAGATATGATATAATAATTGCAGGTTGATGTATAATAGGCTTTAACAACCAGAACACCCATTTCACTCCCTTTGCCCGCCATAGCCTTTGGCGTGGGCGGGATTCGCTCGCAAAAAGAGTGTTCTTTTTCTGCCCACAATTAGGTTTTCTTTTGCCCTCCCTCCTATTAAGAAAGGTTGAGATCGTATGTTTGAAAAAGCATAGGTCTTCGAAATAGATTAAATTTAAAGTGACAAAACTATTATTAACTTAATCTGAAGACCCATGCAAGTACAAAGTAACAAACTAGATTTTAGTGGACAAATTTTTTATTGTGGAATTGACATCCATAAAAAAAGTTGGGCAGTGACTATTGAGACCGAAGAAATATCATTAAAGACCTTTACTCAAGATGCTGATCCTGGAGCACTGGTAAAGTTTTTAAGGAAGAACTATCCTAGTGGTACTTATTTGGCCGGATATGAATCAGGGTATTTTGGGTTTAATTTGCAACGTTATCTTAAGGAATCGAAGATAGATTGTAAAGTAATACATTCAGCCGATATACCAACCACTCATAAAGAGAAAGATCAGAAGCGGGACCCCCTTGATAGCAAAAAGATAGCCAGGGCATTAAGGACAGGAGAAGTTAAATCAATATGGGTACCACCCATTAATCTTGAGCAGGACCGCCAATTGCTTCGCATACGAAGAACCCTGTCCAAAGACCAAACAAGGGTAAAGAACAGGATAAAGGCTTTTCTTCAAATGCATGGTATTATTTACCCGGATTCATTTAGTGGGATACAAAGCCATTGGTCACGCAGGTTTATTACCTGGCTTGAAGGAATAGAGTTAAACGAAACCACTGGAACAGAAGCTTTGCAGGTATTAGTCAGGAACCTTGTTTATATACGAGGAGAACTATTAATAATCTCCCGCCAGATAAGAGCATTATCCGAGTCTGATCAATACAGACATGCATGCTCAAGGCTTAAAGGATTACCGGGCATCGGCTTATTAACAGCAATGATAATAATAACTGAAATTGGAGATATTTCCAGGTTTAAGAATGCTGATTCTTTTCGTTCTTATATAGGATTTATCCCACGCTCAAGCAGTTCAGGAGAAAAAGAGTATAATGGACGGATAACGTCAAGGGGTAACTCCCAGCTCAGATCCCTGCTTACGGAATCAGCGTGGATAGCAATACGCAAAGACCCCTACTATTTACAGATATATAATAAGTACAGACAAAATATGAAACCCAATAAAGCAATAGTCAGGACAGCAAGAAAGTTGACAAACCATATATATTACACTCTTAAATCTTCAAATGTTTAAGAGTATTTTAAAAAGAAAAGACTAATTTCATATGTTAACCTTACTGAGAGAGACCGCTGCAACTTTTTGCAGCTCCAATTTGGATGACTGCCCGTCGTTGAGACTGCGGCTCTCTCTTTTTCTTTGTTAAAAGCGATCTTGCAGCTCTTTGAAGAAAAGATGACTGCTTATAGAAGTATACATGAAAATTAGTGATTGAATTATTGATAACATAATTAAGGGTTATATTATCAATAATCCAATAAAAAATATGAGAAAGAAAACTGTTTATTTGGTTTTCAACATAGAAGAAAGTTGAGAAAGTTTAGTTTTAATCACTACACAAATTGGCCAAGCTATTCAACATAATGCAATCCATTATAGGCAAAAAGCCAGCAAATTGCGTATCCGGCGATTTAGCCGGATTTAACATAAAATCAGTTATCGTGGCGTTAGCCCGATAACGGTACCGATTTTATGATAAAGCAATTTGCGGACTTTTTACCGCAATGCTGGCGCGGATCTGACTCACTTCG
>CAZSJH010000264.1:0-3955 GCA_964607105.1 uncultured Rikenellaceae bacterium | reverse complement strand
AGAATAAGTGCATTAAAGAGGTCAGTTGAAGAAACATGTAAACGTTTTCCCTACTATCTTACCAGCCTGCATAAAGGTTTCTTCTGGTACTTTCTTGAATATGATAAAAATATCAGGCCCTCAATTGTGACTGAAGATAAAAAACCCTGTGTGGCTTTCCCCGCAAAAAAAGGTGACTATGCCCTATTCAGGATAGTAGTACTGGGAAATATGTTATCTGTGGAATTTCTGCATGTTCTGACTGACGGAGGAGGTGCACTTGAATTTTTCAGGACCCTGCTGGTCACTTACCTGAGGAACTGTGGTTATGATATTCCATATTCAGAAGGTATAATCGATCCTTCATCTCCCATTGATGATTCAGAAACTGAAGACGCATACAATAAATATTTTAAAAAGGATGTTTCATTGCCACCAAAACTGGAAAACGCCTGGCATTTACCATTTGAAACCGTTGGTAAAGAACACCTTGGAATAATCCAGGCAGAGATCCCTGTAACAGACCTTAAAAATATTGCCAAGGAAAACAGTGTAACAATTACTGAATACCTTGCATCAGTATACCTTTTTTGCCTGCAGGAAAGATGGAACGGGAAAAAGAGAAAGGATAAGCATATTATAAGACTTGAAATACCTGTTAATATGCGACGGAATTATCCAAGCCGGACGATGCGTAACTTTTCATTATTCGTATTACCTGAGATCGATCTGCGACTTGGCCGTTTTTCATTTGAAGAAATATTGAAACATGTTCATAATTATATGCAGATCCAGACAGATAAAAAATTATTGAGCAAGGTAATAGCAAGGAATGTCAAGCCCGAGACAAACATTTTTGTAAGAACAACACCCGATTTCATCCAAGATCTCTTACTGTCAGCTGCATTCAGAAAACATGGTGCGACAAAATATTCAGGAGTATTAACAAATGTAGGAATAGCAAACATGCCAGCAGAGGCAGCCGGATATATCGAAACCGTATCAATGATACCTCCTCCCCCTGTAAAAGAGCTGAAGATCAGCTGTGGTGTTCTGAGCTTCAATGACAGGTTATGTGTAAGCTTTGCAAATAACACTGCAAATACTGAACTTGAAAAAAATTTCTTTTCATTTCTGGCCCGGAAAGGATTAAAGGTCAGGATTTTAAAAAATATCTGGGATGAAAAATAATATTTGCCCCAATTGCGGGGTCATACTTGATGAAGGACTGAAAATATGTCCTTTATGTAAGTCCAGGCCAAAAGAAGACTCAAATGATAAAGGTGAATTATACCCCAGTGATATCCTTCACCTCTCGGAAAAAAAGTCAAGAATACATGCATGGGAACTATCTGCTATCATAGCCTTTTCAGCCAACCTGATCTGCATTATTGTTGATATGGTTATTGTAAAAGGAATTAATTGGTCATTATATGCAGTTACCTCAATAACAGGTCTGTGGCTGTTTATCACTACCTTTACCTTCCTATTAAAACGACCTGCAATGCTTGGAATTTCACTGGCAATAACTACTCTTGCTATGCTGATTATTTTTGACTTGCTGTCACTCCCGGTTACCTGGTTCTGGGGCATAGGGCTGCCGGTAAGCCTTTCTTTCTGGATCCTTTTTGCATTATTCCTGTTTATCCTGAGAAGATTAAGATGGAAAGGCTTTAATGTGTTGGCAATTGTATTTATTGAATTATCAGCTCTTTGCATTGTCATAGATATATTCGGTGACTTCACTTTCAGAGATAATATCTTTATTGACTGGTCAGCCATTACTGCTGCTACCCTGGTACCCATAGCAGGAGTATTGTTTTTTATCCATTACAGGATGAAAAGAGGCAAGGATCTGAGAAGTTTTTTTCATGTATGAGGCAGTGAGCAGGGTGCAGGGAGCAGGGGGTGTCAAAAAGATAAAAGACAACCAAGCAGTACGAGTAGCGACGCAAGGCTTTGCGTCGCATAATCTGCAGAAAAGAATAAAACAAGAACCAATTGTAGCGACGCAAGGTTTTGCGTCGCAATAATTATAATAAACCAATATAAGATATTATTATGAAAAACCTGATGAAATCATTAACTGCACTTATTATTATAGTGTTCCTGGTGCCTGTAACCGGTCAATCACAGGAGAAAAACAGAAACAGTAATTACAACATTAACGTTCCTGTTGTCGTGGATGGCCAGGCCCAGGTTATACCTGAATTATCGGATAAGGACAAGTGGATAAGGCATGACCTCTGGGTAGAAACAGAATTTGATTCTGACAGTGACGGCAAACCTGATCGTATGCATGTAGGTGTTACCAGGCCATACCAGACCGAAACTGAAGGACTGAAGCTACCGGTCATATATGTTTCGAGCCCTTATTTTGCAGGGACTGCAAATGGCAGGCAATATTTATGGGACGTAAGGCAGGAACTGCAAGCCGAGCCCACTGAAAGAACACATGCACCTGAAATAAAAGCCCGGAATAACAGACCGGTTATTTCTAAATCCCACGTTGAGGAATGGGTTCCCCGGGGATTTATTGTAGTACATTCTTCATCACCTGGGACGGGATTGTCACAGGGATGCCCAACTGTAGGGGGGGATAATGAATCACTGGCACCTAAAGCCGTTATTGACTGGCTCAATGGCCGTGCAAAGGGATACACCACGGTGGATGGCAATGAAGAAGTGGAAGCCTATTGGGCTACCGGTAAGGTTGGTATGACAGGTACTTCATACAATGGCACCCTACCACTGGCAGCAGCTACAACAGGGGTTGACGGGCTGGAGGCGATAATTCCTGTTGCACCTAACACTTCATATTACCATTATTACAGGTCAAACGGCCTTATTCGCCACCCGGGTGGCTGGCTGGGTGAGGATATTGATTATCTCTACGATTTTATTCACAGTGGTAATCCTGAAAGGAATGAATGGTGCGACTGTAATATCAGGGACGGGGAAATGGCAGAAGGCTTTGATCGCGTAACGGGTGATTATAACGATTTCTGGGCTGGCCGGGATTACCTGAATGACCTGGAGCCCCTTAAAGCTGCAGTACTGATGTCCCATGCGTTCAATGACTGGAATGTGGTACCCGAACATAGTTACCGTATTATTAAAGCATTGAAAGAAAAAGATGTGCCACTACAGATATTTTACCACCAGGGGGGACATGGTGGAGAACCTCCAATGAGAATGATGAACAGGTGGTTTACCCGTTACCTGTTTGGTATTGAAAACGATGTGGAAAATGATGCCAGGGCATGGATTGTGCGCGAGAATGATGAAAGAACGGAACCAACACCTTATGCTGATTACCCAAATCCGGATGCTTCAGCAGTTAAACTATTCCTGAAAGCAGGAGCCCCCGGCAGGGGCATACTGCTTAACGAGCCTGCCACCGGTCAGGGAAAAGAAACCCTTGTTGACAATGTGTCATTTGACGGTTCAGCACTGGCCTGTGCCGAGTGGACCAATCACAGGTTGCTATATGTAAGCCCTCCATTAAAGAAAGATCTTCATATATCAGGAGTGCCCGAAATAAAAATAAAGGCAGCCAGCAGTAAGCCGGCCGTTAACCTCTCTGTATGGCTTGTCTCATTGCCGTGGAATGAAAGAAGGAATGTTAAAATAACTGATAATCTTATTACCCGTGGATGGGCTGATCTTCAGAATTACCGTTCAATAAGAGAAAGTGAACCCCTCGTACCCGGGAAATTCTACGAGATGACATTTGAACTTCAGCCTGATGACCAGGTAATCCCAGCAGGTCAACAGATTGGTCTTATGATATTTTCAAGCGACCGGGATTTCACACTCTGGCCCGAGCCGGGAACAGAGCTCACAATAGACCTGGACGTAACGATACTCACATTGCCCATAGTGGGTGGGAAGGAAGCGTATGAACAAGCGATGAGAGATGAGAGATGAGAACCGAGTAGTACGAGTATGCGATAGCATGCGAGTGCTACGAGCT
>CAZSJH010000263.1:0-3957 GCA_964607105.1 uncultured Rikenellaceae bacterium | reverse complement strand
GCTGAATTTATTGCCACTCCTCCAGCAGGTTTTGCAGCCTATACCGATGGTATAGCTAACCTTGATAATACTTTTACTGAAGGTTACTGGAGATTTTTAAGTTCTGGCCTTCCTGCTGCAACCTATACACTCAACTTAACCGGAAGTGGATTTATTAGTTATACAATCGATGAAGCTACGAGGATCACTGGAAGAGATAATGGCAATACTACCTGGAGAGCTTTAGGTTTTCATGGTTCCCGGTCAGGTAATGATATCTCCCGTACTGGAGTTACAAACCTCAATACTACTTCATTCGATTTTGCCTTAGCCACAGGTTGTGTTGAAGTTTTACTGGGTTATATATATGAAAGAAATATTTCCATTGATTATACCAAAGTTGCCGGTGGATCCGATCTTTATAATTTTCCTTTATTAGTTAATTTTACCGGACAGAACTTCTTGCGTACTTCACCGCTAGGTCAGATTCTAAATGTGAACGGTTTTGACATTACTTTTACTGACAACAATTACAACTTACTCGATCATCAGCTGGAGTATTACAATGGAATAAATGGTGACCTTATTGCCTGGGTTCGTATCCCAACCCTTTCTTCTTCATCAAATACGGTAATCAAAATACTTTATGGGAATCCTCAGATAACTGCCGATCCTTCAGTTACCTCAGTGTGGGATAGCCACTATAAAGGCGTCTGGCATCTTGATAATAATAGTCTGAATGATTTCACTTCCTTCAATAAAGCTGGAACTCCCTATAATTCACCTACATATCCTGCAGGAAGAATTTATAATTCTCTGGGAATGAATGGAACAAATCAGTATGTCGAAGTTATCAACGACCCCAATATAAACTTTGCAGGGAATATTACTGTTTCATCGTGGGTTAATATGAATGCCGGAGGACGTGACCAGAAGATTGCGGGTAATCAGAATAATTCAAGCGGAGGTTACAAGTTCGGGATCTATACGAATAATAAGGTGGAATTTGAAATCCGGAATGCTGCAAATACACCTTCTTTGAACAGAAATGTTGCCGGAGGAACTGTTCTTGGCACAGGACAATGGTATTATCTGGCAGGAATAAGTTCCGATGTTCTCGACTCAATAAAAACCTTTGTCAATGGGATCCCGGAGAGACCATTCAAAAAAACCGGTATTCTGGGATCAGCATCTGATAAATTAACTATTGGCAAGGAACCCTGGCTCTCAAGTTATTATTTTAGTGGAATGTTTGATGAAATTAGAATCTCTAATGCAGTAAGATCAAACGGGTGGATGAGAACCGAGTATAATAATCAATCTTCCCCTTCAACATTCTATGCTTTAGATGCTGTTGATATTCCATCAAATAATCTTCCGTCAGAAGGTTTCTGTACCGGCCCCATAACACTCAAGTTTGGGTATCCAACAGGAGGGGACTATTCAGGAAATCCATACATTGTTGGGGATGTGTTTACTCCACCCTCAGCCGGAACTTATCCAATAACATACACATATAATGGAGGTTGTAGCCCAACCAGCATTACAAAGACTTTCATTATGACTGATATTCCTCCTGCACCTGTCGCTCCAAATAAAGAGTATTGTACAAATCAGATAGCTTTTCTGGAAGCTACTTCCGGAGAGAATATCCGCTGGTATAGCGGTGGAACACTGGTAAGTACTGCGAATCCATATTCGACAGGGCAAACTGCAGCGGGAACTTATAATTATACTGTAACACAAATAATTAATGGTTGTGAAAGCGCACCTACTGCCGTCAGTCTGACTTTGTTTAACGGTATTACAATAAGTGCTGAACCGCAACCATCCACGATATGTGAGGATGCAAATGCTACTTTTATTGTGGCTGCTTCCGGTTATAATCTTACCTATCAATGGCAGGAGGACGGTGTTAATATCTCCAATGGAGGTATCTTTAGTGGCGCAACAACCTCAACACTAACTCTTACCAACCCGGGAATTGCAAAAAGCGGGAAGTTGTACAGATGCGTGGTTTCCAGTTCATGCGGAACTTCACCTGTAAACAGCAGTACAGCCCTCTTGACAGTAAATGCTTTACCTGTTGCAACCTTTAGTTATGCAGGTACACCCTATTGTCCAAATGCAGCAAATCCATCTCCTACATTCAGTGGTGGTGGTATTCCAGGTACATTTTCTTCCACCGCCGGTTTAGTCTTTGTTAGCACAGCTACCGGCCAGGTTGATATCTCTGCAAGCACTCCGGGCAGCTATATTGTAACAAACACAATTGCAGCATCAGGAGGTTGTGGTATTGTAATTGCAACAAGTCCTATTTCAATTATATCCGATTTGACCTGGACCGGGACGGTGAGTACCGACTGGAATACTCCCGGAAACTGGACTTGTGGATTTATACCTGATCTGACAACAAATGTTCAAATACCAAATATAGCGAACAAACCTGTTCTTGGTGGTGGTGCAGCTGCTGCAGTTAATAATTTAGTTATAGATATTGGTTCTTCTTTGACTGTCACCGGAAATTCAATTCAGATATCAGGTACAATTACCAATAACGGAACATTTACCACTAATGCGGGTATTGTTGAAATGAATGGGTCTGCAGCTCAGGTTATAGGGGCTGATGTTTTTAATGGCAACACTATTATGGATTTGATTATCAATAATCCCGCCGGAGTCACAATACAGGGACCACTTAATGTTACTGGTATTGTTAAGGCACAAAACGGAGACCTCTCATCGGACGGAAATCTAACACTTGTATCTACAGATACTCAAACAGGACTTATAGATGGTTCCGGTACGGGAAGTATAACAGGGAATATCACAATGCAACGTTATCTTCCTTCAGGATTCGGTTATAAATATTTCAGCTCTCCATTCCAGGCAGCTACTGTCAACGATTTTGCTGATGATATAACACTTGGCTATTATACTTTTTACAGGTATGATGAAAGCCGTACTTCATCCGGATGGGTCAGTTACCACACTCCGACCACTAACCCCCTTATTCCACTTGAAGGTTATGCAGTTAATTTTGGTGCAATAGCCACTCCAAATACAATCGATGTTACAGGTATTGTTAACAACGGGAGTCTGTCCATGACTCTTTATAATCACAATAATACATATACTAAAGGATTCAACCTTGTCGGGAATCCATACCCCTCTCCAATCGACTGGGATGCTTTATCTGGATGGACAAGAACTAGCATAGATAGCACCATTTATTACTTTAAGGCCAGTAACACCGATCAGTATGGAGGTACTTACAGCACTTATTTAAATGGCGTTTCAAGCGATGGTCTGGCTACAAACTTAATTCCATCAATGCAGGGTTTTTTTGTTCATGTATCTGATGGTGTATGGCCTGTGACAGCTCAGCTGGCCATGAATAATAGTGTCAGGGTAACAAATCAATCTCACCCCTTCATTAAAGGCGAACAGAGTATATCGCTTCTTAGGTTTACAGCAAGTTTTTCGAATAACCTGAGTTCCCCCGATTATTGTGTTGTTTATTTCGACCAAAAAGCAACTAATGAATTTGATGGACAACTGGATGCCCTTAAGCTCATGAATACTGACCTTTGTGTTCCTAATGTGTATGTCGTAACACCTTCCGGTAGAAAAATCTCAATCAAAGCTTGTCCTTATGCTACAGACACTACTTATATTATCCCACTTGGCTTAAAAATTAATCAAGCAGGTGATGTTATTTTCAGGATTCATGATATTGAGGGAACTTTTTCGGAAATGAGAATTTCACTTATTGATAATGTGATTGGTACAGAACAAGACCTGCTCAATAATCAGGAATATAAGGTTTCTCTTAGTGTTGGGGAATATCAAAACAGGTTCTTTCTCAATTTATCAAACAGCATAACGGATATTCCGGATAATTTTCCCGGGCCTGATCTTTATAGCATTTACTACTCTAAAGGTGTTGTGAAAGTAAAAATCAATAATCTTCAAGGT
>CAZSJH010000262.1:0-3965 GCA_964607105.1 uncultured Rikenellaceae bacterium | reverse complement strand
AGTTAAAACAGGAGCAAGGGGATCATTGATACACAATGGTACTGAAATGATAAAAATTAATGCAATGGATGTTGATTGTATAGATACAACAGGGGCAGGTGACCTTTATGCTGCAGGTTTCCTCTACGGGCTGGCCAATAATGTTCCGCTGGATAAATGTGGCTTTTTTGGCACCTTGCTGGCATCAAACGTAATTCAGGTTATTGGTCCCAAAATAAAAATTGATAAATGGCCAGGGATAAAAGAAGAGCTAAATGGGAAACTGGAGTAAAATAAAAATAGTCTTTATTGCAGCATTACTTATAATACCGGCTGTATCCTGTGACAGGGAAAATATTAAAACCAGGGTAGAAGTAAGGGGTAATAAGTTCTATATAAATGGTTCACCCACTTACAGGGGTAAGGAATGGAATGGTAACAGTATTGAAGGACTGTTGTTGAATTCAAGAATGGTGCAGGGTATTTTTGATGACAGTAATGAACAAACAGCCAGGTTGTGGAAATACCCCGACACAGGCAAATGGGATCCTGACAGGAACACCAATGAATTTATCCGGGCAATGGAGGAATGGCACAGTTATGGACTGCTTGCCTTTACCCTTAACCTTCAGGGAGGCAGCCCGACAGGTTATGGGAATGATGGCTGGGTGAACACTGCATTTAATGCTGATGGTTCACTTAAAAAGGAATATTTTACCCGCCTGTACAGAGTACTCAAGAAATCGGATGACCTTGGCATGACGGTGATCCTTGGATTGTTTTATTTCGGCCAGGACCAGGAGCTGGTCAATGAGCAGGCGGTGTTAAACGCAGTTGATAATACACTAGACTGGCTAAATGAGTCAGGATTCAGGAACGTGATTATTGAGATAAGTAATGAATGCGACGTAGAATATGACCATGAGATATTGCAGCCTGAAAGGATAGACGAACTGATATTAAGGGTAAAGCAACGGATATACAATGGATATAACTACCCGGCAGGAGTAAGTTACTGTGGAGGCAAATTACCGGATGTGAATGTTATGAAAGCAGCCGATGTAATTTTCCTTCACGGGAACGGTGTTGATGATCCCGGCGAAATCAGGGAGATGGTCAGGCGTGTAAAGGTATTGCCTGAATACAATGCCCAGCCTGTTGTGTTTAATGAGGATGATCATTATGGTTTTGACCTCGAAGATTATAACATGAAGGCTGCAATTGAATCATATGCTTCCTGGGGGTTTTTTGATTACCGCAGGGAAGGTGAAGCATTTGAGGAAGGATTCCAGAGCATACCAGTTGACTGGAGTATTAACTCAGAAAGAAAAAAGGCGTTTTTTGAGAAGGTGAAAGAGATTACGGGTGGGTTTGAGATAAAAGACAAAAGACAAAAGTAAAAAGATAAAAGTATTGAAGAAATATCTGAACTATTAACTTTTGTCTTTTTACTTTTGTCTTTTATCTTAATTATTTTAATTTTCTTCAGGTGTGAAAATAATATCCACAACATCCGCATTTTCGAACAATGCAGCAGCAGCTTCCCTTATATCCTGAACGGTGAATCCTTTCAGGATATCCTCGTAATTGGCAGGGTCATTATAGTCTATGCCACTCATATAAAAGGTATAGAGCGTTGACATCCAATATGAATTATGTTGCTTCGATTCTTCCCTTTTTTTCAGGATATTACTAACGGCCTTATCGAGATATTCCTGCCCTGGTCCCTCTTCAATTAAATTATTTATCTCACTATAAACTATTGATTTAAGATCGGTTGCCCTTTCAGGATCACAGTCAAATGAGATTAATGCATTTGCTTTCTGAACGGGGAATTGCTGCAGAGTGACGGATGCTGACACACCGTATGTTCCTCCTTCCTCTTCACGTATCTTCTCATTATATATAATATCGAGGATGCCGTTGACCACCCTTGCTGCCTGCCTGTTATACGGGTTGAATTCCATATCTTTGGCATAACTTATCACGATGGTCGCTTTAGGGACTGTAAGAGGCATCTCAATTATTTTTTCAATCTTCCCTTCAGGTTGCCTTATACCCCTGTCGATATATTGTTCAGAGCCTGGCAGGCTTGACAGGGAACCGATATATTTTTCTGCCATTATTTTAGCCGTATCCTCACCCACATTGCCCACGATGAAGAATATATAATCATCGGCATCCCTGAATCTTTCCTGATATAGCTCCTTTATCTTTTCGAATTCAATATCATCAATATAGTTTTCATCCAGTATCCTTGCTCTGGGGTGATAGCCTGTCATGATAAGTGTAAGGGAGTCCTGTATGATTTTTTGCGGGTTGTTATTCATTGTTTCAAGCAGTGCTTTAAACCTTGCCGTAAGGGCATCATGTGCTTCCCGGTCGAATCTTGGCTCTTCAAACCGGAGGTACAGAAGCTGCATCAGTGTTTCGAAATCTTTAGGTGTTGCAGTACCGCTGATGTTTTCGGTCACTTCGCTCAGGCTCACAGATAATGATGCTTTTTTACCCGAGAGCATTTTCTGGAGGGTTATATTGTCATATTCACCGGCGCCATAAGTTAAGGCAAGAGTTGAGAGTAATGATGCTTCCGGAATAAAACTGTCTTCAACCAGTGAGGTCCCACCGAAGGAGAATGCATTCACGGATACATTATCCTTTTCATGATCTGCCTTCCTGTAGATCACTTTTGCACCATTACCCAGGGTCCATTCCACTGCACCAAACGCAAGCAGCTGCTTTGTATCAGACACAGGGCTACCAGGGAGCACTTCATTTATCAGTGATTCTGTGGATGTCATGTCATTATAAGCATCAACATCCGAATTTTCAACATCACGGATGATCTCAAGTGCTTTTTTTCTTGTAAGATATTCAATATCTTCTTCCTCAGGTCCCTGGACAAAGAGAACCCTGTTCTTATCGCTTATCCATTTTTTTGCCCTTGATGATACTTCTTCAAGTGAAATATCCGGTACTATTTCCTTCACTTTCTGATATTCATACTCCACCGAGGGCAGTGGTTCATTAATCAGGAAATGCTGCTGGATACTCCCGGCACGTGAATCATTATTGATTTTATCCCTTTCCCTGTAATAATTTTCCCAGTCGGATAACATATCTGATTTTGCCCTTTCCAGTTCCCCGGCTGTGAAGCCATGTCTTTTAACTCTTTCGGCTTCGGTATATATTGACCTGAAAGCTTTTTCACCTTCTCCATGCCTGAAGCTTGCACCTATGCTAAAAACATCATATCCCCGGACGAAGCTGCTATAGCTCACCGAGCCCATTATAAAGGGTGGAACACCTTTCTGTAGCAGTTCATCTATTCTTTGAGACATCATTGAATTAAATAGGGTTCTGATATATTGTTCCCTGAGGTAATCCAGGTTTTTATCTTCCGGGCTAATTGCCTTCTGTTTAATATAAAGGTCGACTGCATGTTGTGCCGCTTCTCTGTCTGTTGCCAGCACATAGCGGGTGCTATCATGTTCGGGGACTTCAAAAAATGGCCTGTCTGGTGGATTATCCACGGCAGGAATCTTTGAGAATAAATCGACTATTTTTTCTTCCATAAGATCAGGATCAAAATCACCCACAACAGCTATTGCCTGCAGATCAGTTCTGTACCATTTATGGTAAAAATCGCGCAGGGTATTGTATTTAAAATTCTGTATTACATCGAGGTCTCCAATGATATCCCTAAGGGCGTATTTTGAACCTTCAAGCAGTACCGGCAGGAATTGCCAGTTCATCCTGAACTGGGCTGTGCGGCGTGTTCGCCATTCTTCGGTAATTACTCCTCTTTCAGCATCAATCTCTTCATCAGTAAGTAAAAGGTAATTCGACCAGTCACTCAGTACCAGCAGGCAGGTGTCGAGCAGACCAGGATGGTCTACAGGTACATCACTTAAATTATAGACAGTCTCATTAAAAGCAGTGTAAGCGTTAATATTATATCCAAAATCCACTCCATGTTTTTCCAG
>CAZSJH010000261.1:0-3991 GCA_964607105.1 uncultured Rikenellaceae bacterium | reverse complement strand
CGAGAGGGATGTCTGCCAGTATCAATCCAAGGCCCATAAGGGTGGTTTGTATTATCGCAACACCAAGAACACCTGTGGCCACATTCCGTATTGTGGTAAGCGATACATTAAGAAAATCTTCACCCCTGTCACCAGCCACTTTCTCAAATATAACCTTCCCTAGTCGTGAGGCATTCTTGAAATAGACCAGGAAAATACCCGCCAGGATGATCGAGAGAGCGAACTGTAATATGCCAATGCCAGTATTGGCAATGGCCCCTAGTAATTTTTCTAAGAAATTGCTGATCTGGGGCATAAAGCCTTTTATTGACTCACCAAGATTCACTGATGCCTGCATCCATTTGTCATACAGCCATTGTCCTATCAGTGGCCAGTTGGCCACGGCATCACTGGGTGGCGGGACATATAGCTCACCCTCCGGGATCATATCAGCAATATACTTTACCCCATCAACAATCTGGTTGACAAGCCATATGCTGGGCAAAACCAGCACCGACAGGCTGACCAGTGTAATCAGTAAAGCTGCCAACTTCTTCCTTCCCCCGAAATACCTGTTGAGTAATTCAAGCAGGGGAAACAATACAATAGCCATAATAAGAGACCATAAAAGTATGTTTATGAATGGTTGTACTATCCTATAGCACAGGAATACTACAAGGAACAATCCTCCTAGTTTTAATATAAGGTCGATAGAGATATTTACTATTCTCTTTTTTTCTTCTTTGCCGGGATCATTATTTCCACTCATTTATATTCTGTTTTATATTATTAACGATTCACATTGCTCGGTTCATAATTAATCATTAATACTCCCCCTTGCTCTTCTGTTTTTGCCTTTCCTTCCTGTCAGTTCATCCCCGATATCAGTCCGTGCTTTTTCAGCCAGCTCTTCCATCTCTGCAAGCACATCGGGATACTGTTCCTTCACATCATACCTTTCACCGGGATCCCTGCGCAGGTCATAAAGTGCATATTCAGCCCTGCCCTGAGAATATGGACCAGGAAAACCATCGTTACCGGGCAATACATTTTCATAGGAACGATGATCGTGGGGAAACACCAGCTTCCACCGGCCCATACGGACGGCTTCAAGGTTATTGCTGTGATAATAATAGTAGAATGATTTTCGTGGTTCAGCATCTTTATCACCCTTCAGAAGCGGCAGAATGCTCACACCGTCAATCTTATGATCGGGCAGTTGTGTCCCCGTAATATCAGCTATGGTAGGCAGAATGTCTATGGTTGAAGCTAGTTTGTTCGAGATCTGCCCCGCTTGTATTAATGCCGGCCAGCGTATGATACAGGGTTCACGTACTCCTCCCTCCATGCTTGTTCCCTTGCCTTCCTTAAGGCCTCCTGTTGATCCCGCATGATTGCCGTAATTCAGCCAGGGACCATTGTCGCTGGTGAATATTACAAGCGTATTTTCAACCAGGCCGTTTTCAGCGAGAGCTTTCATTATCTGTCCAACCGACCAGTCTATTTCCATTATGACATCTCCGAACATACCCTGAACACTTTTGCCCCTGAATTTATCCGATACACCCAGGGGAACATGAGGCATCGAGTGGGGAACATAAAGGAAGAAGGGTGCCTCCTTATGATTCTCAATAAAGCTTACGGCTCTTTCGGTGTACCTCGTAGTCAGCCTGTCCTGGTCTTCCAGCCCCTCAAGATATTCTTTAACTTCATTATCCTCTACAAGCGGTAATGGAGGGTAACTGGCCTTGCCCGGGTTTACAGACTCCTCGGTGACGGGACCACCGTCATAATCAACAGGCCACATGTCATTTGAATACGGTATTCCCAGGTATTCATCAAAACCGTGCTGGAGAGGCAGAAAAGGCTTCAGATCACCAAGGTGCCATTTGCCGAATATGCCCGTGGCATAAGCTTTCTGTTTTAGTAATTCAGCTATGGTCATCTCACCGGGGTTGATGCCTGTCTTTGAATTCGGGCCAAAAACCTGTGGCATATTCAAACGGTTTGCATAACACCCTGTCAGCAAGGCCGTTCTGGATGCTGAACATGCGCCGTGGGCTGAAAGAAAATCAGTTAAACGCATACCCTGTGAGGCCAGCTTGTCCAGGTTTGGTGTTTCATATCCTTTGGCACCATAACTCCCCAGGTCACCGTAGCCAAGATCATCACAAAATATGATCACAATATTGGGAGTTGTCAGATCCGGTTCTTCTCTGGTGCATGAAGCAATGAGTAATACCAGGACAATAAAAATTGGTATAAATAATAATCTTTTCATAAAAGGAGAATGGTTCTGAGTCATAATTATGTAAAAATAGTAAAAACCCTTAATTCTTATCCACTTCCTTTTCCCATTCACACTGTTCCTTATTATACCACTGTAGGTAGTAGATAGTAATAGCCCGGGGATCACCCGGGGATGAGGCCCCATTTAATTCATCTACTTGATTTAAATACCAAATTTTTATAATTTGCTGTATCTTTCATTACACCCGGTAAAAAATCCTACAATGAAAAAAGCTTTACTTATCCCTTCTTCAGGTACAATCACACGACGACGTTTCATAAATTCTTGTGCAGCATGCTCTGCCTGTATGGCGGCCATGCCCATGATGAGCCTTAACTCGTGTAAGCCACGCCAGAAAATGCGCGTTCATATCATATATTCGGTAACCGATATTGTACAGCCCGGACCCGACTGGCCTAATATAGGTTTTGACTTTGCCCCGGTGATAGAGCATTTTAACAGGGTGCTGGCGGAAAGTTGTCCGGAATTTGAGTTTGTTCATTCGGTCGCATCCGGTCCGGAGGCTGCTGAAAATATATTGAAGCTGGATAGTGAACAAAATACAGGAGGCTATATAGTGTTCCAGTTGAACTGCTGGAACAGGGTTGTACAGACTTTCATTAACTCGGCTAAACCCGTACTGTATGTTGATTATAAATATGCCGGAAGCGGAGGCTTCCTTGTTTATACAGCCGGGTTCCTCAGAGATAATACGCCCAACGTGGGTTTTGTGGCATCATCTGATATAAATGACCTTGTGCTCGCTGTTAAGCAATTTAATATTATTCGTAAAGGGGGTGAGGTCAGCGAATTTGTTGAGGCAATAGCAAAGGTACGACAGGAGAGAACCCCTGCAGCAGCAGACAGGAAATTATTTCCCGATGAACTCACGACCCTTTCCCCCGGGGAGTGTGTTAAACGCATGAAATCATCCCGCATACTGGCGGTGCTTGATGAAAATTCGCGCCCTGCTGATCCGCTTATGAATATACCGATGGAATATGTCTCTTTTGCCGTGGTCAATGAGGCATGGAAAGCAGCAGATAAGGATGAAGCACATCATATAGCTGAACTCTGGCAGCAGAAAGCCACCGATGTTATAGAAGTACCCTTTGAAGAACTGGAGAATTCTGCAGCCATGTACCTTGGGATGAAGCAGGTAATGAAACAGTATGATGCCAATGCCATCACAATTAATTGCCTTGGTGGCTTTTATGGGGGGCATATTCATGCATATCCCTGCCTGGGATTCCATGAGATGAATAACGAAGGCCTTGTGGGTGCCTGTGAATGTGATATCCATTCAACCGCCACCATGGTGGCATTCAACAATATGACAGGAGGCAGGCCTGGTTATATATCCGACCCTGTAATTGATACAGCCAAAAGGCAGATAATTTATGCTCACTGCGTTGCATCAAATAAAGTCTTCGGTCCTGGTGGATCAGAGAACCCATTCTCCATAATGACCCATTCTGAAGACAGGCAGGGAGCGGCAGTGCGTTCTATTCTGCCTGTAAATTATATGACCACAAGCATGAAGATCAGTCCTGAAAGAAAAGAGATTATCCTGCACCAGGCAGTTACTGTCGATAACGATCCTGATGACCGGGCCTGCCGCACAAAGCTATGCGCTGAACCGGTGGGTGATATCGAAAAGCTATTCACCATGTGGGACAGGTGGGGCTGGCACCGCGTAACTTTCTATGGTGATCTGAAAGA
>CAZSJH010000260.1:0-4015 GCA_964607105.1 uncultured Rikenellaceae bacterium | reverse complement strand
CAATCCTTCCGGGTCGAAAGGTATCCCAAAACCATGGTAAAGATGATTTTCACCGAATATAAGCCTGTCAAATCTCAAAGCCACGTTCCCTTCCAGGCTATAGGGTTCATTACCACCGGCGAAATATAATAAAGCCCAGTAACCAAGCAGTATAACAGCCGATACCACCCACAGGTATTTTTTTCTGAATATGAGGCATATAAGAGCACCAAAACCATAAGCAAGGGCAATACGCTGAAGTACACCCATTATCCTTAAACCGGAAATTTCTTTCCCTGCAAAGGGAAACCAGTTAAGAAAGAGGCCAGCAGCAAAAATTATTGCTGTCCTGTAGTTAAGGTTATGCCCGTATTTCTTCATTGAGAACCACATCGAAACACCAACAATAAAAAGGAAGGATGGGAATACAAGGTCTGTAGGTGTGCAGCCATGCCATTCTGAATGCCTTAAGGGCGCATATACATATTGCCAGCTCCCGGGCGTATTAACTATAATCATAAAGACTATGGTTAACCCTCTGTAAATGTCCAGTGAAAGTAAACGTTGTTTAGTCATATCTCTGCTTTAGGTCATTTATTTTTTTACACCCACTAAAATAATAATTTAAACCTTATAAGCCGTACAATGGAATCGACATATAATTTTTATTATTTTTAAGTTTAAAATACAAAAAAATATGATGCGTAAACATCTGTTAATTAACTTATTAAGCCTGAGCCTGTTTATTCTTTCTCTTGATTCAGCCTCACAAGCGCCTGAATTCATGCGTTATTATGACCATCCCTGGGTTGATTCGGTACTTTCATCAATGAGTATTGAAGAAAAAATTGCACAGAGCATTTTTCTTGCAACCTGGTCTGACAGGGATATAGGGCATTACACTGAAATAGACAGGTCAATAAGGGAGCATGGCATAGGTGGACTGGTCTTCTTCCAGGGTACGCCATCCAAACAGGTTGAACTTATTAATCATTACCAGTCAATATCCCGTGTACCACTAGCGGTAGCACTGGATGGTGAATGGGGAGCAGGTATGAGGCTGGATCATATGCAGGATTATCCTTACCAGATGACCCTGGGTGCCATAAATAACGATTCACTCATCTATGAAATGGGGAAAAAGGTTGCAGTGGAATTTAAGCTTCTTGGCCTGACTATAAATCTTGCACCGGTAGCAGATATTAATAATAATCCTGCCAACCCCGTAATTAATTACAGATCATTTGGTGAAGACAGGCAGATGGTAGCGGATAAGGTAAGAATGTATTTCAGGGGTATGCAGGATAATGGCATACTTGCAACAGCCAAACATTTTCCGGGGCATGGCGATACCAGTACTGATTCACATTATGACCTCCCGGTGATAAACCACAGCAGGGAAAGGTTTGACTCTCTCGAGCTCTATCCTTTCAGAGCTGCTATTAAAGGAGGAATAGGGGCTATAATGTCTGCTCATTTAAATATACCAGCCCTTGATACAAGCTCCAATCTCCCATCCACCCTGTCAAAACCTGTAATGACAGGTTTACTCCAGGATGAGCTGGGATTCAAGGGGCTGATTTTAACAGATGCAATGAATATGAAAGGTTTGACTGATTACTTTGATCCGGGCGAAGCTGAAGCCCTTGCATATGAAGCAGGTAACGATATTATTGAATACGTAAGGGATGCGCGCCTGGCAATAAGTTCAATAAAGGATTATTATGACCAGGGAAAAATTACGTATAAGCAAATTGAGCATACAACAAGGAAGATTCTTGCATTCAAATACTGGTCGGGTTTGAATACAGATAAGCCCGACGGTGAAATAGTAGTGGAAAAATCCAATCATAATGCCAACAGTGCATTTATCAGAAAACTTTATGCAAATGCATTAACAGTCTTAAATAACGAAAATAACCTCATTCCGGTTAAGAACCTTGACAAAACAAAGATAGCATGTCTTGCAGTTAACAGCAGCAACAAAACTGCTTTTCAATCAATGGCTGAGAAATATACCCGGACAGATAATTTTTTCTGGACTGAAGAAACAGAAAGCGGTGACAGCCTATTGAAAGAGCTGGAAGAATATAATCTTGTTATTGCAGGAATATTTGATACAGACCAGCGGCCTTTCAGGAATTTCGGCATCAGCGACAAAGAGAATAAATTCATTGAAAAACTGAGTGACAGAGTAAACCTTCTGGCCGTATACTTCGGCAATCCTTACGCCATTGAACAACTTCAGGGATTACAGGATGCAAAAGGATTAATACTTACTTACCAGGAAAATATCTTCACCGAGGAACTTTCGGCACAGCTTATTTTCGGAGGAATCAGCGGACATGGTAAACTGCCTGTAACCATAAACCAGAAATACAGGCAGGGGTTCGGTATACTTACACCTGGGGACATAAGACTTCAGTATGGATATCCGGAAGATGTTGGTATACGCTCAGAGATAATTGAGAAAAAAATAGATTCTCTTGCGAAATCAGGACTGGAAGCAGGTGCCTATCCCGGATGCGAGGTGATACTTGCCAGGAAGGGTATGGTTTTCTTTCATAAATGCTACGGATCTCATACATACCAGTCGAGAATAGAGGTGCAGGAAAATGACCTTTATGATCTGGCCTCCGTAACCAAGGTAGCTGCTTCAACCACTGGGCTTATGAAACTTGACGGGGCTGGACTGTTCTCACCCGATGACAGGCTGGTGGAATATGTTCCCGAGATGAAGTGTTCAGACAAGAAAGACCTTATTTTCCGCGAAATACTTGCACACCAGGCAGGTCTTTATCCATGGATCCCATACTGGAAAAATACCCTTCGTAACAATGATACTTACAAGTGGTGGACAATAAAAAGAGTCCAGTCGGAACGCTATCCCGGCGCGGTAGCTAATGGGCTTTATGTACATCATAAATATTTCAATAAGATAAAAAGAGCTATAAAACGTTCGCCCATGGGTGAAAAAGAGTATGTTTATTCAGGGCTTGTATTCTTTTTAATCCCTTCAATTATTGAGGAACAGAGTGGTGAGCAGTATGAAGATTTCCTGTACAGGAACATATATCACATGCTGGGGGCCTATGATATTGTGTTCAATCCTTTCAGGTTTTATCATGAAACGAATATAGTACCCACCGAGCTTGACACACTATTCAGAAAACAGCTCTTACATGGTTATGTCCATGATGAAGGAGCTGCCATAATGGGAGGATTCTCAGGGAATGCCGGTCTTTTCGCCACTGGCAACGACCTTATTAAACTGATGGAAATGTATCGCAGGGGAGGCAAATATGGCGGACAGCAAATAATTGATAAAAACATAATAAAAGAGTATACGAGTTACCAGTATCCTGAAAACGAAAACAGGCGCGGACTTGGTTTTGACAAACCGCTGGTTGATGAAAATGACGGTACCGCTGATGATTATCCCTGCCCCGGAGCTTCACCATCAAGTTTCGGACATTCAGGCTTCACAGGTACATTTGTCTGGGTTGACCCTGAATACGAACTGAGCTATGTCTTCCTTTCAAACCGGGTTTACCCAACACGAGAAAACAACCTGTTGTATGATATGAATATCCGTACCGGGATACTGCAAAGTGTTTATGACTCAATAGTTGATTGATACGGTCTTACCTGAAATGATCTTTCACTCTGGCAACCATCTGATTCTCTGTCATTTGTTCAGCAGACTCCACATGGATTGCCGGTTTATCCTTTCGTTTTATTAATACTTTCCTTAGCTCTTTTTTTACGTCAGCGGGGCCGAAAATTAGAATATTCTCAGCACTTGACAATTTTCCTGACAGATCAACAAGGAAATGATTAAGCTGATGCTTTTCCCTCTTTGTCTTTTTCTTCGAGGGATTGAAAAATGTGCCACCGATCCTGGAATACGACTTTTTTTCACCTTCGTAACGAACCCGTGATTCAACATTTGATTCAACCTTCTCGATATGGTGTTTACCTCCATTCACGGAAATAACATAGGCTTTCTCTTTGTCAAGCCAGACTCCAACGTTCT
>CAZSJH010000259.1:0-4027 GCA_964607105.1 uncultured Rikenellaceae bacterium | reverse complement strand
AATGCCTATGAAAAAAAATTATGCCCTTACCTGATTAATACGGGCATCTTCAGCAAGAGTCTTTTGAGATTCTTATGAAATAAAAATTAAGATTAACCTATGATTCTCTAAAATCTATTTTCAATGAAAAAAAAGATACTTTTATTAAGTTTTTTAATGTGCATTGGTCTTCATTGGCTTAATGCGCAGGAATTCCGGGTGACCGGAACAATAACAGACAATGCCGGCGAGCCTTTGCCGGGTGTAACAGTCCAGATCAAAGGCAGCTCGGTTGGCACAGCAACCGATGTTAACGGGAGCTACTCATTACAGGTCCCAGGCAGTGATGCCATCCTCGTTTTCTCATTCATTGGCTACGAACCGCAGGAGATACAGGTTGGTGACCAACGAGAAATCAGTTTAAGTATGATTGAATCTACACAGGCTATAGATGATGTTATAGTTGTTGCCTATGGTACAGCCAAAAAAGGGACGTTTACGGGTTCTGCCAATGTTGTGGATGCAGAAAAAATTGCCAAGATTCCGGTTACTTCTTTTGAGAAGGCTCTTGCCGGAACTACTGCAGGAGTACAGGTTTCTAATATGACCGGTCAGCCCGGATCCGGAACTGAAATACGCATCAGGGGGATCGGCTCATTTTCCGCTTCAAAAGAACCCCTCTATGTTATTGACGGAGTACCGGTTACTTCAGGATCCATGAATAATTCAGCCGGAGGGCTTCCGACGGGAAATGTTATGTCAACAATCCCTGCAGGTGATATCGAAAGTATTACTATTCTGAAGGATGCTGCTGCAGCAACACTGTATGGATCATTAGCTGCTAACGGTGTTATCCTGATAACGACCAAGCAGGGCAAGCAGGGAGTGACTAAATACAGCCTCAAGTCAGTTTATGGATTCTCCGACTGGGCAGTTGATAATTACCAGACTGTTTCAGGAGAAGATTTCTTAATGCTACACCGTGAGTCAATGGAAAATTATGTAGCCACCGGCAATGCGCCTCCGGGCTTTGACATTGACCAGGAGATGATCGACATGGGATGGGTCGAACCGGAGGAAGGATTCACGGACTGGCGTGAACATTTATTCAGGACAGGCAAAACAAAGAACATTGAACTATCGGCCACAGGAGGAACTGAAAAAACACAGTTCTATATCTCTGGGAGTTACCTCGACCAGGAAGGTGTCGCCTACAAATCAAGTATGAAAAGGTACTCAGGAAGAATTAACATTACTCATACTGCCAGTAAAATTGTAACAGTTGGTATTAATATGCTTAATTCATTTGCCGATCAGGAAATTGTTGATGGAGGTACACGTTATTATGACCCATTCTATAATTATGCAAGGAACTGTTTCCCGACTGAAGGCCCATACCTTCCTGATGGAAGCTACAGGCCTGAATTACAGAGCGGTTATTATAATGTGGTAATGGAGCGTGATCTGAATGAGACAAGTGCAAAAATATTCAGGAGCATGAATACCGGCTTCATTGAAATAAGACCTACCGATTTCCTGACCCTCAGGTCAACAAATAGTCTTGACTGGATAAATAATGATGATAAGCGTTATGCATCGCCTCTTTCCCGGTCGGGTGACGATGAACAGGGGTACGTTTATTTAACCAACAGGAAAAGAATTATAATAACCTCTTCAAACCTGCTTACATTTGATAAAACCTTTAATGATCTTCACCATTTCAACTTTATTGCAGGCCTGGAATCGCGAAGCGGGGATTCTAAGAGATACAGTGTCGAAGGAAATAAGCTTCCGAATGAAACTCTGCGCAGCCTGGGTGCGACTGCAATACCGGTTTATGCATACGGGTATGATGAAGGATCATCAATGCTCTCATTCCTATCAAGATTAAATTATGATTACATGAACAAGTATTACGTATCGGCAAGTGCACGACGTGATGGAAGTTCCAGGCTTGGAAAAGACGAAAGGTGGGCAAATTTCTGGTCGGTATCCGGTTCCTGGAGAATAAGCAGTGAGGGCTTTATGCAAAACATTGATTTCGTTGACGACCTTAAACTAAGGGTTTCTTACGGAACCAACGGGACCCTACCCCCGGGTGATTATGACCACCTGGCATTGTATTCATATTCAGGTACATATGACGGACAGGTAGCAGCAAATGAAAGTTCAATAGCCAATTCTGAACTTACCTGGGAACAAAATGCCGTCTTCAATATAGGTCTGGACTTTACAGTTTTAAGGAATATCAGTGCAACAGTTGAATATTTCTCAAGGTATACAACAAATCTTCTCATGAGTCTTCCGCTTGCTCCAACCATTGGTGCCGGGAGTACCTGGGTTAATATTGGTGAGATGGAAAATAAAGGACTGGAGCTCGAACTAAGAACTAAAAATATTTCCAGTGGTGATTTTACCTGGACTTCATCCTTCACCTTTACAACTATTAAAAACAAGATTGTAAAACTGAATAATAATGAAGATATTATTGATGATATATATATGAGAAGAGAGGGTCAACCCTATTATTCCTTCTATTTGCGGCCATGGGCTGGTGTGAATCCTGCAAATGGTGCTCCTCAATGGTATATTGTTGATGATAATGAGAATATTACAGACGAAGTAACCGGAGTTGTTGGAGAAAGCGATAGGGCAATTGTCGGTAAGGCAGATCCTGATTTTTTCGGAAGTTTTGGCAATGAATTATCTTATAAAGGATTTAACCTGTCATTCCTTTTCAATTTCTCTGTTGGAGGTAAGTTATTTTATGCTTCCGGATACAAATCCTGGAATGATGGGAACTATGTTAAATATGCAGTACCGGTTAGCCAGCTTGACAGATGGCAAAAACCGGGAGATATTGCCATGCATCCACAGAGGATATGGGGTGGAAATAATGACTCATATGTAGAAACAAGCAGGTTCTTGCTGGATAACGACTATCTCAGATTAAAGGATATTACACTATCATATAATCTACCTGAAAATGTTGTGAGGAAAATAAAGCTTAACAAAATAACACTTTATGTTCAGGCTACAAATTACCTCACATGGTGTACACAGGATGTAGGCGATCCGGAACAGATACCTAGTGGCCTGATGTATTTCGAGATGCCAAATAACAAAACCATGACCTTTGGCCTTGAGATAGGGTTTTAGAAATAACATTTAAAACATTACAAAGATGGATAAAATGAAATATATAATCAGACTAACGATGATTGCCATTATTGTTTTGGCACAATCATGTTCGGAGGGTTTTCTGGATGAGTTTCCAAGTAACTCACAGTCACCTGATAATATTAAGACTATTGCGGACGCCCAGATAGTATTAAACGGTGCATATAACCTGCTTCAAGACAACAATTACCTGAATGCAAACTTAATTACAGATAATGATTGCAGGGCAGACGATATGCAGACCGCCGAATGGGGTAGAATTGATGACGAATATCTTTATAATTATACTGCTCAGACAGATATGGACTTTGGTTCATGGGCGCAACCGTACGAAATAATAAGGCATGTCAATATGATGCTGGCCTTTATTGAGGATATTGAAACAACCACAGTTGAAGAGGATGTAGAAAAATTTGATATTAAAGCACAGGCTCTTGCAATTAGAGCAATGGCACATTTCGATTTATGCAGGCAGTTTGGACGCCAGTATTCACACGACAATGGCGCATCTCTGGGTGTGCCAATTGTAACCGAAATTCTGAGTACGGATGCCAAGGTTCCAAGGTCGACGGTTGCTGAAGTTTATTCCCAGGTAATTAAGGACCTTACAGATGCTATACCATTGCTATACGACGGAAAGAGACTGGGTAAGATAAATTCATGGGCCGCAAAGACCCTTCTTGCCCGTGTTTACCTTTACATGGAAGACAATGTAAATGCTTATAGCACTGCTATTGATATAATTGACAATGGCCCCTATGAGCTTGTATCAAGAAATGAATACGTTGACTCCTGGTCGAATGCAGATGGTTCATCAGAATCAATTTTCTCTATTATCAATACTGGTTCAGATAATGGTGGTGGAGAA
>CAZSJH010000258.1:0-4039 GCA_964607105.1 uncultured Rikenellaceae bacterium | reverse complement strand
CGCAAATATAATATAAATTTATGGAGGATACTTATGGGAAGATCGCAGGAAACATTTAAAAAGAAAGATGTAAGAAACAAAAAGGCAAAGAAGAGAAAGGAAAAAGAAGAACGGAGGTTAGCCAGGAAAGAAAATGACAAAAAAAGCAGTCTTGATGATATGATCGCTTATGTTGATAAGGATGGAGTAATAAGCTCTACTCCGCCGGACCCGGCATCTAAAGAAGATATTGATCCTGAAGATATCGAGATCTAAATCCATTGAGTAACAACAAAAAAAATATTCCAACTGTAGCTTAATTAAATGCATTTATTAACTTTGGTATGAAATCTTCTGTATAAAAAAGAAGGATGAAGATAAAATACCTTGCTTTGCTTTTTATATTAATGGCATCCTGTTCTGTAAGTGAACCTGGCATGCAGCAGGACCAGCTTATGGTTACCCGTAAGTATGTGGGTAACCTGCTTGATCACCGACGTGTTGAAGGTGAAGGATTACTTGATGCTGATGTTGTGTGGCTCAAGACCACAATGGAATCCAATTATGGTAAAATTGGAATTTATATAAAGGGTGAGCTGAAATTAAATATAAATGAACGACTCTATATAAGAAGGGCACACTCAGATAATCCAGGGATTAACCAGTGGAGCTATTTTCTTGAGTCAAATGACGGCGAAGTTTATTACCGATTGCACGGAGCAATGAAAGGGGAGGATGTTTTATTCCCTAAAGAGTTGTTCTGATAGTTTACTTTCTATTAACTACCTCTTCAAAGATTGCATCCAGCAGTCCATTCCCATCCCTGGTATCCTGCGACTGTTCCCAGAACATTATACCGCCAAGCTTGTTATCCAGGGCATACCTGGCCTTCAGCTTTACAGATAAAGTGTCATCAAAGGTGACAAAGAGGCTGTCATTTATGTTGAAAATGAAAGGTGCTTTTGCCGTTTCATCTCGATAAACAGTATAACCATTTTTATTTTCCATGCTGTCTCTTATTTCAGCATATGAAAGCCCTCCTGTCTGTGGTCCCTTTGTGGGCTGGAAAAGACCGTTATTCTCCGTTGTTTCAACCTTCCATGACTTACCGTAAAAAGCAGCACCTATTACCAGTTGTTTATGATCAACTCCCAGTCCGGTGCAGTAATTAATTATGTTCTCTATAGATCTTGGTTGCCAGTCAGGTTCCCCATTATTTATAATACTGTCATTAATAAATTCAAGGTAAGCAGTCCCTTTCAGATCATTAAGAGTTATAAGGCCAAGGTTTGTATGATGGGCTGTATATGGCTGATTATCACCTACAAAGTCGTAGGTCATGAGATTCATATAATCAGCGTATTTCATTACTTCGTCAGCTTCAATATTGTCGAAATATTTATCCCATCCTGCTGCAGCAAAGGTAAGGGTAAGCTTTCTGCCCGTTGCGTCCATAGCTTCACGTAAACCTTTCATGAGTGCTGTGAAATTCTCTTTGTCTTCGGGGCGGTACGGATTACCTATGCCGGGCAAACCTGGATATTCCCAGTCTATATCCAGGCCGTCAATCTCATAATCATTGATAAAATCAATAACACTCTGAATGAATACCTCCCGCTTATCTGCTGATGCGGCCATATCGGAGAATCCTCCTGAACCTCCCCATCCACCGCATGCCACCATGACTTTAAGTCCGGGATTCCTCTGCTTCTGGATTACTAGCTCTTTCAGTCTATCTCCTGATTCGGGTCTCCTGAACGCCATTTTATTGTCTATAACATCTGTGAAGGAAAAAATTATATGGGTGAGTTTTCCAACAGGTATTTCTGAAGGAGAATAATTATTCTTTGCCATGTAATATGCTATTACGGCTATCTCAGAACTATCTACTGAAAAGTAGTTTTCAACCTCCAGTTCACTTCCCTGTTTATCACCTGTTCCGCATGAGAATGCCAGGGCTGTAATTCCCGCAATAATAAAAGCAGTTAATCTGTTCATGTGTTAATTATTAATTTATATATGCAAAATATACATTTTATTTAACATACTTAAGTATTTATATAATTCTTAACTTACACACTAAATCCTGAAATTAAATTTTCAAATATTATGAAAAATATCTTTAAACCCTTTTTGATCACTATAGGAATTGTAATTATCCTGGCGGGAAGCTGTGTAAATAATAAGGCTGTTAAAACATTAAAAGAAGAGGATTACAGGAGAGCTGAAAAAATGCTCTCTGCACATACCTCGCAGTTTGTATACCATGCTGATGTCAGACCACAGTGGATAGATGAAAATCATTTCTGGTATACCAGCACTATACCCGGCGGCAGTGAGTTTATCCTTGTCGATGCTGCTGCCATGGAACGAAAAAATGCTTTTGACCATGATGAACTGGCTAGTTTGCTTTCAGATGAACTTGGTGAAGATTTCAAAGCGAATGAACTACCCTTCAGATCCCTTACTTTCACTAAAGACCTTGCTATTGTAAATTTCAACATTGATAGCCGGGAATATGCTTATGACATTATTGAGAATGAACTGATAAAGATGAATGGTGAGAGTTATGATGTAAGGAATGCTGTGCTGTCACCAGATAAGTTAAGGGCAGCCTATATCAGGGATTATAACCTGTGGATAAAAGACATGAAGACGGGCAGGGAGATACAACTGACAAGCGACGGGGTTAAGGATTTCGGATATGCAACAAACAATGCGGGTTGGACGCGTCGTGAATCACCGGTGCTTTTATGGTCGCCCGATTCACGTATGATAGCAACATTCCAGCATGATGGCAGGGGAGTAGGTGAAATGTACCTCGCAACAACAAATGTTGGTCACCCGGAACCGGAAATATGGAAATACCCACTCCCTGAAGACAGCGTTATCTTCAGGATACACAGGGTGGTTATTCATGTTGATAACAGGGAAGTTGTAAGATTGAAAATGGAACCTGATCAGCACAGGTCTACAATAACGGACCACATAGCAATAGGAGGGGGAGAATTTGCTGATGTTGAATGGAGCCCCGATGGTTCCCTGCTGGCTTTCGTTTCAACTTCAAGGGACCACAAGAATGAAATATTCAGAGTAGCTGATCCATATACAGGTGAAGTGATGGATATTTTCGAGGAAACGGAGGATACCTTTTATGAGTCGGGCCATAATATGATAAACTGGCACATTCTACCCCAAACAAACGAGTTCATATGGTATTCGCAGAAAAGTAACTGGGGACATCTCTACCTGCACGACCTCGAAACGGGTGAACTGAAGAATGAGATAACGGAAGGTGACTGGAGAGTGCTTGATGTGCTTCATATTGATAAGGAGGATATGAGGATATATTTTACAGGTGCAGGGCGTGAACCGGGTGACCCATATTTCCAATATCTCTATAGCGTTAAGGCTGACGGATCCGGATTAAAGCTTCATACACCCGACAGTGCCACTCATAATATAAGCATAAGTCCCGGAGGTACTTATTTTGTTGACAGCTATTCAACACCGGTGGATCCGCCAGTGACAATACTTAAAAATATTGAAGAAGATAGCTCAATAGAGTTGGAAAAAACAGATATTTCTGACTTGCTTGCTGAAGGCTGGGTACCACCTGTCCCTTTCAGTGTGAAAGCACGGGATGGAGAGACAGACCTGTACGGTCTGATGTTTAAACCTTCTAATTTTGATGAGTCAAAGAAATATCCAATAATTAATTATATCTATCCAGGTCCTCAGTCAAGCAGTGTACGCTCAATGGATTTCTATGCTTCAAGAGGAGATAACCAGGCAATTGCTGAACTGGGATTTATTGTAGTGGCAATAAATGCTATGGGAACACCAATGAGATCAAAACCCTTCCATGAAACTTATTATGGCAATATGGGGGATAATGGACTACCAGACCAGATAACAGGAATGAAACAACTGGCTGAAAGGTATAAATGGATTGACATAGATAAAGTAGGAATATATGGAAGTTCAGGCGGTGGATTTGCTTCTACTGATGCTATACTCAGGTATCCCGATTTCTTTGATGTGGCTGTTAGTTGTGCAG
>CAZSJH010000257.1:0-4078 GCA_964607105.1 uncultured Rikenellaceae bacterium | reverse complement strand
AGAAACTCAAATGCCTTGTCTTTATCCCGATAATTTCCCGCACCTATTGCGATCCAAATTCATTTGCCTGGGAACATGAGTTTAAAGCTTTTGTGGAAAAGGCCTCACAGGATCAGTTTGGATTGAAGATAAAGCTACCCAACGGTAATGTGGCAAGCAGGATATTGCCTGTTAAGATTCATGACCTTGATCCTGAAGATAAAACACTATTTGAAAAAGAGCTTGGAGGAGTGCTGCGTAGTATTGAGTTTATCTATAAATCAGCTGGTGTAAACAGACCTTTACGAGCCAATGAGGATCACCCGCAGGACAATCTCAACAGAACTTATTATCGTGATCAGATTAATAAAGTAGCTCTGGCAATAAAGGATACTATTGAAGGGATAAAGACACCTTTTTCTCCTGGTCAGGTTTTAGAAAAAAAAATTAAGGTAAAGGGAAGCATTGATAAACCAGAATTAGCTATTGACGAACTGGTTCAAAACAAAGAAATCAAAGCAACACCAAAAGTCACTCCTGCAAAAAGTGAAAAAGTAAAGAAAAAACTACCAAACAGGAGTATCCGGATCATTGCTGGTGTTACAATCCTAATAATTCTGGGCTTTTCTACCATTAAAACATTCTATATCATAAAGAAACGTCAATATGCCAGGTATGAACTTATTCCTCAGATTCAAAGAATGGTGGAAGATAATTTCACTGCTCCTTTTCAAGCTTTTGAATTGGCAACTGAAGCTCAGAAGTACATCCGCCATGATTCATTATTAACCAACCTTTGGCCAAAAGTTTCTAAAAATATTTCATTACAAACTCAACCAAAAGGAGCAAAGGTTTACTTGAAAGATTATAATAAACCCCATGATTTATGGAGAGAAGTCGCAGAGACTCCTTTCAAAGATCTAAGATTCCCAATTGGTATGTTGAGAATCAAAATTGAGAAGGAAGGATTTCAGACAATCTTTATTACCAGTTTCAACTTTCTTGATCTAAATAAACCCCACAAACTTGATACTGTCAATGCAATTCCTCAAAATATGGTACGGATTCCATCCCGGATCACACCAATGAACATTATTGGTCTTGAGAAGTATTCAGGAAAGCAGGTAGGTGAATTTCTTGCTAACCGATTTGAGGTAAGCAACAGGGAATTTAAACAGTTTGTCGATGATGGCGGATATACAGATAAGAAATACTGGAATTTCCCAATATACTTGGAAGGGGAAGAAATATCATGGGAATCTGCGATGAGTATTTTTATCGATAAAACAGGCAGACAGGGACCGGCCACTTGGGAAGTGGGCACATATCCTCAGGGAGAAGAGAACCATCCTGTTGCAGGAGTATCATGGTATGAGGCGGCTGCCTATGCAGCTTTTGCAGGGAAGAAACTACAAACCGTATATCATTGGAGCATCATTACTGAAACCAACAGAGGCCCAGAAATAATCCCCTTTAGTAACTATGGAGGAATTTCAACAGTTCCTGTAGGAAGTATGGAAGGTATGAGTTCTTACGGAATTTATGATCTCGCGGGTAACGTAAGGGAATGGTGTTATAACGGAAATGGAGTAAATGGAGAAGCCTATATCCTGGGTGGAGGATGGAATGATCCAACATACTCCTTTAATGAAGCAGGTTCTCAACCTGCTATCGACAGAGGACCATCAAACGGATTTCGATGTATCGCAGAATTACCTGGAGATACTTCATTTAACTCGTTGTCAGGCATTTTATTGGAAGAGTTTAGGGATTATAGTAAAGAGAAGCCTGTCAATGATAATACCTTTAATATTTTCCTTAGGCAATATGCATATGATAAATCTCCTTTAAACGCACAGGTAATATCAAGGGTTGATACAGGTCTGTGTAAGACCGAAAAAGTTATTATGGATGCAGGTTATGCAAATGAACAGTTAATCGTTTACCTCTTTATCCCAAAAGATGTTCAACCTCCTTACCAAGCTATTGTGTTTTTTCCCGGTTCCAACGCTATCCTGATGGACAATTTCTCTCCCCATTATGTAAACAGAGTCGATTTTTTAATCAAAAGCGGACGGGTACTGGCTTATCCTATCTTAAAAGGAACTCATGAACGGAAAGACGAATTAAATTCTTCCAATCCGGAAGAGACAGTGTTTTATAAAGATCATGTAATAATGTGGCGGAAAGACATTGGTCGTACAATTGATTACCTTGAAACAAGAAAAGATATGGAGTTGGATAAAATTGGATTCTTTGGATATAGCTGGGGGGGCAGAATGGGTGGTCTCTACCCCGCTATTGAAAAACGTTTGAAAGCATTAGTGTTTCATGTAGGGGGAATGGGCATGTATAAAGCTTTTCCGGAAGTCGATCCGCTAAATTTTGTTACCAGGGTAAAGCAACCTGTATTGATGTTAAACGGTGAATATGACATGTATTTCCCGGTTGAGACCTCTCAGATGCCTATGTTTAATTTTCTTGGTACTCCTCCTGCAGATAAGAAAATAATAATTTACAAAACAGGCCATCTGGTTCCACGAACAGAATTAATCAAAGAGACACTCTCATGGTATGATAAGTATCTTGGGCCGGTAAAATAATTTATCTTTTGAAACACCAGGTATAATTGATTTAACCTCGTTGAGCTACGCTTCGCTTCGGTTCGGAAAGCAATGACCTAAGGTATTCATAATGCCGAGTTTAGTTTTGCGCTAAACTAAGAAATTAATGATTTTACTTCAATAGATGCGACAGAACAGTACTTAAGCTAAGGGCTCGCCTACCCCGAGGGCTCAGGGAAGGCAAGCCTGTCCTCAACCATAAGTTTGAAATTAACACATTTTGTTAATTTGTTTGCCTACCTTTGCCGATCATTAAATCATAATTATGGGGGTAGAGCTTTTATGCAACAATTGAGAATTGGTGGAATAAGCATACCTGTACCTGTTATACAGGGCGGTATGGGCGTAGGCATATCCATGTCGGGACTGGCTGTGGCTGTTGCCAACCAGGGCGGTGTAGGTGTTATTTCGGCTGCAGGACTTGGGCTGGTGCATCGTAATCCTGCACTGGATTACCTGGAAGCCAACATGGAAGGCCTTAGAATTGAATTGCGAAAAGCCAGGGAGAAAACCATTGGCGTCATTGGTGTGAACATAATGGTAGCCATGACAAATTTTGCCGATCTGGTAAGGACTGCAATCTCGGAAAAGGTAGATATAATTTTTTCAGGAGCAGGATTGCCCATGAATCTACCTTCTTTTCTGAAACCCGACAGTTTGACAAAACTGGTTCCTATTATTTCATCGGGACGGGCAGCCAAAATCATTTGTGAAAAGTGGAAAACCTCGCATAATTACCTCCCGGATGCTTTTGTGGTGGAAGGCCCCAAAGCCGGCGGTCACCTGGGTTTCAAAAAGGACAATCTTGAAGATGCAAATTATTCTCTGGAGGAACTTATTCCCGAGGTCGTGAAGGAAGTCAGCTTCTATGAGGAAAAGTACGGAAAGGAAATTCCTGTTATTGCCGCAGGCGGTATTTATACCGGTGAGGATATTTATAATATAATGCAAAAAGGCGCCAAAGGAGTTCAGATAGGCACCCGCTTCGTTACCACCGTTGAATGCGATGCATCAATGGAATTCAAACATGCTTACATAGACGCTGCAGAAAGTGACATGGAAATAATTGAGAGTCCGGTTGGCATGCCCGGCAGAGCAGTGAAGAACAGTTTCATTGATAAGGTAAAAATGGGCTTGAAAGTGCCCATCAAATGTCCCTTCCATTGCATTAAAACCTGCAAAGTATCCGATAGTCCATATTGCATTATTACTGCTTTGTACAATGCCTACAAGGGTAATTTGAAAAGCGGTTATGCCTTTGCGGGCAGCAATGCTTACCTGGCAACAAAAATAACCACGGTGAAGGAAATATTCAGAGAGCTGATTGCTGATTTTCAACTCGCACTGAACAAGGCACAGGAAAAATTCTGAAGCACACCTCAAAATCCCTGATGCAGATGGGCACTACACTTTCTTCATTTTCAAATTCCGACGTAATTGAGCACCCTTCTCCGATTTAAATTGAGCAGTGCTCT
>CAZSJH010000256.1:0-4118 GCA_964607105.1 uncultured Rikenellaceae bacterium | reverse complement strand
GTTAGCATGCGAGTGCTACGAGCTCGACGAAGGCAGAATGCCTGAGTCAGATGAGAGATTAGTTATGAGTTATCAACTCTATTCAGGGGTTGTCACCCACTCACCGCTCATCGCTCATAACTCATTACTTTATTTCCTGGGTCTGGCAGCTTTCCATCCGGCTTTTAACTGCCTGCTAAGTTGTTTGATCAGATCTGTGTTTTCTTCTTTAACTGCTATGTTATAGTTCTCTTCCGGGTCAACGGAATGGTTATAAAGTTCGCATGTTACAGAATCAAGAGGAATATTCATTTCATCATCCCAGTAATACCATTCAATATAATGGTACCTCTCTGTTCTCATCCCGTATCCCATGTACCTCTGACTATCTATAGCTACCCTCGGACGCCTGTGAAACTGGCTAAATATAGCAGACTTCCATTCTCTCATAGGCTCATGTAACAAAGGCACCACACTTGTTCCCTGGAGGTAATCGGCAACCTCTATACCTGAAAGCTCACAAAGAGTTGGGAAAACATCCACCAGCTCAGTCAGTCTATCTGTCTTTTTGCCAGCCCCTTCAATAAAAGGAGCATAAATAATCATTGGGACTCTGGTATCATTCTCGTAATTAGTTTGTTTACACCAGCTGCCATGTTCACCAAGTTTCCAGCCATGATCCCCTACCAGCGCTATTACAGTATTATCCATAAGATCCATTTCTTCCAGTGCATCAATAAGTTTACCAAAGCAAGCATCAACATAACTTACAGAGGCATAATACCCGTGCTTAAGAATTTTCTGTATGGAGTCAGGTAAAGGTCCAAAAGCTGGATGCTTTTGATATTCTACGATATCATAGCATGCTCCTAATTCATAGGTTGAGTTCATAGCAAAACCCGGAGCATCTAGAGGAAGGAAGGGATTAGTAGCAGGTGTAATACTGTCAGTATCGTAAAGATCCCAGTATTTCTTTGGTGCAACAAAAGGAAGATGTGGTCTGAAATAACCGAGAGCCAGATAAAATGGTTTATCAATTTCCTTAAGCCTCTCTAAAGTTTTTATTGCCAGCTCAGTCTGTGCCCCATCATATAAAACGACATCCGGGAGATCAGGTTCTTCGACTGATTTACCATAACCCCACCCATCAGCATAAAGCTTTATGCCTGAGTTGTTGCGTTTACGCTCCGCCCTGATTTCCAGTTGCTTTTCAGTAATCTCATCATCATAATGAAATGATTCAGCATCCCTGTTGATCTTATCCGGTGTTTTATATTCCTCCGGTCTTAGATCGGGTTCATCCCAGGATATTGAATCATAAACAAAATTGTGAAATACTTTACCTATTGATACAGTATAATAACCAAATTTATGAAAATACTGGGGCATGGTAACTATATCAGGATGAACGCCCCTGTGATGATCCCCAAGGTGCCATGAGCCCACTGTATCAGGCCTCAAACCTGTCATGTAACTTGCCCTTGAAGGCTGGCAAACTGCTACCTGACAATAAGTATTAAGAAAAACCATACCTGCATCGGCAAATTTATCAAGATTGGGTGTTTTTATTTCTTCATTACCGTAGCAACCAAGCTCAGGGCGCAGGTCATCAAAAGAAATGAATATCACATTGGGATGGTTTTTGGATTCATGAGTGCAACCACAAAGAAAGAGAATCAGTAAGAAAGCTCCTACCTTCGCCCCGAAAAACCCGGGGCTTCGGCAGGCTAGGAAGGTTAAGTTTAAAATTCTTTTCATTGCTCTATTATTATAAATATTTATTTATCAATTCATTTTTCTTCCAGTTCATCCAGAACATTACTTGCAGCATTGGCGATTACATTTCTTGTAGAGTTCACTAAACTAGCTTTTTGTACAAACTCAATATCTTTCTTTGAGCCACATTTGCCGATTGACATTATACATTCTGCCTGCACCATGTAACTTTCATCTTCCTCAAACCTTTTCATGAAAAATCTTACCAGCTTATTATCTCCTGTATCACCCAATATCCTGAGAGCTGATGCCCTTACCTGTGAGCTGGTATCAAGTACCATCTTTTTGCATAATGAGCTTAATTTCTCATAACCAGAAGCCTTTAGAGTTTCAAGGGCTGCTCTTCTGACATACCATGATGCATCATTCTGAGCTGCTGTTACCAATGTATTTTTTACCTGCTCAGTCAAGTGAGCTCCAGAAAGTTCAACTGCAGCTTCAGCCCTTCCTATTATATCATCATTCCCGAGCCTGAATAATAATTCTTCTGTTGTTTGATTGTATGACAATTCCTTCAGCAATAATCCATCGTCATCAAATTTTACCATTTTAGGCTCTTCATTAAGAGAAAATTCAAATAATTCTTCCCTTTCATTAATCCATAGCTGTTCAACGGTTTTTCCATCCAGCGTATAAAATCCGATTTTTATTGGTATGCGGAATGCATATGGCACACCATGCAGTGTGTCCTGTACCTGGGATATTTTCATTCTCAATATGTTTTCTGAACTATCCCATGTCTTACTGACCTCAAATACAGGATGTCCCGGTCTGAAAAAAAACTGCTCAAAGAACCAGTCCATGTTCTGACCTGTAGCTTCTTTAACAGCTTTCATAAAGTCATAAGTATCCACAGGTTCAAATGCATGTTTCTGAAGAAAATAATGTATTGTCCTGAAAAACAGGTCATCTCCAAGAATTGATCTCAGGAGGTGAAGCATGAGTGCTCCTTTCTGGTAGGTATGCCGGTCAAAATTCTGGCCTGGTGATTCCAGTTCATATCGGTCAAAAACAATTGGTCTGATGTATTTGGAATGTGCTTCATTCAGATAAGCATTTTTCTTGCCTTCAAGATCAATTATTCCTTCATCTTTACCTCTTACCCTGTTAGTCCATATATAGTCACAATATGTTCCAAAACTTTCATTCAGCCATGTTTCGGACCAGGTTCGCAGTGTTATCAGGTCTCCCCACCAGTGATGAGCTGTTTCATGGGCTATTATACGGTCAAAGGAATAATCATTAAGCCCTTTTTCATCCATATTGATAATCATCCCGTTTGAGTATAATGTGGCTGTAGTCGATTCAGCCGCTCCTCCCATATGAGGTATCATCACCTGATCAGCCTTAGCCCATGGGTATTTATAATCAAACAACTCATTAAAAAACTCAATCATTCCGGGTGTCCTGCCAAACGCAATGCGTGCCGAAGCTGAATCTCGTGGAAAAACCCAGTAATTGACGGGCAAGTCTCCAAGTTTATCCTCAAATATCAGATACGGGCCTACTGCAAGTACGAACAGATATGTTGAATGAGGCAAATCCTGCTTCCAGTACCAGGCTGAGCTTCCATCAGCACCTTCTGTGACACTCATGAGCTCTCCGTTCGAAACAGCTTTCATTCCTTCGGGGGCATGTATAATCATTTCATGGGTAACCTTATCATTAGGAAAATCATAACAAGGTAACCAGTTCCTGACCCTGTTCGGGAAATTAGGTCCCCATATCATTGCAGGGTAGCTCTCAGATGCATCGTAAAAGATCTTCTGATCATTTTCAGGATCAGCAGCCAAATATTCTATGATAAAACTTGCTGTGTCATTGTATTTGTATTTTTCATGTAACAATATCATGAGTTTATCTTCCTTATGACTGAATTCAAGGGAATTTCCACACTCATCCGTTATTTCATTTATAATAATGTTATTCCCCGCATCAAGAAGGCATGTGTCGAAATCATTTCGTAGAGACTTAATAGTGATTCTGTTTGAACCCAATAACTGTTTTTCTTCTATATCAAATGAAAACTCAGCCTGGTAGTGTAGGACATCGTAATCATGGCTCCTTTCGAACTGGACAGGCCTGGAATAAATATCTGTATTCTGTGCCCTTAGATATACAGCAATGCTCATCAATAGGAGAATAAACACAATGATATTTTTTAAACACTTCATAATAAATCTATTAGTTGACCAATTCAATAAAATACAGATGATTTTTTTCAGATTCGAAAATATAAATATCATCCCTATTCTTTCTTAATATGACTTTCTTTTTATGGCCACTTTCCAGCACCGTATCCCCTACATAAGTTTATTTAGTCCATACAATTTTTAATCTTATACACCCACGCATGTTCACAG
>CAZSJH010000255.1:0-4164 GCA_964607105.1 uncultured Rikenellaceae bacterium | reverse complement strand
TAAACCTGAGAATTAATTCTTTTAGGAAAAAATTAATATCTTTGCCCGTCCGTTCAAGGGCGTTGAAGCATATATTGATTTTTAGCAAAATATAAATTACTTTGAAATGCAAAACAAAGGAGCTATTCTGTTTTTGGCTATAGCATTAGCACTGGTTACAATATACCAGCTTTCATTCACCGTAGCATCATTTACAGTAAAGGAAAATGCAAGGGAGTATGCTCAGGGCGACCTTGTTAAAGAAGTACAATACCTTGATTCAATATCATCACTTCCACAGGATGAGTGGAGTTTTCTGGGTAATACTTTCAAAGAAGTACAGTCAAAAGAGCTGAACCTTGGCCTTGACCTGAAAGGTGGAATGAATGTTGTACTTGAGGTTTCCGTTGAAGAAATTATCAGGGCACTTTCTAACTATAATACTGATGAGACTTTCACCCGCGCCATCGAGATGGCAAAGCAGAAACAAAGGGAGAGCCAGAGGAACTTTGTTGAACTTTTTGGTGAATCATTCGAGGAGCTGGACCCAAATGCAAGCCTGGCAGCTATTTTCGGCACTATGGAGCTGAGGGATAAGGTGAATTTCAATTCAACTAATGAAGAAGTGCTGGATGTGCTGAGGGAAGAGACAGATAGTGCCATCGACAATGCATTTAATATATTAAGAAGCAGGATCGACAGGTTTGGTGTATCACAGCCCAACATATCCCGTCTCGAGGCTGCAGGACGAATACTTGTTGAACTACCGGGAGTGAAAGATCCTCAAAGGGTGAGGGAATTATTGCAGGGTACAGCACAACTTGAGTTCTGGGAAACTTATGAAAACTCGGAGGTGATAAATTACCTCATGGAAGCAAATAATCTCCTGGCATCCCTTAAGAAAGATATGCAAGTCCTTCAGAGCTCTGAGCAGGCTGATACCACGACCGTTGAAGAAGGTGAAGTGAGTTCAGTGGAAGACCTTATCTCTTCTGAATCACAGCAGGATACAACAGCCGAAGAAACCCTTCTTGATATGCTGAGCGATAGTACCGCAGTTGAGGAGGCTGAAAACCGTGAAGAATGGAATACGCTGAACCCCCTGTTTGCTGTGCTTAGCCCTGCCGTGACAAGGGAAGGCCAACCCCTGCCAAGAGCAGTTATAGGTTATACGCATTATATGGATACGGCACAGGTGATGGATTACCTTAATATGGAGCAAATAAGGTCATTATTTCCCCGTGATATACGTTTCTACTGGAGTGCCGATCCCATGAGGGGTGATGAGAGTGAGAGCATTTATGAACTGCATGCTATAAAGGTTACAACGCGTGATGGACGCCCACCACTTGATGGCGATGTTATTACCTCGGCCAGAGTCTCATACGGGCAGACAGGCTCATCCGCAAAGGTGGATATGTCAATGAATGCTGAAGGCTCACGTGTATGGGCCAGGCTGACAGGTGCCAACATAGGAAGGTGTATAGCCGTTATCCTCGATGGTTACGTGCGTTCAGCACCCACCGTATCAACAGAGATCAAGGGAGGATCTTCTGAAATAACAGGTGATTTTACCATAGAAGAAGCTGAAGACCTCGCCAATATACTCAGATCAGGTAAGCTGCCTGCCCCTGCACATATAATCAATGATACTGTAGTAGGCCCTTCACTGGGTAGGGAAGCAATAAATGCAGGCCTTAATTCATTTATTATTGCCTTTATGGTGGTTCTGGCATATATGATATTTTATTATAGCCGCCGTGCCGGAATGGTAGCTGATATTGCCCTTCTTTTAAACATGTTTTTTATTGTTGGCATATTGGCATCCCTTGGTGCTGTGCTTACCCTTCCCGGTATTGCCGGTATAATTCTTACAATCGGTATGTCAGTTGATGCAAATGTGCTGATCTATGACAGGATAAAAGAAGAATTACGAGCCGGCAAGGGAGTCAAACTGGCTGTGGCAGATGGCTACAAAAATGCCAGGTCGGCTATAATAGACGCTAACCTGACCACATTACTGACAGGTATTGTTCTTTACATTTTCGGAACAGGACCTATCAAAGGTTTTGCTACAACACTTGTCATTGGTATTATAACTTCATTCTTTACAGCTTACTTCATAACAAGGATAATTTATGACACCTTCCTGAAGCGTAATATGAAACTGACCTTTGCCACAAAACTTACTGAAAATGCATTTAATAATCTTAAAATTAATTTTATTGGTAAGAGAAAATTATTCTATGTCATTTCAGGTGTAATAATCATTGCAGGACTGGTTTCACTGGGAATAAAAGGACTTAATCCCGGGATTGACTTTACAGGTGGCCGTACCTACGTAATACGCTTCGATGAACCTGTAGTCACCACTGATGTTGCAGAACGCCTGGGGCAGGTATATGGACAGGATCCGTTGGTAGTGGTCTACGGAAATGAAAACCAGGTTAAAATAACTACAAAATATAAGGTTGACGAACCTGAAGCTGAAGCTGAAGTTGAAACTTTATTATACCAGGGTTTACAACCTCTGTTGCCCGAAGAAGTTGATCAGGATACATTCCTGGAGGATTACCGGCAGAGCAGCCAGACTGTAGGACCTACAATTGCTTTTGATATAATGATCCAGGCTATATATGCCATAGGATTTTCTTTATTGATCATTTTCCTTTATATACTGTTAAGGTTCAGGAACTGGCGCTTCGGACTTGGAGCACTTGCAGCTCTGGTGCATGATGTGCTGATTGTGCTGGGAATCTTCTCAATCTTTTATGGTATATTACCTTTCTCGCTTGAAATAGACCAGGCCTTTATTGCTGCCATACTTACAGTAGTAGGATATTCTATTAATGATACCGTTGTTGTTTTCGACCGAATAAGGGAATATTTAGGCCTGTACCGTAAAAGAGGACGTACAGAAATACTTAACCTGGCTCTCAACAGTACAATAAGCCGTACATTCAGTACTTCATTGAGTACATTTGTTGTGCTGTTGGCTATCTTTATTTTCGGAGGTGAAACGATCAGGGGATTTATTTTTGCACTGCTGCTAGGTGTGGTTATAGGTACATATTCTTCACTCTTTGTGGCTACACCCGTCGTATTCGATTTAATCAAGAAGGGAGAAACAGAAAGAGTGCTGCGAGGCAAAAAATCCAGCTGATAGTGAGATGTCATTTTGCTGCCGCGAGACTTACTCATCCCGATGGCTTCGATTTGCATTCCACACCTGATATCCTTCATCGTAATAGCAGAGCTGTCTGAAAAGTATTTTGTTGCTAATAACATAATTCTTGCTAAATTTGTAATGCTAATAAAGTAGCTCTGAGTATGGCAATATATTTATTCATCAGCGGGCAGGAAATATTTATCATTCTGATAGTTGCCCTTATTCTTTTCGGGGCTAAAAAACTACCCGATATTGCTAAAGGCTTTGGCAAGGGTATGCGTGAATTCAGGAAAGCAACCGACGATATAAAAAGGGAATTCAATGAGAGTACCAGCGATGTCCAGGATGATATAAAAGACATCTCTGATAATGTAAATAAGAATCTCAAAGGCTGATGGATTTTTATATCATCAAAAAATAATTCTCCTGATGACATTCATAATACTTATTGCCGGACTGGCATTATTGCTCCTCAGCGGTGAATTTCTGGTGCGCGGAGGAGTGAGCCTGGCCGGCCATTTCAGGATTTCACCAATGGTTGTGGGCCTGACTGTCGTTTCATTTGGCACGTCAGCACCTGAGTTGGTAGTTAGCCTTGATGCTGTAATTTCAGGTCATCCCGATATTTCGATGGGTAATGTGGTGGGGAGCAATATCTCTAACCTGGGCCTCGTACTGGCACTTACTGTGATAATATCACCCTTTCTTGTAAGAAGGCGGGAAATTATTGATGATATGATAATAATGGCAGGAACCTTCCTGTTATTGCTAGTGATGCTTCACGACCTGAAACTCAGTCGTTTTGAAGGTTTTATACTAGTTGCTATCCTGCTTGCCTACATATACAGGTCAATAAGGAATGATAAAAAGCAGCACAGGAAGAAGCCAATGAATATACGTTATTCGCTTCCTTTATCAGTGGGCATAATAATTCTATCAAGCCTTGGCTTGGTTGCGGGAGCTCATATGCTTGTGAGAAGTGCCGGGACAATTGCATCAATGATGGGTGTGAGCGA
>CAZSJH010000254.1:0-4168 GCA_964607105.1 uncultured Rikenellaceae bacterium | reverse complement strand
GGCGGACAAAGCCAGATCCGTGCCATGCTACGGCGGACAAAGCCAGATCCGTGCCGCGGGCTTCGTCGAGCTCGTCACCCTCGCCCTTGAGTACTCGGGGCTCAGGTTCCTTGGTTCCATAATTCCATTTGAAATTATTTTCCTATTTTAGACCAGTTAAAATTGAACCATTAAACAGAAAAAAATGTCAAAAATTCCCTTTTCGCGTCGCAGGTTTTTCAAGGTCCTGGGAACAGGCAGTCTTGTAGTTGCAGGTGCACCTTTAGCAGCCTCCCCTGATAGCATTATGAAACAGCAGCAGGTGAAACCTGATACAAATATTGCAGATGCTGAAAAAGTACCGAGAAATATTAATTCTATGCCCGGGAAATATCCTGGCAGGGTCAGCCGTGTAAATCATGCAGGGGCAATAGTGGATAACGAGATTGTTGAAGAACAGGTTTATGAAATGCTCGAAAAAGCCATGCTCCAATTAACAGGAGAAAAGAAACTTAATAAAGCATGGCGTCAATTTGTCTCACCCGGAGAAAGAATTGGGCTTAAGGTAAACCCGGTAGCTGGTAAGACGCTTACAACAAGCCATGCAGTTACAAGATCCATTATTAAGCAGTTGGAGGAAAGTGGTATTGATCGTAGCGATATAATAATATGGGACAGGCGCCTGATGCAGTTACATGAGACTGCTTATACCGAGGAGAATTATCCCGGTATTAGAGTGATGGGAACTGAACAACAGGATGAGAAGGGCTCATACTATGGTTCTGATGGTAAACTGTACGGCGAAAAGATGATAGATAAGGGCTGGTATTACTGGGCCGATGTAGAAGGTGAATATGATGAGTATACCATCCCTTTCATGGTGAACGGTGGTAAATATTCCTATTTCACCCGTATTGTTACACAAGAGCTTGATAAAATAATTAATATACCTATTCTGAAAAATGCCGGTGCCACTGTTACCGCAGCAATGAAAAATCTTGCATTTGGGTCAGTGAGCAATACGGGCCGTCTGCATGCACAGCTATGGAATGAGACCTGTGCACACGTATGCGCTTTTGCACCGGTACGCGATAAAGTGGTTCTGAATATAGTGGACGGGCTGAAAGGATGCTTTAACGGTGGTCCGGGTGCCAATCCCCAGTTTTTCTGCAACTATAATACCATGCTGGTTGCTACCGATCCTGTGGCAACAGACAGGATAGCTCATGAAATAGTCGTTGACAGGAGAATCGAAGAGGGCCTGCAAAAATCTGATAATACGCGTGCATCAGCCTTCCTCGATATCGCAGAAAGCCTGGAGCTGGGTGTAAGCAGGAGGGAGGAAATAGAGTTGAAAGAGATTAATATAAGTTGATAAAGTTAATAAAGTTGATAAAGTTTATAGGGTTACTGGTTCCTCGTTTTATTTCAACCCCCTAATCCCCTAAACAAATTAATATTAAGAACTTATCATGAGAACCACAACGCTGATACTTGCCGCATGGCTTTCCATAGCAGCTTCATCCCAGGTACCTGAAGGCTTCCCTTACATTAATAAGAATAACCTGGAGGAAGGAAAAATAAAATCGGAAAGGACCTACACCAGAGAATCCCTGTTCGGATATATGAATGGTGGTGCTGAGCTTTACCTGGAATATGGATTTGACCGGCTTGTGGTTTCAGAAATAGATATAGGTGATACAGAGTATAAAGTCGAAGTATATATGATGAATAACCCTGAGGCCGCATTCGGTATATACTCAGTATCTGTTTTCCGTTGCGATACTTCAGGGCATATTGATGACTATTCCTGCCAGACCGATTACCAGCTGCAGATGTGCAAGGGGCAATACTATATTAGTATTATAAATAATTCAGGAAAGTATGATGCTGCTGGGCAAAGCATTAAACTGGCCTCTGAGCTGCAAGCATTGATTCAGGGTGATTCATTTGTATTAAGTGATTTTATTAAAGATATATCTGTTATAGAAGACAGAAAAAAAACCACCCTGATCAAGGGTGAGCTTGGGTTATTTAACGGCGCTTACGATTGGTACGATATCCTGCAAGGAGCTTATAATTACACTGGACTAGTGCTTCAAGGCCAGGATAGGTCTGATGTTATTCTTAAATTCAGGGATGATGCATCACAGCTTCAGTTTCTTGAAAAACTCGATATTAGGTTTCGCCCTCAAATAAATGAAGAAATAGGCGTTGATCAAAACACAACTCTGGCTATTAATAGCGAAAAAGTGGTAATAATACGCCGCATGAGGTAATCATATCGATAAAATTCTTATATGTCTTTCATTCAAAATTTATAATTTTGCATTCAAAATTTTGAAATATGGAGCCAATAAAAACTATGAATATCAATGATGATGAGTCCTCAAAGGGAGTTTCACAGGAGATGGAGAAGGTAAGATGCTTAATTATAGGATCCGGTCCTGCAGGGTATACAGCAGCAATCTATGCAGCAAGGGCTAACCTGAAACCTGTACTCTATACCGGAATGGAGATGGGGGGGCAGCTTATTACTACCACTGAAGTGGAGAATTATCCAGGTTATCCGGAAGGGGTAACAGGTCCACAGATGATGGAAGACTTCAAGAAGCAAGCAGAGAGGTTTGGTACTGATATCCGCTTCGGTATTGCTACAAAAGTGGATTTTTCAGACTATCCGCTTAAAGTAATAATAGATGATAAGAAGACTATTGAGGCTGATACGGTGATACTCGCTACAGGAGCTACAGCACAATATCTTGGTATAGAAGCTGAAACCAAGTACGCAGGGATGGGTGTTTCAGCCTGTGCTACCTGTGATGGTTTCTTCTATAAGGGCAAGGATGTGGCTGTTGTAGGCGGAGGTGATACAGCCTGTGAAGAGGCTACCTATCTGGCAGGTCTTGCCAGTAAGGTGTACATGATTGTAAGGCGCGATGTTTTCAGGGCTTCAAAGGCTATGCAGGAAAGGGTTTTTAAGACAAAGAATATTGAAATTCTCTGGAAGCACCAGGCAGTGGACCTGTTTGGCAAGGATGGTGTTGAAGGAGCTGTACTGGTAAAAAACAAGGGTGAAGAGAATGAGGAAACTGTTAAGATAAAGATTGATGGTTTTTTCCTTGCAATCGGGCACAAACCTAATTCGGATGTATTCAAGGAATTCCTGGAAACTGATGATGTAGGATACGTAAAGACTGTGCCGGGAACCACCAGGACCAGGGTGCCGGGTGTGTTTGCCAGTGGTGATCTACAGGATCCCCATTACCGCCAGGCTGTAACAGCTGCCGGTAGTGGCTGTATGGCAGCTATTGATGCTGAAAGATGGCTGGCGGAGCAGTAGGAAACCGCTGGCGCGGATCTCCAGATCCGTGCTGAAACACCGCTGGCGCGGATCTCCAGATCCGTGCTGAAACACCGCTGGCGCGGATCTCCAGATCCGTGCTTTACTTGATTAATATGTCACCCACTTCCCATGAGTAACAACCACATCTATTACTCCTCCCTTCTCTGAAAAATTTCTCGCGGAACTGTAGATATAATTATCAGGTCTTGTTACTAATCCAGCTTTTACGGGATTATTATGTATATATTCTATCTTCTGATCAATGAATTTGTTGCTCGATAATTCCTTCGGGTTAAATCCATCCTGCCATAATTTATAGCGTTCATTTATTTTCTGATCTTCATAATCACCTTGAAATATTTTTAACCATTGTGAATAGGTATTATTTGTATTTGTCTTCAAATATCTTACTATGGATCTAGATGTAAATTTCTTTAAGTCCCTGAAAATATCAGAAAGATTATTATCAGATATTGATCTGCAAACCATATGAAAATGATCAGGCATGATTACATAAGCGTATATCTCAAGACCTTTATTTAATTGACAGTATCTTATTGATTTTATTAAAATATCAACTATTTTATTGTCATTGAATATCTTAATCCATGAAACTACAGATGAAGTAACAAAATATGGTTTTGTTGAATCAAAAACTTTATACCTGCGAGACATAGAATAAAGATATAAAGAAGCTGTAATTTATCAAAATCAAACTTTATGTGGCATGGATCTGAAACCGAGGAACACGAGTCCCGAGAATTCAGGATGAAGGTGACGAGATAGACGAATCCCTGCGGCACGGATCTGGAGATCCGCGCCAGCAGTGTGAGTCAGATCCGC
>CAZSJH010000253.1:0-4231 GCA_964607105.1 uncultured Rikenellaceae bacterium | reverse complement strand
CACAATTAGCAAACATACACCCAGGAGAGATTTTACTTGAAGAGTTCCTTACTCCGCTTGAGATAACTGCTTACAAGCTGGCAAAGGACTTAGAAATCCCCCAAACCAGAATTTCTCAGATATTGAAAGGTAAAAGAAGAATAACAGCGGATACAGCACTTAGATTAAGTCTTTATTTTGGAAATTCACCGAAATTCTGGTTAGGGTTACAAGATGACTATGACATTGAGGAAGAGAGGACCACTAAAAAAGAAATTTTCCTAAACATAAGAAAGACAAAAAAAACGCAGCCTAACATGCGGTAATATTTAATGCCGCTTGTACTGCATTTAAGACAATAACGATTTGAAAAAGATAAAACCAATACCTAACTTAATACCTGGAAACCGGCACTAAACATACCGCCAGCCGTTAGCGCAAATTGAAAAAGCACCAACACAACAATGTTGCACTTTAGTGAAACATTTTGTATCTTTGTATTATGAGTACTGGAGAGAAGTACAGAACCGTAATTTTCTATAAGGACTATTTTGAGAAATTTTTCCTCAAACAAAGAAAGAAGGTAAAAGATAAAATAGTCTGGACAATTGAGTTAGTTGAAGATTTAGAAATAGTCCCTGAAAGATACCTGAAGCATATAGAATCTACTACAGGTTTATATGAGATGAGGGTTAGAGTGGGTAGAGATAGTATAAGGATATTTTGTTTCTTCGATCGGGATAAGTTGGTTATCCTGATAAATGGATTTCAGAAGAAGACGCAAAAAACTCCTCAAAGAGAAATTGAGAAAGCACTTAAAATTATGGAGGAATATAAAGATGAAAGACAAAAATAAAATGACACTGAATGAATTCAAGGATAAGCACTATGGCCCGAAAGGCACGAAACGTCGAGACGAACTGGAGAAAGGCTATGAAAACTTCAAACTTGGAGCTTTACTCCTTGAAGCCAGACTAAAGAGAGGCATGACTCAGGAACAACTTGCACAAAAAGCAGGTACGACCAAATCATATATCTCCAAAATCGAAAACAATGTGAAGGAAGTGAGGTTATCGACCTTACAAAAAATAGTACATCTTGGATTAGGAGGGGACCTAGACCTGACAATACGACTTTAAAAAACAACTTGCGCTAACATGCGGTATAATTAATTGTCTTATGTCACACTTTTTGCAGTTAGAATACCAAAGACAGTTAGTGAAAAATATCATTGGTTCCCAGGACTTAAGGCCGAACCGGAAAGTGCCAAAAGATTCGTAACTTTATATAGTAAACAAAACAATAAAAAGAACGGATACCGGGGAATAAAAATCGCTTTGCCTGGCGGCATTAAAAGGAAATGACAATACAAATTTTTAACTTTAACACGAACAAGGTTCAACAAAGGATATATGTAATGTAAAAAGCGATTTTTAGTGCAGTTCTCAAAGCTCTCTTTTACTAGCGTAAAATCGCTTTTTAAACTACACATATCCCCGAGCCGTTATCAGCAAGCCGGCTCTAATTCTTAATACAAACTTGACATAAAGTCCAAAAAAGACTAATTTTAACACAATTGATATATGCATAAATATCAATTTAAAATGCTCATATCCGATGGCAAGTCTTATTGAAGGTTACGAATATGATATTTTTATAAGCTACCGCCAGAAAGACAACAAGTATGATGGTTGGGTAACGGAGTTTGTTGATAATCTAAAGAAGGAACTCGAGGCAACATTCAAGGAAGAGATCAGCGTTTACTTTGACATCAATCCGCATGATGGTCTGCTGGAAACGCACGATGTAGATGAATCCCTGAAAGACAAGCTCAATTGTCTCATTTTTATTCCGATTATCTCTCGTACATACTGTGATCCCAAATCATTTGCCTGGGAACATGAGTTTAAGGCATTTGTGGAGCTAGCATCCAGGGATGAGTTTGGTTTGAAAGTTAAATTGCCCAATGGGAATGTGACGAATAGGGTATTGCCTATACAGATAAATGGTTTAAAAACTTATGATAAGACGCTTGTTGAAAAGGAACTGGGGGGATTTCTGAGGTCTATAGAATTTATATACACAGAACCAGGTGTGAATCGTCCTCTTACAGCGAAGGACTCAGAAGAAAAGAACCAAAACAGGACGAATTACCGCAATCAGATAAACAAAGTTGCTAATTCCATTGATGAGATATTATCAGCATTAAAGGCAGAACCCGGCTCAGCAGCAAAAGAAAAAGTCCATTATGAAGAATCAGTTGAAGAAGTCAGTGGAGATAAGAAAAGGGCAGATCAGAAGCAGCCGGTCAAAGGAAAGAAAACCAGATTTCTAATCCCAACAGCTGTTGTTGTACTGTTAATTATTGCCGGAATAATTACTTATCCGAAGATATTCAAAAGAGACACGCCTGAAAGATTGAGAACATCAGGAGAGAAAATCTCTATAGTGATATTGCCATTTCAAAACAGGACAAATAATGCATCTTCCAATGACTATGAGGGAATAGTTCAGGATATATTAATTAACTCCCTTTCATACAATGAAAAAATTAAAATCAAACAGTATGAATCTATATCCGATCTGCTACAAGGCATGAATCTTACAAATAACGCTTCAATTTCAACTTCTTTTGCCAATAAAATATCCAAGAAATTGGATGCAAATATTTTTATTACAGGTAGTATTAATCAAATAAGTGATAGGATATATCTGGGTTCGCAATTAATTGATTCAAGAACACGTGTCGTTATTAAACCGTTTAATATTAATGCATCAGCGAAAGAATATAATATTATAGAAATTGCTGATTCTCTTTCAGTTGAAATAAATAACTTTTTATCAATCTCTTACCTGCAGTATACAGCAGCCCCTGAAGAAAAGAAATTTGTCTCAACACAATCGCCGGAAGCTTACAGTTTATTTATATCCGGAACAGATGCTTTTTACGAAAGAGACTATCAAACAGCTGTCGAAATGTTGCTAAAATCAATAGCTATAGATTCAAATTTTTATTACCCTTACGGATTAATTTCATACGCGTATCATAATCAGGGATTCGACGACCAGGCAAAAATGTGGGCGTTAAAGGCTTATGAAAAGAGGGATGAGCTACCCCGGATGCAAAAACTTATGGCAAACGAAGGATACGCTACATTCTTTGGAAATCCTAATGAAGCAATTATCTTCTTGAGACAGATTGAGGAGATTGATGATGAATTGCCACGCATTAATTTTTTAATAGGTAACCGATACAGAGACCTCGGACAATTTGATAAAGCTATTCCTGAATATACAAGAGCACTGGAAATTTATAAAGCATGGAAGGTGAAACCTCAGTGGTCCCTGAACTATACACAACTTGGACGTGCCTATCATGAAACAGGTCAGTACAATAAGGAGATAAAGCTTTATAAGAAAGCAGAAAGAGATTTCCCTGATGATCCTTCTTTAATTCGAAGGCAAGCTATATTATCATTAGCTGAAGGGAAAAAGAAAGAAGCAAATGAATATATTGACAAATATGTGTCTTTAAAAAAAGAGTCAGCGTGGCCAGAGTCTCGAATAGTAAACGACTTGGGAAATATCTACTCAGATGCAAACATCATCGATAAGGCAGAAGAATATTATAGACAGGCTGCACTAGTTGAACCTGATAATAAAGATTACTTGAATACTCTTGCTTATTTCCTTATTGATAAAGATCGTAATGTTAATGAAGGGTTGGAACTTGTCGGCAGTGTTCTGAAATCAAATCCTGATGACTTTAGTTATTTACACACTAAAGGATGGGGATTATACAAACTAGGGAAGTATCAGGTGGCTCTGAATATTCTTCAGAAAAGCTGGGATTTAAGAAGAGATAAGGGTATGTACAACCACGCAGCATATCTTCATCTCGAAGAAGTAAAACAGGCTCTCAATAGATAGAGATGAACTTATGTTTTTTTCTATAAATAAATAAGGCCTGCTTATAACATTGTGTATATGCCATTTGTAATTGTCACAAGTTTTGCAGCATAAAAACCTAATATATTTTAAACTAAAAATAAGGCAAAACTTGCGCCAATAAACGGCACATACACTTGACCGTTATAATCCAGTGCTGGTGCGTTGCGGGCAGAATAAAATGAACTAACCCAGAAAATCTTTTAGTCCTACTTCTTGGCAATGCCGCTCATGAGATAATAAAAGCATCCAATCTATAATTCTGGTGTTTCATTGACAATATGGCAATTGTAATGGTGCGTAT
>CAZSJH010000252.1:0-4255 GCA_964607105.1 uncultured Rikenellaceae bacterium | reverse complement strand
TATCAAGATTTTCAGCAAGAAGAACACCATGACAATTTAGGGGTTTGTTTTTTAGAAATTCTTTACTATGTGCTTTAAAATCAACTATTAAGTCTGTACCTTTTCGTAAGTCAATTTCAATATTTACTATATCATTAGTAAATTCACCTTTCAAATTATTAGAATTGATTAAATCAATTAATAATTTCGCTAATTTATTGAGTTCAATATCTGATCTTGGCAGTTTATTCTTTAATCTGAAATAAATTTTACCGGTTAGTTTTCTTTCTTGTAGTGGTTGTTGAATTAGATCAATTAATGTGTAAAAATCTTGTCTCCTTACACTTCTAGTACTCTGTTGTTATTCAATCGATGGATATAACTTCTTAAGTTTGATACGTGCATCAGTTGTAGTGAATCGCCAATTTACTTTTGCCTCAGCATTATTGCGACTATTCACCCATGCAGCAACTTCACTTTTTAATTGTTCCATTTCTGGAATTCTACGAGCAAGGCATTGCCGACTCAAAATCCCCAATTCAATCTCTGCCATATCAAGCCAACTACCATGTTTGGGGGTATAATGAATCTCCAGTTTATCCGCTATCCGTTTTGCCTCAGCAGGATCAAATGCTTCATATAGCGAGGCGGGTGTATGCGTATTCAGATTGTCCATGACCATCACTATGCGTTCAGCATATGGATATCCCTCATCAACTAATTCTTTAACACATTGAGCCCAATCAATTTTCGTTCGTCTTTCGGTTACATTGACATATCGCTTCCCAGCCAAAGGTTCAAACATCATAAACAAATTCGCCACACCATTGCGTTTATACTCGTAATCAAAACAGAGTTCCTGACCGGGTGATGCAGGTATTGGATTTCGCGTCTCCTCAATCAATTGTTTACTTGTTTCATCCAGACATATCATTGGGTATTTAGGATCATACGGCCGCTTATATACATCTAAAACATCTTCCATCTTATAAACAAACTCTGCATTCGCTTTGGGTGGAATGCACCATTCTTTGCTTAACCAAGGCTTAAGGACGTTTTTTTTAATGTATGATATATAGCCGTATGTGATATCTCATCAATATATTCAAGAGCTACCATCTGATCTGCCAGCAGACGTAAAGTCCAACGAGCATATCCTTTTGGGGGTTCGCTACACGCCAGAGCAATCAAATAGGCTTCTTTTTCACCATCTAACTTACGTTCATATATTCGATTGGATTTCTTTCTGGTCAATGCAGCTTCCAATCCTTCTTCTACAAATAACTTTCGTACACGTTCGATTGTTGCCGTTCCTACATCAAGACTTATACTGATATCCTTATCTTTCCAATTGGGACCACCCTTACTACTATCAGCTTTCAATAAAATTCGGGCATGTGTCAGTTTGCGTGCAGCTCCTTTACCGGAGGAAATCAATCCTTTTATCATTTCTCGCTCTTCATCCGTTAATGTTACAATATATTTTTTTTTCATAATCATACCTTTTTAGGAAGTTTCTTTTCTTACTTTATCGGCAAAAAGTATGATTTTATTCATCAATTTATGCATAACAGAGTACTAGGATGGCATGCTACCTTCGCGCTGATGAAGGGGTGTGAAGCTCATCTGATAATGTACCGAAACGGGTGGAAGCCGTGAAGTTGAAACCCATCTCCGAATCTCACGGGGTTAAGGGCTAGGGTCGAGCAATATGGTAAAACTAACTGAAAGTCGTCAAGCGTCGTCATCGAAAACAGACCTACGGAGATTAACAGGTCGAAGTTGGGTTTCCCCGTGTTTACCCAAGCGGTCAGGTTGCAGATGTTTTAACTGTCTGCACGGAACTGTAGAGCCGTCGGCGTATTAGACTTACCTAAGTTGTTCAATATGATCCTTTATGTGGAACGTGTTAAGGCTGTCATTCCGCCTTATGTAATGTAAGGCAGGCAGACCGCGAGGCATGCTGTTGGAACGGCAACAAAGAGAATCCGGAAGAAGCCAATGCTGTTTTGTAGTGAAACAGATAGAGCATGAAACATGGCTCAGGCGAAAATTTATGTTTATCAAAACATTGAAAAGTAGCCGCAGACGTCCGGTAGGTGTTTCATTGCGAGAGAGTCTTACCGGTAAATAACCGGAATTCAGTTTAACTGAAAGGGGAATCTTTGAAGATGGAAAAGCAAATGGCGTCCGGCAGAAATGCTGAGATGGTGCATCCGTCAACTTCACAATCTTCGAAATCAGGATGGAGAAGCATAGACTGGAAACAGGCATGGACAGAAGTTAAAAGACTCCAGATACGTATCGCAAAGGCTGTTAAGGAAGAAGACTACGGGAGAGTAAAATCTCTCCAGTGGACTCTGACGCACTCGTTCTACGCCAAGGCACTGGCTGTGAAACGGGTGACCTCGAACAAAGGGAAGAATACTCCCGGCATTGACGGTGTTCTTTGGAAGACCGCCAAAGCGAAAATGCAGGCAATTCACGGCCTGCGACAACACGGATATAAGGCACAACCACTCAAAAGGATATACATTCCTAAAAAGAATGGGAAGAAGCGTCCATTAAGTATTCCCACAATGCATGACAGGGCAATGCAAGCATTGTACAAGCTTGCATTGATACCCGTTGCTGAAACAACAGCAGACAGGAATTCATATGGATTTCGAGAATTCCGTTCATGCGCGGATGCGATTGCAGCAGCATTTAATGCACTGGCTAAGCCCAATTCAGCAACATGGGTACTTGAAGCGGACATAAACGGATGCTATGATAATATTGCAGGATCATGGCTGATGGAACATATCCCTATTGAGAAAAGGATGTTATTCCAATGGTTGAATGCCGGATATGTGGAGAATAATTTCACATATCCAACCAGAAAAGGCGTACCTCAGGGCGGCATAGTTAGTCCCGTACTAGCTAACATGACTCTGGATGGACTGGAAGAGATTGTATTGCAGTCTGCTCCATATAGATCAAGAGTCAACTTCGTCAGGTATGCAGATGATTTCATAATCACAGGGAAATCAAGAACAATTCTTGAGAAATACGTGATACCTGTGGTGAAGCAGTTTCTGGAAGAGCGTGGTCTTGAATTGTCGGAAGATAAAACCAGGATCACCTATATTAAAAAGGGATTTACGTTCCTCGGCCAGACTTTCCGTAAGCATGGTAGGACACTGCATATAACCCCGGCAGAAGAAGGAATACGTGCTGTGATACGGAAAGTAGGAATAATAATCCGTAAGAATACAAGAAGGCCTTTGGCGGCAATGATAAAAGAGCTTAATCAAGTAATGAAAGGATGGGCTTATTATCATCGTTATATAGTAGCATCAGAGGCTTTCTCACGTGTTGATAATTATGTGTCTGAACAATTATGGCAGATGCTGCGTAGGAGACATCCAAAGAAGAATGGAAAATGGCTTGCAAGAAAATATTGGCGTGTTATTGATAGCAGAAAGATATTTACAGTTAGGACTAAACTAAAAGGGAAGTCTAAAGAGTATAAGTTATTCAGTACTTCAGCCATAGGAATTAAAAGACACAGAAAAGTGAAAGCGGACGCTAACCCTTATATGCCTGAATATAGGAAATATTTCTGGATAAGAAGTCATTATAAGGAAGCGACTCAGTTACAGGAGTTGTCAGCCAGACAAATGAGGATGGCTGCTGCTTCATAGAGGTTAACAACCGGGCAGCTCCCACAAGGTCTGCCTTTTGAAATGCTCGAGCCGTATGATGGGAAACTATCACGTACGGTTCCAAGGAGGCGATGGGGCAGTAATGCCCCTGACCTATCCGATGGTACAAAATTTTGAACGTCGTTCAATACAGGATTTTGAATAGAGCAAAGGAAAATTAATTGCAGGTTAAAAATTGAAAAAAACTAAAAGGAAATAATTCATTAATTAAATTGTCTTTGCTTCAAAGCAGTCATTAATTTTTTTGGTTTAGCCGGTAATAACTTAGCAGTCTTATGCTGCTAAATGCCGCTAACAAAGCATTAAGCCTGATGTTTGCTGTTGCATTTTATGTTTTCGGGATTTATTGCGGGCAGAAAGTCTGCGAGCTTTTTAAATTCAGTGTAACTTACCCGCAAACACAACTTATGGCAACGTTAGGTTCGTAAAAGTTTATAATAATTTTTGAATTGATGATATATTGAATACAATTTTAAAATTTTTTACAAATAATTATCATTGGATTTTCTCTTGTTTTGGTGTTGTAATATTAGCAGGTTTATTTAGATTAATTTTTAAAAAGGTTAATG
>CAZSJH010000251.1:0-4270 GCA_964607105.1 uncultured Rikenellaceae bacterium | reverse complement strand
TGAATTTGTGTGCTATATCCGGGATACTGAAGCTTACTTTTGTTATTTCACCCGGTACAAATGGTTCGGGATTTTCAAAGCTGTTTCTGTACTTGCCTCGCATAACTTCACCTCTGACCAGCATCTGGTAGCCACCCAGCGGTACATCAATATCGGCATCAGCCGGCGGGATTACCTGGTCGGGGAAAACATCAATTATCTTAACAATAAAATCGGCATCGGTTCCGGTAGTTGATACGTACAGGTCGGCTGTTACAGTACCTGTAAGTGTTATATCTTCAGTAAGAGGTTCTGTTTCATACATGAGCACATCAGGGCGCCGCGAAGCAAATCGCTGATCATCAATCATATATACTGCATCTCTTCGAAGATGAACATCTTCCATATATGGAACCGGTTTGTCAGGGTCGGAAATATACTCATCGAAGCTGTTAGTTATATCAGGTGAGGCAAAGCTTAATTCCCCGTCCGGCTGCAGGTAGATGGTTTCTTCATTTGCCTCAACGGGTGGCCAGTCGTTATATTCCTTCCACTGGTTTTCTCCTGTCATGTAAATATAAGCTTCTGAAAAATCTTCCTCCCCTTCACCTTTCAGGTAATAATTAAAGAAATCGACTTCAAGGTCGTGATACATTTCATTTGTTGCCATACCCCAGTATACATTACCCAGGTTTTCGGCTTCACCGATTGCCCATTGCCCGTGAGACCATGGCCCCATCACCAGGTAATTAGGATGTTTAGCCTTGTTTTGTTCTTCTATTGATTTATAGGTATTGATTGCACCATACAGGTCTTCTGCATCAAACCATCCCCCGACGGTCATAACAGCAGGTTTAACCTTCTCGAGGTAAGGCAGGGGTACAGTAGCTTTCCACCATTCATCATAATTTGGGTGCTGGAATAATTCATGCCAGTATTTGACAGAATCGGGGAATATCTTACTGGTGTTTTTTATAGGCCCCAGGTCCAGGAAAAAATCGTAGCTGTCTTCCGATCCCCACCTGAAATTTAACGGGTAATTCCTGCGCGATTCACCGGGATGAGGATCGCCGAAAGTGGTATAAAAACTAAAACCGTCGATAAGGAAAAAAGCACCGTTATGATGCCAGTCATCTCCAATAAACCAGTTTGATACCGGAGCCTGAGGCGATACGGCCTTTATGGCAGGGTGATCAGCCAGTATTGCCATGGTAGCATAAAAACCGGGGTATGAGATACCTGTTACCCCAACGTGCCCATTATTATTATTAACATTATTTATTAGCCATTCTACTGTATCATAGGTATCCGAGGCTTCATCAACCTGTGTGCCTTTTTTATTTGGGATATAAGGCCTCACATTTACGTATTCGCCTTCACTCATAAATCTCCCCCTTACATCCTGGAATACCAGTATATACCCTTCTTTAACAAACCGGTTATAGGCTGACACAAAGAAATTAAAAGCATCCTCTCCCTGTCCTTCAGCATTATATGGTGTTCTGAAAAGGAGTATTGGTGATTTTTCGTTTGATTCTTTCGGAGAGTAGATAGAAGTAAACAGTTTAATGCCATCCCTCATCTCAATATACACCTCTTCCTTGTTGTATATTTCTTTCAATGCTGAAGGACTCCCTGCAGGTGATTCAACCGGTTCACGGGTAAACCTGGTCTTTATATTTATATCACCCTGTTTGAAAAATCCAATTATTTGTGAATAATTCTGGTCTGTGATGCCGTCAAAAGAGAAGCCTGCAGGGATGAAATCGAATTTAAACTCCTGGTTATCAAGGCTTACTGAACTTAAAGGGATGCCCATTGCTCCCTGCTCAGGGACATCAAAGGTGCCTGTCAGGCCTGATTCGTTCTCCTGTAAATGCAGGTTCATCTGCATATAAATACCCTGTATTTGCATAAGGGAGTACCAGTCACCACTGATAGATTGTGCCGGTAATTTCGGAGAAATTAGACACAGGATAATTATAGAAAATGCTATCCCGGTAATCTTGTTTTTTTTCATGTCATTCTGGTTTTATTAATGAATACGCGTGGTATATACACCCGCCAAATTTAAACTAATATTATATAGACTGAAAAAAATCATGACTGTTGCTTGCCCACACTGTTGCATATTTAATGGAATAATGGAATAATGAGTCCACTCCGAAAAGGGGAATCAACTCCCTCACTGCACTCGTCCCGACAGAATCATCGGGACTCGTACAGCTCGGGATATATTGTTCCGGGTGATTATTTATCTACAATTATATGACGCCTAAGGCGTCAATTGCTTTTTATTTAGTTGTTAGACAAATAATTAATCGACTACTAATATTCCCGGATATTTCTTGACCCCGATAGGGGTCACATTATTGTAGACACGGGATAAATCTCATCTATCGACCCCAGCCGGGGTCGAATAATAAAAGAGCTGTAAATAATCCAGTAATCCATTGAAGATAAAACCTGCTCTGCAGCATATTCCCCCAAAATTGCTTATCTTTGTGGCCACTAATCTAAAACATAAAGGAATTATGAAAACTCTTGTAAAAATTTTTGTTTCACTACTTGTAATTGCTATGGTATCCTGTGGACAGTCACAGACAAAGGATGAGACGACTGTTGAAGATGTTCAGCAGGAGGCTGAGGAACTTGTAGAAGAAACACAGGGACTTGTTTCTCAGGAATTTGGTGATTTTCAGGATAAGATGGATACTAAATTTCAGGAACTAAAGGACAAATCTGAAGACCTGGCAGATGATGTAAAGATGAAATATGAAGCTGCACTCCAGGAGTTCGAAAGCCAGCGTGAGGCGCTGAATGACAAAATGGAAGAATTCAAGAATGCAGCTGAAGACGAGAAAGAAGAACTGGGAAAGGAAATAAAGAATCTCCAGGACGCACTGAAAAAAAGTATCGAGACCTTCGAAGAGGAATATAAATAGCCCCGGCTCACCGGTGAAACCATCCGGCCATTAAGAATTTACTTTTTTTTAATATTTTTACCTTTACGCTTTGTCCTTTTTAAGGACTGGCGTAACGGATTTTTTATTGTGTTTTTATACCATATTCAAAATGAAAAACTATATAATAAGCCTCCTGTCACTTGTATTGATATCAACTATGCTCTTGTTCATCTCGTCATGCCAATCCCGGCAGCAGGGAACTGCAGAGGATGATAATGATTTCAGTTTTGCATTTCTTACCGACACCCACCTGCAACCCGAGAGAAATGCTCCTGCCGGGTTTAAACAGGCTATTGATACGGTCAATATGCTGAATCCTGATTTTGTGATCACCGGAGGAGACCAGATAATGGATGCCCTGGCACAAAAACAATCGAGGGCGGATTCCCTGTACGACCTGTATATTGAGATGTCGCAACTGTTTAATATGCCCGTATATAATACCATGGGGAACCATGAAGTATTCGGTATATATGAACAGAGTGGCGTTGATCCTTCGCATCCTTTATATGGAGAGAAGATGTTTGAAGAGAAGATAGGGGACAGGTACTATGCCTTTGATCATAAAGGTTGGCGTTTTTATATACTTGATTCGGTTGATGAAAGAGAAGAGCGGTCAGGATATTACGGCCATATTGACAGTGTGCAGATTGCATGGCTTAAAGAGGACCTGGCAAATGTTGATCCTTCAACACCAATAGCTATCAGTGTACATATACCTTTCATTACAGTACAAACACAGCTGGTAAACGGTTCAACAGCTCCAAACAGCGAAGGACTGGTAATTACCAATTCCAGGGAAGTATTGTCATTGTTCCTTGAACACAATCTTAAGCTCGTTTTACAGGGCCACCTGCACTTCCTTGAAGATATATATGTTGGCGGCATTCATTTTATTACCGGTGGTGCCGTATCAGCCTCCTGGTGGACCGGTCCCCGCGGCGAAATGGAAGAAGGATTCCTGCTTGTACATGTTAATGGTGAAGAGATTGACTGGAAATATGTTGACTTCGGCTGGGAAGTCGAAGAGGCTAATATCGAATAACGAATATCGATATCCCCGGACCTTCGTCCGACGTAGTCCCGGGAATACGGGACGAAGTCGGAGGGGATTAATAGCAATAGCCCCGGTTTTAAAGCATGGGGCATGGAGCATGGGGCATGGAGCATGGAGCATGGGGCATGGAGCATGGAGCATGGGGCATGGAGAATGACATTAATCTTAATTATTTACATCCCTGCCCCCTGCTCCCTGCTCCCTGCTTCTAGTCCCATCATTGTTCTGCAAGTCTTTGTATAAAGGTCGCGGAAAATATTGTTCGGGT
>CAZSJH010000250.1:4060-4294 GCA_964607105.1 uncultured Rikenellaceae bacterium | reverse complement strand
GGTATATTTTCCGGTTCTAATAATTTATTTCTATATTTATATTCTAAAAAGAAATAAATTGCCGGAACTGAAGAAAATAATCAGAGGGTGCCTGGGAGGAAATAAGCGTGACCAGGAATTGCTCTACCGGAGATATTCTGCAAAACTTTACGGAGTAAGCCTTCAGTACTCAGGTTCCTATGATGAAGCAAGAGATGTACTGCAGGAGAGCTTCATAAAGATTTATACAAACCT
>CAZSJH010000250.1:0-4050 GCA_964607105.1 uncultured Rikenellaceae bacterium | reverse complement strand
GCATACTTTCAGCGGAGATGGTTCTTTTGAAGGATGGATGAGGCGTATTGTTGTTAATACAGCCCTGGAAAAACACCGTAGCAGGTATTACCTGAATAAGGTTGATGAACCGGGATTTGAGAATGACACCTTACCTGAACTTGAATCAGGTGAAATTTCGGGAATGGAATCGGAAGACCTGCTTAATTTCATAATGGAATTGTCCCCTAAATACAGGATGGTGTTTAACCTATATGCATTGGAAGGATATTCTCATAAGGAAATAGCAAAAATGCTGAATGTTTCCGAGGGAACGTCAAAGTCAAACCTTTCAAGGGCCAGGGGCATTCTTCAAAAAAAGGTTGAAATATACCTGGGAATAAAGAAAAGGATGAATGGTTAAGAAAGATTCACATATTGATGTATTATTCAGGGATGGGCTGAGCAATATCGAATTTCTCCCGCCGGAATCTGTATGGGATACTATTGAACCTTTTGTAAGAAAAAAGAATAATAGAGGCTTGTTCTTCAAAATAGCTGCTGGTATAGCTGTCCTTACTTCCCTGGGCTTGATGGCATATTTTCTTTCAGGTAACATTATCACTAATGGAGGTGAATCTGCCCTTACTGCATCTTCATATAAGCTTTCAACCCTTTTCGATGCCTCATATATAGATATTGCAGTAGATACTCGTGATAATTCACGTGTGGCTGAAAATACAGTTATTCCTGATGCGAACTCGGAAATGCTTGCTGATGTATCAATTATTGATAATGATTATGATATCGGTAACCGTCCGGACGGCCCCATTGTAAACCATCAGAAGATTGACCTGCAATACAACAGACTGGATAATACTGCACTGAGATATGCTGATGTGCCGGATGAAGTACCTGCAAGAAGTGGACCCGAATTTGTGTTAGTACCGGAAATGGTCCCGGTAGAACCGGCAGATGAAGGAAAAAGAAAAAGATGGGAACTGGGAGCTATGGTATCGCCTACCTACCTTTCCACTAACCTGAGAACAGCAAATGAAGCTTTAAGACAGGTGAACGATAATGAAAGTCCTGTACTTTCATACAGTGGGGGATTCAGCGTTAGTTATAAAATGACCGGCAGACTAAGCATTCAGACGGGTCTTTATTACTCCTCGCTGGGCCGTAAAGTTCAAGGTGTGACATCCTACTCTGGATTCGCCCCCTTTGCCAGTTCTAAAAGTGGGATAATATTCGATATAGCTACAAGCTCTGGAACCATCGCTTCGACAAATAAAGATATATACCTGGCCGACAGGCAAGCTAACAGGATAGATGGATATTACTCGGTTGATAATTTTGATCCCCTGAAATCAAGCCTGGTGCCTTTTGGTAACCAGCTGAGACAAAACTTTGAATACCTCCAGGTACCCCTCATCATAAGGTACAAATTAATAGACAGAAAAATTGATTTTAATATACTCGGTGGTATGGCTTATAACTTCCTGATTGGAAACCAGACATGGGCTATGAATAATGATGGTTTAAAGATCCTTCTCGGATCAACGGAAGGAGTTGATAACCTGCTTCTTTCAAGCTCTTTAGGAATGAGCCTGGAATATGAGCTGAGCAAGCGTCTGTCTCTGAACCTTGAACCCGAAGTAAGATATTTCCTTAATACAGGAGGCGACCTCGGTTCAGGTAATCCCTATACCTTTGGTGTTTTCTCCGGGATGCAATTCAAATTCTAAAAAAATTTCCTAAATCGTTATTGTGTTAAGGTTGTGTAGGTAAAATCATTAACTTTGCACTTCTGTTAATACAGTGATTCAATGCCCGGCTGAGTTTCATTAAATAGATGGGCATTTTTCAGTAATTATTTGATTATTAAATATTTATGATATGCAGAATAAGTGGGTAGTGAAGACTCTTGCAGTAATTGGAGGATTGGCTTTGGTATTTGTAATTATAGGTCTGATGCAGGAGTATAATACTGATAATAAAGAGGGTGAAAAAGAACTGCAGAAGGATATACAGCGTGTAAAATCATTTGAACTGCCTGATTCATTATACTTCGCCGGGGAAAGAGTGCCACTTGAAAACTTTGATACGCGTGAAAGTCTTGACCGGGAGCTTAATTCAAATGCCTACTTTCACTCTTCAACATTGTTACTTATTAAAAGATCGCATCGTTATTTTCCCATGATTGAACCCATCCTGAAAGAGTATGGAATACCTGATGATTTTAAATACCTGGCAGTAGCTGAAAGTAATCTTTCAAATGTCGTTTCACCCGTTGGTGCAACAGGGTTCTGGCAGTTAATGAATTCAACAGCCATGGATTACGGCCTGGAAGTAAATGAGGAAATAGATGAACGGTATCACCTTGAAAAGTCAACTGTTGCAGCCTGCAGGTATTTCCTTAAATCATATGAAAAATATGGTAACTGGACAATGGTGGCAGCATCATACAACAGGGGCTCAAGCGGAGTTGACCGACTGATAGATATACAGGATCAGGATAATTATTATGATCTTCTGCTGCCAGAAGAAACATCAAGATACCTTTTCAGGATACTTGCTTTCAAAACAATCTTCAATAATCCCGGAAAATATGGTTTTGATATTCCTGATGACCATCTTTACCCTCCCCTGGAGTATATTACTGTAAATGTTGATACAACGGTTAACAGCTTCGCAGAATTTGCTGCAGTGTTCGGAACCAATTACAAAATACTGAAAGCATTAAATCCATGGCTAAGGCAACCATACCTGAATAACATGTCGGGCGAATCGTACGAGATAAAAATACCTGTTGAGGGCACACGGACTAAGGTATATGAATAATTGTGAAAGAAACAGCAAGTATATACGAGGACAGGGTATACGTTAGAGGAGCACGGGTACATAATCTCAAGAATATAGACGTAGAAATACCAAGGGATAAGCTTGTGGTGATAACCGGGTTGAGCGGAAGCGGAAAATCATCACTTGCTTTCGATACCATATATGCAGAGGGGCAAAGAAGATACCTGGAAACATTTTCAGCATATGCAAGACAATTCCTGGGGGGGATGGAAAGGCCTGACGTTGATAAGATTACAGGACTGAGCCCTGTTATCTCCATTGAGCAAAAGTCGACCAATAAAAATCCAAGGTCTACTGTTGGGACAATAACAGAAATATATGATTACCTGCGACTATTATATGCCAGGGCAGCCGATGCTTATTCATATGCCACAGGCGAAAAAATGGTAAAATATACTGATGATCAAATAGTTGAACTTATTAAGAATAAATTCCAGGATAGAAAACTATACTTCCTGGCACCGGTGGTTAAAGGACGAAAAGGACACTATAAAGAACTGTTTGAACAGCTAAGGCGAAAGGGTTTTCTCAATGTAAGAATAAACGGGGAAATTACGGAGATGAAGGCTGGAATGAAGTTAGACCGCTACAAGACGCATTATATAGAAATAGTAGTTGATAAATTCATCCCTTCAAAGGTCAACGAGAAGCGCCTGCGCGATTCAGTGCTTTTTTCACTCGATCAGGGAGATGGTGTAATGATAGTCCTTGCAGTGGGAGAGAATGAGCCGTCATACTTCAGCAGGTACCTCATGTGCCCGTCAACTGGTATTTCTTATAATGAACCTGCACCACATACATTTTCTTTTAATTCACCTCAGGGTGCCTGCCCTCGTTGTAACGGGCTCGGGGCAGTGAGTGAGGTAGATGTCAGGAAGATTATTCCGGATGATAAATTGAGTATAAGGAAAGGAGGTATCGAACCCATAGGCAAGTACCGTAATATGTGGATATTCTGGCAACTGGAGGCAATTGCTGATAAGTATGGATTCACTCTCGATACACCGATAAGGAACATACCGGAAGAAGCCCTGAATACAATACTCTATGGGTCGGATGAAGTACTTAAACTCTCAAATACTCCCCTTGGACTGACTTCCAACTATTTTCTCACTTTTGAAGGTGTAATAAATTATGTCGGGAACCAGGAAGCTATTAATGGCAATGGTGACAATAAAAGATCAAAAAATAACTATATATACTATAAAACTTGCCCTGAATGTAATG
>CAZSJH010000249.1:0-4315 GCA_964607105.1 uncultured Rikenellaceae bacterium | reverse complement strand
CAGCGGAGTCGCATAATTGATTTTGGACTTTTCGGAGTAGACTCATTAATCCATTTTTCCATATTAATGTATCTTAGCATTATAAAAACATGCAATTAATTATGAGAATATTATCATCATTTATCCTTAGCCTCAGCCTTATTATTTCCTCCTGTTCCACCAAGACAGATGAAAGCAGACCCAATGTTATAATAATCCTTACCGATGACCAGGGTTCAGTTGATGTAAACTCATATGGCTCCACTGACCTCACAACCCCAAATATGGATAGGCTCGCTTCTGAAGGCGTTCGTTTTTCAAGGTTTTATTCCGGTTCAGCTGTATGCTCGCCTTCACGGGCGTGCATACTTACCGGTATGACGCCGCATTCTGCAGGTGTTCCGGGCAACGTATCATCGATACCCGGAAATAAAGGTATGCCGGCTGCGCGGGTCACCATAGCTGAAATGATGAAAAATGCAGGGTACCAGACAGCGCATATAGGAAAATGGCACCTTGGTTATACTGGCGAAACCATGCCGCTGGCACAGGGTTTTGATTACACCTTTGGCCATATGGGAGGCTGTATTGATAATTATTCCCATTTCTTCTATTGGAACGGACCCAACAGGCATGATCTGTGGGAAAATGGTCAAGAAATATTCAGGGAAGGAGAATTTTTTCCTGACCTCATGTATGAAAAAGCTGAAAAATTTATTATAAAGAACCAGAATAATTCATTTTTCCTGTACTACGCCATCAATGTGCCGCACTATCCTTTGCAACCTTCTGAAAAATGGCGTAATCACTATAAGGAACTGGAAATGCCCAGGAAGGATTATGCCGCCTTCCTGTCTGCTGCCGATGAGAATATTGGTAAGTTAATCAACCTGCTCGACAATCTTAAATTGAGGGATAAGACATTAATAATCTTCTTATCAGACCATGGACATTCATATGAAACACGAACTTTCGGAGGAGGCGGCAATGCAGGTCCTTTCAGGGGAGGTAAAACATCATTGTTCGAAGGAGGCATAAGGATACCCGCAATAATAAGCTGGCCAGGAAAGATCCCACAAGGCAAAGTCAGAAACCAGGTCTACCACAGTATCGACCTTCTGCCTACTATAGCTGCATTCTGCAATATTGACAGTATCCCCGAAGAAGTAGAAGGTATGGACATGAGTAAAGCCATTACTCAAAATGAAAACATTGATGACAGAATTCTGTACTGGAAACTTGGCAGCCAGTGGGCTGTAATGAATGGCGAATGGAAGCTCATGGGTTTGCCTGTCGATCCTTCCGGTAAAATTCAGCTTGATAAAACTAAAGACCGCATGTTCCTTGTAAACCTGGGTGAGGATTCAACTGAATCGAAAAACATGGCTGAAGAATATCCCAATATGCTTGAACAGATGATAGGAGAATACCTTGAGTGGGAACATGCATCAAGAGATGATATACCTGTTGATTTTAAACTTGAAAATGAAGCCGGTGGTGCTGACATAACTCTGGCTGATGATCCTGATACCAGATATTATGCAGGTGGAGCCCGGAGCTTGCTTGATAATACAGCAGGTTCGCGTTCCTATACTGATGGTTGTTGGCTTGGTTTTGAACAGGATGACCTTGATGCCGAAATTGACCTTGGGGAGGTAAAGATGGTTAATTCTGTTAAGATAAGGTTCCTGAATAACCCGTCAAACTGGATTTTTGGACCCGCTTATGTGGAGGTAAGATATTCCAGGGATGGCAGAAACTACAGTGAACCTCTTAAGGCCGAAGGCCCTTTCGGTCCCCTAAAAACTATTAACATACAAACTGCTGGTATCAGCCTCGAAAGAGAAATAAGATATCTTAAGATATTTGCATCAAATATTAAAGAAAATCCCGGGTGGCATGAGAACCCAGGTGGCAAAGCCTGGCTCTTCTGCGACGAGATAATAATTAAGTAGCAACTGTAGGTTGAAGCAGTAACGTGTATTCCAATTTTTTCTTATTTTTAATCAAAAATCAAAAGACATGATCACAACAACCACACAAACTGTTCCCGGAAAGGAAATTACGGAAATACTGGGCATTGCACGTGGAAGCACCGTCAGAGCAAGGCATCTTGGAAAGGATATTTTTGCAGGACTCAAAAACCTCGTGGGAGGTGAGGTCCATGAATATACACAATTACAGGCTGAAGCCAGGGAGCAGGCCCTGCAACGGTTGATATCAGATGCAGAAAAACTTGGAGCCGATGCCATTGTCAATGTGAGGATGCATACCTCTATGATTATGCAGGGATGTTCTGAAATACTTGTCTATGGTACTGCTGTAAAGCTTAAATAATACAAAATGAAATTCCTGATAGGCTTTATTGTTATTGTCGCCATTGCATTTGCTGTTTATATACTGGTGAAAATACTGCTCATTATAGCAAGGCGAGTGGAAGATAAGGACAAGGAAGATTTCGAAAAAAGAAAATATTAGAGCAGCAATTACAATAAAATAGTTACAGATGAAAAATGCTGGCATTTATATAATAATGGCATTTATTATTGCTTTTTTTTCCTGTAAAGAAATTTCTGAAAGAAAAAAGGATAGTATGAAAACCCACAGGAACACTTACTCCAGTGACAGGGAATTCCTGGATAAACACACGGATATTATTGAGCTTAAAATGGGTAAAAGCGCACTTGTTATATCTCCATCCTGGCAGGGCAGGGTTATGTCAAGCACCTGCGAAGTGGATGATGGATTCAGCTTTGGCTGGATCAATTATGAACTCATCCGTTCGGGTGATACACTTCAGCACATGAATCCATACGGGGGAGAAGAAAGGCTCTGGCTTGGACCCGAGGGAGGACAATACGCACTTTTCTTCAAGCCAGGAGATCCTTTTGAATATGAATACTGGCAGACACCTCCCATTATGGATACCGAAAGTTTTAACCTTTCCGGTAAAACAGATACGAGTGCCCTGTTCACAAAAACAGGAAAACTTATTAATTATTCAGGTACTGAATTTGAATTCTCTCTGACAAGACATATTCACCTCCTGGGATCTGGAGAAATTTCTTCCTTAATAAATGAATATACTGACGATCTGAATGTTGTAGCCTACAGGTCAGAAAATATAATTGAAAACACCGGTATATATGAATGGACAAAAGACAGAGGACTTATCTCTGTCTGGATGCTCGGGATGTTTAAACCCTCACCCTCCGCAATGGTATTGATTCCTGTCGAACAGGGAGAAGAAGACAAATACGGACCTGCGGTTAATGATAATTATTTTGGGAGTATTCCTGAGGGAAGGCTGAAAATGGAAAATAATATAGTCTATTTCAAGGCCGATGGTTTAAGTCGTGGTAAAATAGGCATCCCTCCACTCAGGTCGAAAGGAATTATGGGTAGTTATGATCGTGATAATAAGATACTTACGCTTCTGATTACTGATATTCCGGCCGGAGAAACTGAATTTATTAATTCAGCATGGGAATTACAAGCTAATCCCTATTCCGGCGATGCACTTAATTCATATAATGATGGTCCTCTTGAAGATGGTTCCATAATGGGGCCGTTTTACGAACTTGAAACCTCATCCCCTGCCCTTTCACTGGCGCCCGGAGAAAAATACAATCATAGCCAGATAACTATCCATTTTTCCGGACCGGAAGATAAACTCGATATTATATGCAGAAAAGTGATAGGTGTTGGTCTTGAAAATATAAAAAAGGCATTTCAATAAACCAACCGAGAACATACTCATATATTATAGTCATATTTGTATTCCCCTGGCATCGATACCAATCACACCAAAGGTTTCAATTACAAATCGATAGAGAAAACGTTTAAAATTTATGCCACAACCTGAAATCCAATATTTAATTAAGAAAACCGGAATTATTTTCCCGCTTATTGGTTTTTATGATACACCTGACAAATCTGTGTTTGATCCATTGATTAAGTCCAACACCTGTGTATTTGCAAATTTTAAGCATTGGGAAAAAGGTAAGTATACGCTTTTAACAAGGAACCAATACGGTTGCCCCGGTGCTGGCTCCTGGTTGTTTAATGTTAAAACCAGATCAAAAGAGAGCTATATTAGGTTCCTTGCTGATGATGAAGGCTTGAAAGCCAATCATGAATTAATGAGAAAATGGTTAGACTATGTTGAACCATATAAGCAGCAAAATGATAATCTTATTATCGGACCACTGAAAAAGCAGGCGTATGATTACCTGAAAACCGTGACCTTTTTTGTTAACCCTGATCAGCTCAGTATGTTGCTTATAGGTGCTCAGTTATTCAGTAGCCCTGAAGATCCTGAACCGGAACTTGCCCC
>CAZSJH010000248.1:0-4370 GCA_964607105.1 uncultured Rikenellaceae bacterium | reverse complement strand
ATGAAAATATTCCCTGGCCCTGATTCCCATCTTAACACCTATTGTTGCATAAATACCAAAGTGCCGGTGCAATTCATTGGTCAATACACCGGCTTCAAATTCTTCCTTGCCATGACGTTTGATTATTTCAGGTATATACTCCTGGAGGTCAGGGAAATAAAATGATGTATCAGCAGGTATAACCTTGAACACCTGGTTCCTGTTAACCGTATTACCGGAGAGAATATTACAGACGAAATCATTACTTATCTTCTCCATATCCGGGCTTAAGAAAGCGATATTATCCAGGGAGTCAGTGGTAAAAAGCTCGGGGTAATGCAGGTACAGAGGTATCATGTCATCCACCAATCCACGCACAAAATCATGATCTTCCTGTGAACTAAAAAGTGCAGCTGTACTTCCAGCATAAGGAGTATTTATTTCTGTGATCTTTTGGAGCAGGTTACAGTTATAGAATTCAGGGAAGTAATACCCCACAACTTTTATTGATATTTCTTTTTTAATCATCTTCAGGGCTGATAATGTGTCAAGCTCATAGTTGAAACCTGCGAGGGGTTTAATACCATCATTACTCCATATTATTTCTTTCACCTGGCCAAACAGTTCAGGATGATTCTCAGAGAATCCGTAAACAGTACTAAGGCTTGCCAGTGAAATAAAGCTAACCGGTGTTTTTTCGTGCTCAAAAATGTAACTCAGCAGCTCGTTATAATCCTCAGCATTATCTGCATTTACCTCCGTGTCATCTGCCCATTTATAAGCCATGGGTAAAAGCATCTCCTTAAATGCAGATCTCCTGTTTATACCTACCTTTAATCCCTGGTGGTAATATTGATCGAGCAGGCTCCTCACTTTTATATATGATTCTTCTGCCGGCATTACACCTCCTGATGCGATGATTGCCAGAACCCTTACATCAGGTGATGCCAGAAGCATATTAATGGCTTTCAGGTCATCCATGCCCCCGTCTGTGTCTATTATAACATAATGTGAAGGCTTCCACGGATGAGCAAATAATATTTGTGTGCAAAGTATAAATAAAAAAGCACCTACAATCTTCTTCATAATTCTCAGATATGATATGCGACTGTAAAAATACACAAATGTCGTGCCCATATGAAAAAGTTTTTTCTATATTGAGCGATCATTACTTTCTTGGCGTAATAAATGAAGAAATTCTGGATCATTTTTTTACCCGGTGTAATTCTGGGTATTCTAATTGTTCTTGGCGGCAACAAGGCCATTAAGATTACTTCCAAAAATGAATTTTGTGCCAGCTGTCATATTCATCCACAGGCGACAACATCATGGAAGCAGTCAGTGCATTATATAACAAGATCGGGTGATAAGACAGGATGTGTTGAATGCCACCTTCCACCCAAAGGACAGGGACATATCCCTGCCAAGATAAAAACAGGTTTAAGAGATGTATGGGGACACTGGTTCAAGGATCCGGAAAGTTTTAACTGGGAAGAAAAGTCAAGACTGGAAAATGCAAGGGAACATGTGCCGGAGAGTACCTGCCTTTTCTGTCATGAGACTTTGTTTACACCTGAATTATCAAGGGAAGGGGAGGAAGCACATCTTTATTATGACCAGGTTGAGAAAACGGATGATCTTCATTGCATAAACTGTCACCTTAATGCCGGTCACTATATTGAAGGGTATACCCATGGAGGGAATGAATCATTCGGTATGCAGGAGGAAGAACCTGAAATAATATACGATGAACCAGCACAGGTTTCCTCATTTAATTCATTTACCGAGTTTATCCCGGGTTCTTCTGCATCATTTGAGATGATAGCTATTCCAGGTGGAGAGTTTATAATGGGCAGCCCTGAGGATGAGTCTTTCAGGGATGAAGCTGAGGGACCACAGGTTAAAGTTAAGATCAGTCCGTTTTTCATGGAGAAAGTTGAGGTAACGTGGGATGAATACCTCGCTTTTTATTCCCAGACATCTGCAGAAGGACGTACAACTGATACTGAAGGGACCAGGGCAGGGCCTGATGCCGATGCCATAACGGGAGCCACGCCTCCGTACGGGCAACCCGACCAGAACTGGGGTATGGGTGACAGGCCTGTTATTTCCATCACCCATCATGCTGCTGAAACTTATTGCAGATGGTTAAGCCAGGTCACGGGAAAAACTTACCGCCTGCCTACTGAAGCTGAATGGGAGTATGCCTGCAGGGCAGGAACAGAAACCCCATATTTCTTTGAGGGCGATCCCGAAGATTTCCAGCGCACAGGTTTTTTGGCAGGGATAAGGAAAAATGATACCACAAAAATTAATACATTTGTGGTATACCAGGGTAACAGTCCTGCAAAAACACAGGAACAGGAGGTGGTACAAGCCAATCCTTTCGGCTTAAAGAATATGTTGGGGAACGTTGCAGAATTTTGCTCTGACTGGTATTCAGACAGTACTTATTCCAGATATCCTGAAACGGGAGTGGATGATCCTTCAGGACCTTTATCAGGAGAAGAAAGAGTAATAAGGGGAGGATCGTTCCTTGACCAGGCAGGTAAGCTTAGGTCTGCTGCACGTGATCATACCAGGACTGAACGGTGGCTGAGGACTGATCCTCAGATACCAAAGAGCATCTGGTGGTATTCAGATTGCTACCACGTAGGCTTCAGGGTGGTTTGTGAATATGATGAAAATACTGGAAGGGACATAGAGCAATAATGATTATAAATATCTTCAGTAATAATCTTGTTTGGCAGTGTGCGGCACGGATCTTCCGCCTCCGCCTGTAAGGCTTCGGCGGACAGAGAGAGATCCGCGCCAGCGAGGGATGCAAAATAACTTGTAACTTGTAACTTACTAATACTAACAAATACTTACCTATAATGAAAAACTCAATATCAAGGCGATCCTTTCTTGGTAAAGCAGCAGCAGCCGGTGCAGCAGGTGCCGTAATGCCTTCTCTGATGAACTCATGTGCCACTGATGGCAGAATGAAAGATGTTATAGTACCCGAATTCCTTGACCGGGCGCCTGACGGGCCGGAGTTAAAGGCAGGGCTTATTGGTTGTGGTGGTCGTGGTACGGGCGCTGCTATCAATTTCCTGGAAGCAGGACCTAATCTTAAGGTCACGGCTCTGGGTGATGTGTTCACCGACAGGCTGGAATCATGCAGGGAGAGTCTTAAAGAGCAAAGTAATAATGATGTGGCTGATGAAAGCTGTTTTATTGGTTTTGATGCATTTCAGAAAGTGATAGATTCAGGTGTGGATATTATAATACTTGCCACACCACCTTTCTTCAGACCTGAACATTTTGCGGCTGCGGTTGATGCCCGCAAACATGTTTTCATGGAAAAACCTGTGGCCGTTGACCCGGGCGGGGCGAGGTTAATCATGTCTACCGCGAAAAAGGCCGAAAGTATGGGTCTCAGCGTGGTCACAGGTACACAGCGCAGGCACCAGAGGGATTACGCAAATACCTATGCCCAGGTCGCAGCCGGCGCTATGGGTGAAATAGTGAGCGCGAACTGCTACTGGAACGGGGGAAAACTATGGCACCGTGATCCTAATGCTGAATGGACTGAAATGGAATATATGATCAGAGACTGGGTGAACTGGTGCTGGCTTTCAGGGGATCATATCGTAGAACAACATGTGCATAACCTGGACGTTATCAACTGGTTTACAGGCAAACATCCTGTACAGGCTGTTGGCTTCGGTTCACGTCAAAGGAGGGTGACAGGAGACCAGTTTGATAATTTCAGTGTCGATTTTGTCCTTGATAATGGAGTTCATGTGCACAGTATGTGCCGGCAGATAAATGCTTGTGAAAACAACGTATCGGAAAGAATACAGGGAAGCAGGGGATCATCAAACTGCCAGAACACAATACTGGATCTTAACGGGGAAGAAATATGGAAATATAAGTATCCACTTAATGAAGAGGGGGAAGAGACCAACGGCGTTAAGGTCAACCCTTATGTCCAGGAACATATTGACCTGGTGAATGCCATCAGGACCGATAAGCCTTTCAATGAAGCAGAAAATACTGCTATCTCAACAATGGTAGGTATTATGGGCCGGATATCTTCTTACACTGGGAAACTTGTAACCTGGGATGAAATGATGAATTCAGACCTGAAGCTTGGACCGAAAGTCTTTGAATTCGGACCTGTTGACATTCCAAAAGAAGTACCTGTACCGGGTGAAGCTTATAAGCCCAATGCATAGGCAGACGCTATGAGCGATTTTAGCTATTTTGTTTTGCCATGCAGGTGAAGGAGTGATTTCTTATGTGGAGACGGGGCAACCTGGTGAAAGACCTCCCGGTTGACCAGCCTTACTGATTCAATTGTATAAAGAGCACGCGGATTATAATTATTAATTATTTCAAGCACA
>CAZSJH010000247.1:0-4403 GCA_964607105.1 uncultured Rikenellaceae bacterium | reverse complement strand
TAAAGAAGATGATTGAAAAGGGTAAAACAGAAATTCAGTAAATATTCAAACCATGGAGGAAATATATAAACTCAAAGCGATTGGCTCGGTACATAATGAAGGAGAAAAATATTTCATAAGAATAAAGGAGGAATATAAAGAAGGCCTTATGGGCCTGGAAGGATTCAGTCATCTCCATATTATCTGGTGGGGCCACCTGTGCGATAATGATGAAAGCAGGTCAAGACTGAAAATGGGAAAACTTTTCAAATACTGGTCTGAAGAGATAGGTGTGTTTGCAACCCATGCACCCATGCGTCCCAACCCCGTACTGTCAAGCACTGTCAATATCCTCGAAATTGATTTTGATAAAGGGATAATTCATACACCTTTTATTGATGCTGAGGACGGTACCCCCGTATTGGACATCAAGCCCTACCATATGATGGAAAGGGTAAGGGATTGCAGGATGCCGGAATGGGCCAGCCACTGGCCGCAGTGGTACGAAGACGCAGCTGAATACGACTGGGATAAGGAGATTAACAGGTAAGAAGTGTTACCTGCTACGACCCGGGATCCTGAAGCTTGCAGGGGAAGGCAGGATATCCCTGGAGGACAGTATCTATAAATATTTCCCCTATTTTGATGCGACTTTGTTAGTGCAGGTCCAGGTGTTTGAAAACGCGTTTAGAGTTATGCAGTCACAAGAAGAAAAAGAAATACCTAGAACGTCACTTTCTGAATGCGATATGGTTGAGAGTCATCATAATTAGTAGTAGAAACCCAGAAATCAGCACCATCATATGCAATACCTTCTATATCGTAATTTCCGAGGGCATAGGCTTCTACAACTTCAAAGGGATTTAAGGTGCATTTATTCACTATGCCGTTCAGACATGCATATAGAAAACCGTCGTTATAACAAAGTCCATGTACTGCCCTATCTACATAAAATTCTGATACAACCGAGTTGGTGGTTGGATTGTACTTATAGATAGTTCTTTCGTTATTACTGGCACACCAGATATATTGTCCATCAAATGCAATCCCTTCAATCCAGGACCCCATATCAACGCTTTGAGCAACTAAATTGCCATTAGCCGGGTTGATCTTATAGATATTGTCAGAACCATTACTGCTTACCCACAAATAACCATTAACCCATTCAACTGCCCATGCAGATTGATATATTGGAATAGTTGATGCAACTGTAATATCAGAAGTTTTTATTTTATACAATTCATCAGAATCATAACCATTACCGTACCACAGATATTGTCCGTCGTACGTCAGATCTGTAGCTTCATCTATTGGTGCACCGGAGCTATGAACTGATAAAATCGTTTTTATCCAATCTTCCTTTTCCGGTGCACTATTATCCCTCTCACAGATGATTGGAGCCATTGACGGATGTGAGAGTGTCAGCTGGTTATTGCTGATTGAGAAGTTCATTATTGAGGTGGACATAAATCCCATTATGCCAAAATTGATTTGCCCCCCTGTTATCTGGCATACACCACTTGTTTCGCCCCTGAATCCATAATTATATTCTTCCAGCCAGTAGAATACATTGTCAGAACCGATAATAATGTATTTAGTGTCGCCTCCTCCGCTGAGTACAGCCCACTTACCGTAAATCGTATCTGAAGTGTCCTTATCTTTTTCACATGAAAATGGTATTAACATTATTATACCAAGCAATAAAATAAATCTGATTTTTTTCATGATAATAAATTTTTAGTTCGGGTTTACGGAATCTTATTAATCATAGCTAATAATATCTTATTCCGGACTTATGCCATGGCAGTTTTTCCTGATTTGTTTATGATCCTGTGTGAGTTAATAAATATTTTTAAATCAGCTTTTGCTTGCTTATATGCTAATCCGGGCATTAAGCCGGGTTTTAATCAAACTTAGGACCTTTTTGACAACAACATGAAATGTTGGATAAGGCCAATAACTTAACCAAATTTACATTTTAAAGCAATAAAAGTCAATAAATTATTGTTTTAGAGCATTGAAAGCAAATTGCCTTCAAATTTGTAGTACACTTATTCCCACCCCGAAGAACTGCCGAAATTTCAGTTAGTGAGCCTTTAAACGGGGGGGTAGTTTCGCAGGAATGAGGGGACTGCTTCGCAAGAAGTTACCGTATTAAAGTCACCTGGAATTGTTTTATACAATCAAAACTCCCTGCAGGCCCTGCAACATTCAGTTTTTTTGCAACATTCCTCAAAAATATCCGTCATTAAGTTAAAGATTAAATACCAGGATAAAACTTAGGATCATGACAGTAGATTTATGTGCTAACGAGGTTGTAATAAAGGCAGGGGACACGACCAAAACAGTTGATAACAACAAGATACCCGGTAAATTGATAGTCACCAACCAGCGCGTTTATTTCAAAGCCATAGAGAAGGACGATGAATCCCATAACCTTGAGATCCTTCCGGAAAGCATCCGGGAAGTGATCTATTTCGGAGGGATGTTCTCCTCGAAGGGACTTAACGTGGTTACCAAAGATGGAAATACCCACTCTTTCCCGCTCAGGAAAAGAGACGAGATAGGGCAGCTTATTAATTCGATGTACTAGAGGCAACGGGAAGTCTCTGAAAAAAAATACCTACCTTTAAGATCAAGGTATTTTCGAATTAATTTTACTTGTATGAAAGAATTCTATCCCTCGATAGCAGTTCTCTTTCTCATAATTTCATTTTCTCTTACTTCTGCAGCCCAGGAAACGGGCTATACAACCGGTAGCGGCATGACCATAGGTTTTGGCCTGGGAAGCTCATACCAGGTAACCGATATCAGGAACTCGACGGGTGCAGGCTTTGACTTCAACCTGGGAAGCTACCTTTATAAGAGACAGGGAGCAGCACTGGCGGTAGACTGGAAATTCCGGTTCCTGGCCGGTGAGAACAGGGCCCATGACGACAGGATCACTCCCGGTGATACTTACAGTAATATACAATTCCGTCATTTCAACTACGATATCGAGATAGGTCTTACCCTGAACAGGCTGATGGAAAGGACCCGGATAGTCCTGGCAGCTTTTGCGGGAGCAGGGATAAGCCATGGTATAACGCATACCGACCTGTTCGATAGCTCCGGGGATCCCTATGACTACTCGGTTATAAATACTGACCAGTCGAGGTCGCAGATAAAGGCCGACCTGCTGGCACTGTCTGATAATGATTACGAAACAGCCCTGTCGAATAAAGCGGCCGTGATGCCCACGGCGGGTATATACCTTGGCTACCAGTTCTCCAGGAGTTTCTCAATGGGCATCATACATAAAGTTAATTTCTCACTGACTGAGAATAACAGTGCATTCGGAATAAACATGGATGGTTATGTGGACAACCGTTCCTGTATTGATATGAACAATTACACATCCCTGGGCTTCAGGTGGATACTGGGCAGGGCAATGCCTGCCGGAATTAGCCGGACAAGTACCGTGTATATAAGCCCTGTTCAGGATACACGAAAGGAGATAACAGCGGACAGGCCGGCAGGGATAATGACCCGGCCACCATCCCAGCCCGAGGTAAACATAACAATACCCTATTACGAAATATACAGAACACCGGAGAGGCATATTGATGTCACCGCCAGGGTGCGAAGGATCGACAGCAGGGATAATATCATTGTAAAGCTCGACAATGAATCAACGGATTTTGAATTTGATCCTCAAACAATGAGGATTAACGTACCTACTCTCATGACCCGGGATACAAGCCTGCTGACCATTAGGGTCAGTAACGAGTCAGGCTTTGCGCTCGATTCCCTTTTACTGGTATATACTGAACCTGCCATGGTCATCGTGGAGCAGGAAAAGAAACTGCCTTTACCTGCCAGGGATACCTTAAGAGCATATGATGATACACGAACCAACATATTTATAAACAGGAATGAGACCAGGAGGGAAAATGAAACCGGTAGGATTGTAAGGGAACGCAGGGATGAAAGGATTAACGAGGAAGAGCCGGCAGGACTGAATCCCCCGGTCGTGCGTTTTATTAATCCCGGGGCACCGCTAACGGTCAGCGATAATATTTTCTCCCTGAGGGTGCAGACGCAGAATGTTGAATCATGGGATGATGTGGATGTATTAATCAACAGGGTAGGGAACCATAATTTCTCCTTTACCAGGGAGGGTGTTATAAGCCTCAATATAGGCCTGGTGGAAGGTATTAATACCATCGAGGTGAGCGGTGAAAACAGGGCAGGCAGGGTAACTGAAAAGACAAGCATTACATATGAGAAACCTTCCCCGATAAATGTAGAACAACAGCAGCAGCAACAGCAGCAGCAACAGCAGCAGCAACAGCAACAGCAACAGCAACAGCAACAGTAGCGGCAACAGCAACAGCAACAGCAACAGCAACATAAGCAGCAGCATAAGCGGCAACAGCATAAGC
>CAZSJH010000246.1:0-4412 GCA_964607105.1 uncultured Rikenellaceae bacterium | reverse complement strand
TCAGCAGCTGATGTCAGCATCGATGTTCCTGCCATGGTGATATCATTCTTCATTACCCCACTCAGGAACCATGTGAATATTGAAGGAGCAAAGAGCCACATGTGAGCCTTTTCAAGCAGCTCCGGTTTGTTTTCCTTAATCCATATTAGCTTATTTATAGTATTGAAATTAAATGGCAGCAACGCCGTTTCCCGGTACAGTTTCTCAACAGGTATATATTTATCTATATCCTTCATCACCTGTGTTGTACGCTCGCATTGCCATGATATCATCGGGTAAAGCATTTTCCCTTCCTTGTTGAACAGTATCCCGTCAACGCCGAAAGTTGTTACACTTACACCAATAATATCTTCTCCCGTTAACTGTGTCATCACCTCACGCGAAGCCCTGCACATCTTGTCCCATATCTCATACACATCCCATATCCGGTACTCCGGGTAAAAAGGATCCGGCTGTGTGTTATTTGGATAAGATCCAGATTGTAATATCTCGCCTTTTTCATCTATGGCGTGCACCTTTACGTTTGTTGCCCCGCAATCGAAGACGATGGATATTTTTTTTCTGGTCATAATTAATTTATTGTCGTAGAGACGTTGCATGCAACGTCTCTACGATGCAATCTATTGAATATTATCCATACAATGGCCCATACATCTCACAGGCCCTGTAATCACTGCCTTCCGGATCCATACCGTAAGCGTTCCATGCTGATGGCCTGTATATTTTTTCTGCAGGCATATTATGCATATTAACAGGGATTCTCAGCATTGAAGCCAATGTCAGTATATCGGCACCTATATGTCCAAAGCCAGATGCACAATGGTTTGCACCCCAGTTGGCCATAACCGAATAAACATCTCTGAATGCTCCTTCACCAGTCAGCCTGGGTACAAACCATGTTGTAGGCCAGGTGGGATTTGTTCTGTCACACAGCAGATGATGCACATCTTCAGGTAATTCGACTGTCCATCCTTCTGCCAGCTGAAGTACCGGTCCCAATCCTTTGACGATATTAATCCTTGAAATGGTTATCGGCATTCCTCCTAAGGTATCGAACTGTGATGAAAAGCCTCCTCCCCTGAAATATTCAGTCACGGCTGCAGGCCAGTTTGTTGCTTTGAGGCATGCTTCAGCATCTTCCGGAGTAATTTCCCAGTATGGCTTTATAACCGGTTTGCCGTTTATCTCCTGCCTCCCTGAAAAGTCAAGAGCAGATGCCCCTGAATTTATGAGGTGTATCACACCATTCTCAGCACGTCCTGCGGGTTTATGTCCACTGACACGTTCTATTGCTTCCGGGCTCCAGTAGGTCCTTATGTCGGAAAACATCTGGGTTGTATTTGTAAGCAGGTAACCCAGGAGCATTGAGGCACCATTGAGGCTGTCATTTTCGGTAGCCAGCAGATAGGGAGGTCGTATACCGTTCCAGTCGAATGATGAGCATAATATTGCTTCCATAAAGTCACCGTTAGGCATATGATCGGTCCACTGCCTCTGTCCCTGGAACCCTGCCAGTATAGCATTATGTCCAAGCGCTTCTTCACCGAAACCGGCTTCTTGAAGCCTTGGATTGCCAACCATAAGATCACGTGCGATGAGAGTCATTTTCACTACTGTTTCCCAGTCCTTTTCTTTTTCTGCAGCACTCCTGGATACTTCATTGGTGTCCTGACCTTCTCTGCACCATTGTTTTGTCCATTCCAGTGCACTGTTGAATTCATTCTTATCATAAATTTCCTCGTTTATTCGACGGTTGAATTCGCTCATATCAATATATTCATTTCTCATTCCCAGGTATTCCTGGAAGAAATTCTCATTTACTATTGATCCGGCGATACCCATAGACACGCTACCCATTGAAAGGTATGATTTACCTTTCATGTAAGATACCGCAAGGCCAGCCTTAACGAAGCGGAATATTTTTTCCCTTACATCTTCAGGTATTGTGTTGTCACCTGCATCCTGCACATGACGCCCGTATATGCCAAAAGCCGGCAAACCTTTCTGTGTATGTCCCGCCAGTGCAGCTGCCAGGTAAACGGCGCCAGGGCGCTCAGTGCCATTGAATCCCCATATGGCTTTTGGTATTAGCGGATCCATATCTATCGTTTCACTTCCATAACACCAGCAGGGGGTAACGGTAAGAGATAAACCCACACCTGCATTTTTAAATTTTTCGGCGCAGAGTGCTGCTTCTGCAACACCTCCAATGGTGGTATCAGCTACCACGCATTTAACTTTTTTTCCATCAGGGTATTTCAGGCCGGTACTAATTAACTCGGCCGCTGCATGAGCAAGTTTCATGGTTTGTTCCTCCAGAGACTCCCTGACGCCTCTTCTTCGCCCATCAATCACCGGTCTTATTCCTACCTTTGGAAAGTCCCCTTTGACCCAGATATGCTTTTCATTTACTTTAAACTTGTTATCACTCATTTCAATATTTTTTATTTGAAAATTTATATAACTATTTTTCGATTTTAGTATTACTTACGAAAGCAATTCTCCGGCTGTCAGGTGACCATGATGGGACATTCATGGAGCCCTGCCCCCCGTACAGATAGGCAATAACATTCGGTTCACCTCCATAGGCAGGCATTAAGCGTATATAAACATGTTTATAGAATGGATGATCATCTGCCCTGATATCGCTGTTGTAGGAAATAAAGACCAGCCATTTCCCATCCGGCGATACATGTGGAAACCAATCGTTATACTCATCGAATGTAATTTGTTCCTGACCCTTACCATCGGGTTTCATACGCCATATCTGCATTGTCCCGGTGCGACTTGAATTGAAGTAGATATATTTGCCATCGGGTGAATATTCTGATCCGTCATCCAGACCGGGAGCATCTGTCAGACGGATTTCTTCACCCGTAAGCCTCGAAATCTTATAAATATCAAGGTGTTCTGCATTATTGCGACCGGCAGTATAAACCATGAATCCACCATCAGGTGAAAAGCCATGCAGGTATGATGGAGCTTCAGTGGTAACCTGCTCCGGCGTACCCCCTTCAACGGGCAGTACATATATAAGCGACTCATTATACGGATGTTCGGTATGGTCACTGATTCCCAGCAATGTGCCGTCAAACGACAACACATGGTCATTATTATTGTTGAGGGCAAAACCAGTGTTAATCTCGTTTACTGCTGAAGCCTCTATGTTTAAAGAGTATAATTTCCCCTGACTGTTATAAATCAAGCCTTCCCCATCGGGAGTCCAGTTTGGCGCCTGCAGCGATAGAGGGGAGCTGTGTATAATTTCCCGCTTCCCTGTTTCAATATCCATTATTTCAATATGACTGCCTGTATAATCACTGTAAGGAACAAAATCAGCCGGAGCGGGAAAAACAAGACGTATATTATCGAATATGGCTGTCTCGAGTACATCATCCTCATGCGAGCAAATAAATATTCCCAGGTTGGCTTGTTCTTCAATAGCCAGGTCTGCCACTTCGACAGAGGCAAAAGGTTTACCTTCAAGGGCAAAGGAATAAATAAAGGTATTACCTTTTCTCTCCAGCTGAATAATATTTGGGCCAACGGTTGTTGATTTAACTTCTTTTGTATCCACTCCGGCTTCTTCGCGGTATTGGAGGGAGCTCAGACCGTCGCCATGAACAACAGCACTAAGGTGAGCCGATTCTTCACTTAGTGAGTCCCGAAGCATGATACCCATTTTGCGATGAGGATTCACCCCATCACCGATGAACCGGACACGGGCCCGGAGAATAAAATCACCCTCTACTTTTCTGGATAGGAAATGGAACTCATCAGAGTCGAACCACATATTTTCCCCGGCACCGGTGAGTTTGTATTCCCCTGTTTCAGCATCAAAAGTGCTTCTACCTTTCAATTTTGGGCTCCCCACATCGGTTTCGTGGTTAAATATTCCGACGGAGGTATTGGTCGGAGAATTGCATGAATAATTCACAATTGTTAAAATAACTGTGTATAACAGGAGATAAACAAAAATACTCTTTTGCAGAAATATCCTCATGATACAATTTAAAAACTCCATCTGAATCTAACCCACAATTCATCTCCGAGATCCCACCAGCGATCAACGGCAGATCTGGCGAAATCATTGGAGTATCTTGTAAGGAATTCCCTTGCGAGCATTGGGTCCTTTCCGTGTAGTTCGAGGGCTTTCTTCTCAATAAAATCCACTTCATCAAAGGCCTTATCTTCAAATTCCATTACAGCAGGCTCCATCACTTCCTTACCTTCACCCCAGTTCACCATAGACAGCCTGTTTGCCCTGCGGAAGGCCCACATGGCAGATTCAGTGCTGAAATGATCCTGTCCACAAACATGAAAGCTTCCGGGAAGGCTCAGGTTACCTGCATAGATTGGTATTCTTGGACTCAGGCGGGGTACATCAAAACTGAACCACAACCTGCCTCCCA
>CAZSJH010000245.1:0-4418 GCA_964607105.1 uncultured Rikenellaceae bacterium | reverse complement strand
TAGACCAACAAATTTTGGTAAGACTTATCATGCCTTCCATATAACCAGGACCAGTGCTCCGTTCTTCGATTTAAAAGGGCCGTGCTTCTGTTGCGCTTTAAAACTCCTGTATACTCCCTCATGGTAAACTTTACCTTCACTTTCATATTCACCTTTAAGAATTACATGTTGCTCATTCATTAAGTGAGAGTGTGGTGCCATGAAAAATCCAGCAGGTAATTTAAGTAAGATAATTTTTGAGCTATCCTCATCATGCAGTACTTTTTTCCTGGTCTCCCTGGAATACTCAGGTGCATTCTGCCAGTTGGAATCTTCAAATAAATCAATATAATCAGTCATTTTAATACCTCCCCTGATTAATTTAATAGTAATGAAAATATTCTCTTCTATTAAATTTATGCAAAATATTTCTAAATAGCAACTTTAAATCAAGTCTCTGAGGTTTCTTTCACTGGCTTTTTGTTGTTCGAAATCTTATACAAAAGATAACCCAGCAGGAGTATAATACCAAGAAGTGTGATTATTACCGGGGCACTTGGTACATCCAGCTTAAGGGAGAATAACAACCCGGCAAAGGATGCCGTTACGCCGGCCACCCAGCCTACTATAAGTTTGCTTGTCCAGTTACCTTTAAGTATGACCGACAATGAGGCCGGGAGAATAAGAAATGCAAACACTGTTAATATACCTGCTATATTTACTGCTTCCACAACTACGAGCCCAAAGGAAAAGTAAAAAAGAAAATCCCAGAGCATATGCCTGTTGATCTTATTATCATGATTATGAAATGATTCTGTAAGGCTCATGAATTTTTTCCTGTATATAATATGGAAGACTCCAACTATTGTCACAACCAGAGCAAGCCTGGTCAGCTGGTGACCGGAAATCCAAAGAATTGTTCCTACCAGCATATCATGTACATGTACATCCCCACCTGCTCCTTTGTCAAGAATTATAACGGTTAATGTGGTAGCAACAGCATAAGCAATACCTATTATAGCCTCAAGCGGGATGGATATCTTTTTATGCTTCAGCAATGTAAAAGCAAAAGAAGCAATAGAAATAAAACCCAGTGAAAAGAGATATGGTAAAAACCCATGCTCTTCATGAGAGTGATCAACAGAGATGGATTCAAAGAGGACTATCCCTACAGCAGAACCAAGTGCAGCTATAGAAGCAAGAGCTATATCGATAAAAATGATCTCCCTTTTAATAACATGAATGCCAAAATATACATTTATCAATACTATAAGCAAACAGCCTAGGAAAGGGAGAAAAATAAATTCAATAGATAACATCAGTTTCCAAAATTAATTTGTTGTTAGAATATTCTTATCAGCTCTCTTTATATACAATTTCGCAAAAGCTGCAATGTAGGTAGCTATACCAATCAGGCTGACAATTGCAGGGCCATTTGAAATATTCATTGAATATGATATATAAATCCCCAGTAAAGAACCCGCTGCCCCTATTATCCAGCCCCATATTATCCTTCCCGTCCATGATCGAACAAATATTCTGCTGATGGATGCCGGGCCTATTAAGAGCATAAAAACGAGGAAAATACCCATAACGGGTACTGATTTAACTATAACTATACCAAACGTTATATAAAAAACAAGGTCATATATCCTGGTACGACTCATGGAATTACCAGCCAGCTCACCATGCGAAACCTTTTTTATAATATTTCCCATAACCAGATTGACAATTATAACAGGTATAAATATCAACAAACAATATAACACGCTTTCCCATGTAACCCAAAGCACATTGCCCGTAATAGTTTTGGTAATGTAGTTTGAGCCTCCGGGTATTTTTTCCGCCAGTAATAAGGCCATTCCCAGGGCTATACAATAGAAAATACCTATTATAGCCTCCTGCGGCAGTACCTGGTTCTTCACTTTCATGACAGAGAAGATTCCCAGTATAATTATAGTAAATGCATATGATACAATCTGGGCATTAACGGAATTCTCTGCAAAACCCAGTAATATCCCTATCATAGTCCCAAGGGCAGCTATCTGTGCTACTGCAATATCAATAAAGATAATACCACGCGACAGTATATGGTTACCAAAATAACTTAATATACCTGCGAGAATAATGCAGGCTACTATCGGAGGAGCTAGAAATAACAAGGTTCCCATAATATCAGAGGTTCTGTTTTATCTGGCTGATCCAGTAATCCACCAGTTCAAAATTATTGTCTATACCTATTTCATGATTCACGAAAAGAGGCAGATAGACCGCTTTGATCCCGGTTCTGTCTTCTATCATCTGGGGTGATTTCTTTTCAAAATAGCTTGCTACAAGCATCACCTTTATTTCCTGATCCTTAATAAGGTTAACAATATATTGCACATGCTTGGCCGAGGGGGGTATACCGGGTTTCGGCTCAATAAAGTCTATTATTTCAAGACCAAAGATATCGGAGAAATAAGCCCAGTTCTTATGGTAGGCAATTATGCGGCTTCCCCTGAATGGTAATGCTTCCTTAAGCCAACCACCAAGCAGGTCAACCAGCTTCTTGTCCTGGTATTCCCTTTCAAGAAAAGTAAAAAGTGTATGATTTAGAAGCAGCCTGGAAAGAGTCTCACCTCCAAACATATCAACCAGTTCATCACCAAAAAGGGCACGATCAACCCTGTCAATGAAATCATCACGGTTACGTTCGTAAAAGTCAGCATTTTCAGGGTCAACCTTTATGAGCCCAACAGTAATATTCCTTGCTATTATTTTCCAGTTTAAAGGGCTGGTATTTATATGCGGATTCCCCATTAGGTGAACGTCTCCTTCACTTCGGTCGGCTTTTTCCGGCTTGTCCAGTATTGTTATGCCATCTGACACTGACACAAAACCCACAGCACCATCCATTATTTTACTGTTATGTGCCCTGTCAATAAGTGTAGTCGACCATTGCTCAAGATCCATACCTGTGGTAATCCATATATCAGCCCTGTTAAGCATCATTGCATAACTGGGCTTGGGTGGTATAAAATGAGGATCAGATTCACCCTGTGATATACTCTCAACTGTTGCATAGCCCTTAACTATTTCCGAAGCTATTGATGCATAGTCAGAAAAGGAACATACTATCCTGATCTGGCTCTTCTCCACTGCTATGCCGGGAATTGTTATTATGGCAAGCAGCAGGCCTATTATTTGCTTTTTCATATAATTATTTCTTTAAATTTGATTTTCTTCATTTAATATGCCTCGTGTTTATGTGGTCCCATTGCCCATGAGAACTGTATCACCAGGGTATGGTTCGAAGGGTAGGAACCGATCGTCTCTGGCAGGTAAGCTACATTTCTTGAATTATACTGGTATTGTACCCTGTAGAAAACAAATTCGCTCTGCCAGAAATCAAAATTAAGGGTATAATCCCACTCATGCTGGTCACTATCATATGGCATCTCACTGTATCCAATCCTTCCACCTATCCATATTCGTGCATTTAATTTACGATGAACCAGGGAATAAAAACCCTTGCTTCGCACTATACCTAAGGGAGTTTCATTAAATCCGTAATAGAGTTCTGTCTTCCAGTCAAATGACTTATATTTGGAAGTACCCGGAGGCTGCCATTTGTAATGTAGTCCGAAACTTCCTATATAATTGTTTTTTCCGCCCGTTTCATTATTCTCACCTGCAATGGCACTGAGGTTATACTCGATATAACTTGAATTCGAAATATCATAATAATTCTTCCAGTGACCAACATAAGCTATATTAACACTTTTATCGGATGAGTAGCTTAGATTATCATTAATATTGATAACAGAAAAATCGAATGAGCTGGCATCAGCGAATAATATTTTTGGAAGCAAAAAATTGACAGCTACACCCATGCCGTTAAACCCGTCAAGCCCGAAATAGTTAACACAGGCCCTTGGTCTGTCAAACTGTGGCAGGGCATGCGTATGGTGCCTGTTAAGCAACCCAAATTCCGGAAAGAAAACTCCTCCCTTGATCGACATATTAAGAGGCAGGTTAAGTATCTCCATATATGCTTCCTCAATGGATACTCTTTCTTCTGTAATATCCAGGAAAGCCTTACCCCTGGCAAAAGGATCAAGAGGTGCAACGAAGGACAACTCCAAGCTCCTCATAAACAGGCCATTGTTGCCATGTGTCCTATCACCGGGCTCTGATATCAATTCATCATTTGCAGACGATACTGAACCGAAAAAATCACCGAGCACACTCAGGTTGGGATTCAGTCCCTGCTGTTGCCTTACACCGCTGTAAAATTTCCTGGATTTGTCTATATCTTCAGATTTTTGCTTATCCGAAAGCATATCAGCTTCCTCCAGTAACCTGGCCAGCTCATCTTCCTTCTTCTTTTCTTCTGCCACAGCTTCAAGCTTTTCTATCCTTTCCAGTAATCGCCTGTAATCAATAGAATCAGGTAT
>CAZSJH010000244.1:0-4427 GCA_964607105.1 uncultured Rikenellaceae bacterium | reverse complement strand
CTGGGGAAATGGATAGTGGAGACATACAAAACATCTGAGCCAAAATCACCATTGGGTAAGGCAACAGCATATTGTATCCCGCGCTGGGACAATTTACTGGCATATCTTGAGGATGGGAGTCTGGAAATAGACAATAACCTGGCCGAAAATGCCATACGTCCAATCGCACTTGGTCGGAAAAATTACCTGTTTGCCGGGTCAAACCGGGGAGCAGAGCGTGCAGCTATGTTTTATTCATTCTTTGGCACCTGTAAGAAGAATGATGTCAATCCATATGAATGGCTCTGGAAGGTCCTGGAGGTGATCCCGACCTATAAGGTCAACAGGCTTACAGATCTATTACCACAGAACCTGGAACTCTAATCCCAATTTACACAAAGTATTTGCCTATCTTTAAAGAACAAGACCTACTTGGTAGGACGGATACGTAATTAAAACATATTATTGTTTTGCATTGATATTGTGATGTTTAAGTTCCGGTTTTATGTGCTCAGCCATTTCCGGAACCGATTGCTCAGGTTGATCCGGAATGAGGTGCTCTGAGTGACCGGATTTTCCACCTTTTACCGAATAGATAGTTATTTTGCTTTTTCAGGTCCGGAAAACAATAATAATACATCTACTATTTCATGGCTTAATAATCTGATAAACTGCACTTTGGTATAGTTTTGTGAATTATAGATCTAAAGGATTAAGCTATAATAACCAGGCATATCCCAGTTTCATAAAGAAGGTTCTGTCTGTCTGCAAGACTTCAATTCCGGAATAGCCTAAGGAATTATCTGAATAGCCAATAAACAGAACAGATTGTGGGTTAAGTTTATAGGAAAAAAGCAACTGTGTGAAAACGGTTTGATTTTCGTCCTGCACAGATGATATGTACATTGACTGATTCTTATGAATATCCTGATACTGAATAATGGCCCTTATGAAAAATCTCACATTAAAATTATAAATAAGCTTGGCCTGACTCAGGTTTACTGTAAAAATCTCATCTTTCTCATAGGACATTCTCATATACCTGTGCTGGAAATTCATATTGATATGTTTTCCCATGTTGAATTCAATAGCAGGATTTAAGATCATATGCCATGCAAGTCGCAGATTACTGTAATCAACCATATCTCCAAAATGAGTCATCATTTTCAGATTCAGACCCCCAACAGGCTTAATATCAAGCTGTACCATAGCTTGCTGCAAATTATATAGCTTACCTGCATAAAGCTCATGTTTCAAGGCCCCAATAATAGAAAAATTAGTCTGTAAGGGGCCACTGTACATGGCATACGCATGAATATTATCATCGGTACATTCCCATTCATAGTCATAGGTTGCACCACCATATCCTCCAATAGTGATTCGGTTAAACCATCCATTCTCTTTACCCCAAATATTTCTCGATAGTCCTAATGTTGTGGTTCGAAAGTCGACTCTTGGGATATAGCCAAAATCGGCCCTGAAGTCTGGTGAGAAATCACTGTAGGATAAACTATAGGCCCAGTCCCGGCTCTGATGATTAAAGTCCAACGACATAGCTCCACCACTAAAAGCCCCTTCCTTCTGACCGAAATTATCAATAATGTCCTGTGAATACTCAGTTGTTGATCTCATGTAATTGACAGATAGTGTTTTTGTGTTTGATAAGCGAAAGAACCCATCTATACCGGCAACATGATTATTATAGTCCTCAGCTACTCTTCCGCTATATATCATTCCAATTGAAGACCCTTTCCCTGCATCCCTTCTATATCTCATAACTCCTCCAAAAATATTCTGGTCAATCGAGGCAGACATTGATCCTGAGTTGGAGGGCAATAGCAAATTATTGATCTGATCATTGGTGCTGAAAACACCAATGGCATTCTTACCAACTTTCCCTGTAAATTTCAGACCAGCATTTGGATTAACGACAGTTCTGGTGAATACAGCTTCAATTGGTGTAGAAAAGAAATCAGCACTCTCCAGAAAAAATGGTCTCTTTTCAGGATAGCGAACTACATATCTGGTATTTACCTCCAGTTGTCTTACATCAGCCTCAACCTGTGAAAAGTCGGGATTAACAGTCGTGTTCAGTACCATGTTTGGAGTAATGCCCCATCTGATGCTTACTCCCGGGTCTGCCTTTATTTTACCATTCTCAATCTCTCCTTCAGGAAAATTATGACGCTGATCCGTACGGTTTATTGTAAGCGTAGGATCAATTTCCATATTGATTCCTGTCTTCATTCCATGGAAACCCGTTATTTTATTCATTTGAGAGAGTAAGCTATTTATATCTCTGTCTCTCTTATGAGATGCCATGCGATGACGAACGCTCCTCGGATAGGATCTTTCAGCACTTACTCCCCAGGTCTGAACAGTTACACTTTTAGGGAAACGTAACTGATTAAATGGAATAGATATCTCTGCAACCCATCCGGATTCACTTATCTTACTCTTGGAATCCCATATTGCATCCCAAGAAAAATCTTCAATGCCATCCATCTCACTGAATATAGCATCAGCCTGAACTCCCAGAGGATTTACATGAAACTGAAAGGCCCGTCTCTCATCATTAAAAAAGTCGATTGAAGCAACAACATGATCGTCCTGGATAAATGTTCCGGTGGCATCCCTGTCCATCAGGTGAGCCCTTATTTTGGAGGGATCAAGATCATAGCACCTGAATGCCATATACAAATTTTTCTCATCAAAAGTTATTAAGAAATCTGTCTCAACAGGCGCAGCTATATTGTCGCCCGGCAGGTATTCAAATGGTAATTTTATCACAGTTGCGTCACCCCAGGCAGCTTCATCCAGGGAACCATCAATACGGATCAATGAACTAGCCTTCTCTACTGAATAATCAATAAGGTTTCCCGAAGTATTTTCCTGTGCAGTTACTGATAATATTGAGCAAAAAGACAGGATGATAGAAATCGAGAGTGCTTTAGGTAGAAATAATTTCATATTATGTGAATTTTTCATAATTTATCCTATAATAATAAAAATCAGGTATTTTTAAAAGCCATCGACAGCTGGTAAGACCCGGTTGAAAATAAGATTTATTGTATTCATCCATTCTACATTAACGGGAGAAGAGACATTAGATGTCATGTTAGTAGCAACTACTACAAGATTGTATTCCGGCACAAGTACGATGAACTGCCCTCCATAACCCATAGCAAAATATATCTGGTGTCCATATTCAATGCCTGACCACCAGTAATAACCATAATTTGAACCATGTGGAATAATATTATTTGTGGTGATATGAGATTCAAACGAATCGGCAATCCACTCACCGGGTATTACCTGTATTCCATTAGCGATCCCGCCGTCCAGATACAGGTTGCCGAAGCTGACCATGTTCCTCGAAGTTATCATTAAACCGATTCCACCATAACTTATTCCCCGATTGTCGATATAATAATCATAGTGGTCAACACCTATCTTAGAAAGTAGCTGCTCCCCGGCAAACTCAAATGCACTCTGGCCTGTAGCTTCAGATAATATTGCTGAAACAATATGCGGTGCACCATCACTATAGTTAAATACAGTACCTGGTGTTGCTACAAATGGTTTGGAAAGAGCATAGATAAGTTGATCAGGCGAGTTTACAAACGCTGAGAACTCTGAAGGGCCCGGTATCTCTGACCATTCCTGGCCGGTTGTCATAGTTAGGAGCTGGTAAAGCGTGACCTCTGTAACCGGGCCGGAAAGATCAGGCTCGGTATTAATTAATAATTCTCCAATAGTCTGATTAACGCTGCTTATATATCCCTGGTCTATGACTATTCCAACAAGTGCAGAGATAAAACTTTTAGTCACTGATTTTATTTCATGCAGATCATCCGGGCCATGTCCGTTATAATACTCTTCAGCAATAATTGTATTGTCCTTTGAAACCAGAAGGCTTAACAGGTTTGGCAGATCATCTGCTTCATCATATGCCTCAAGCAAAGCTAATGGATCAACCCCACTGCTTTCAGCAAGAGGAAATCTGCTATTTGCCTCATTCTCTAATTTATTGCAACTGGTTATGATTTGAAGAAATAGAAGAATTAATATAAGAAAGTAGATGGGGCTAATTTTATAATTTCTAAACATATGTAACTCTTTTTAATTAATAATCACTATTATATCAGCCAGTCAAAGCTCGGTTCTGTCGCATCTGTTCAGCCCTCTACTAAAATACTGAATTAAATCTTATTCTATGCTGCTAATGAGTAGAATGATTTAAACGTACTTTGCTCTTCAACATCCCGATAACTTAACGCTTACCTTAACTTGAAATATACTGCTTGTATGATAATTGATTTAACTTCGTTGAGCTACGCTTCGCTTCGGTTCGGATAGCAATGACCTAAGGTATCCATAATGCCGAGTTTAGTTTTGCGCTAAACTAAGAAATTAATGATTTTACTTCAATAGATGCGACAGAACCA
>CAZSJH010000243.1:0-4436 GCA_964607105.1 uncultured Rikenellaceae bacterium | reverse complement strand
TCGCGCTCATTGTTTTTAACCGTCTTACCAAAAAGGATGAGATTGCACTTCTTTTTTCTGAAGCCAGAAAAGGTAAATTTGAGATCCTTGTTACAACAACAGGCGAGTTGCAGGCCGAAAATTCAACTGACATAGAAGGGCCTGAAGGAATTGGGGGCAGAAATATGAGATTCAGGGAAATAACCATAATGGATCTTGTGCCCGAGGGAACGGTTGTACAAAAAGGGGATTACGTAGCTTCTCTTGATCGCTCTGATGCTGATAATAGCCTTAAGGATCAGCTTGATGAGCTGGAGCAGATGGAGAATGATTATGAAATGAAAAAGCTGGACACAACAATTACCCTTGGTGATTTAAGAGATGATCTGTTGAATTTAAAATTTAATATGGAGGAGGCAGAGATTACTCTTGAGCAATCCAAATATGAGCCTCCTACCACAATCCGCCAGAACAGGATCAACCTTGATAAAGCTAGCAGGGCATATGGGCAGGCCACAAAAAATTATGAACTAAAAAAAATGCAGTCCAAAGCTGATATGCGAGAGGCTTATCTTGAACTGCAGCAGCAGAGACAGACAATTGAGCAGATGCAGGATGTGCTTACACAGTTTACGGTAACAGCACCTGCGCCGGGCATGGTTATTTATAAAAGAGAATGGAGCGGGGAGAAACGCAAGGTGGGATCCAGTATCAACCCCAGGGATCCTGTTGTTGCTACCCTGCCTGACCTTTCATCAATGATATCCAAAACGTATGTAAATGAAATTGATATAAGCAAGGTTTATGCAGGACAGCCCGTAAGGATTACAGTGGATGCGTTCCCTGACAAGAGATATTCGGGAAAGGTAATGAGCGTGGCCAACATAGGTGAGCAACTGCCAAATACTGACGCCAAAGTTTTTGAGGTAATTATTAAACTTGATAAAGTGGAATCCATACTCCGTCCTTCAATGACAACGGGGAACCAGATAATTACCACCACTTTTGAAGATGTTGTTTCAATCCCTCTTGAATGTGTCCATGCAACAGAAGATAGTATACCATATGTTTACACTAGACAGGGAGAAAGGCAGGTTGTAGTACTGGGTGAATCTAATGAAAACGAGGTTATTGTTGAACAGGGCGTTGAGGAAGGTGACCAGTTGTATTTGAGTATACCTGAAGAGCCTGAAGAATTTAAGCTTGCAGGAGAAGAGCTGAAAGAAGTTATTCGTGCGAAAGAAAGATTGAAGAGAGAAACGGAAGAAAAAAGAGAAAAAGAGATAAAAGAGAATAACGAGCGCGGTTCACAGCAGATGACACCCGAAATGAGAGAACGGCTTATGAATATGAGTGAGGAAGAAAGGGCACAGATGAGGAGCACGATGCAACAACAACGCGGTAACCAGGGCCAGGGACAGATTGCGGTTCCGGACAGGCAGCAGAATAGTGGAGAAGTGCAGGAACAAACTGGCAACCAGAAATAAACCTGCGCTCATTTAAATCTTTTTACTTAATTGATATGATAAAAAGGTATTTTCATGATGTAGTAATTGCTTTCGAAGCAATTATGGCAAATAAACTAAAGTCGATTTTAACAGCACTCGGTATTATTTTCGGAGTGGCGGCTGTTATCAGTATGCTCGCCATTGGAAAGGGGGCACAGCAGGAGATACTCGAGCAAATAAAGATGGTTGGTGTAAACAATATCCTGATAAGTCCCATAATTCAAAGCCAAGAATCTTCTGAAGAAGAAGGAGAGAAACAACAGAACAAATTCAGCCCCGGGCTTACACTCCATGATGTAGAAGCTATAAAAGATATTCTGCCATCAGTAAAGAGGATAAGTCCAGAGATCTCTTTTAATTCAACAGTTGTGCTGAATGGGATGAATTATCCGGCAAAACTGGTGGGTGTGAAAAACGACTATTTTGAACTTTATAACCTTCCTGTGAACCATGGTATGATTTTTAATGAATACCAGGAAGATCATGGCATACAGGTATGTCTGATAGGTGCAAATATAAGGGCAAAATTCTTCAGTAAGGTTGACCCGATTGGACAGTATATAAAGTTCGATGGTGTCTGGTTGAAGGTAATTGGAGTGCTCGAACGTACCAATGTTAATCTGACAGGCTTCGAAGAAACAGGTGTTAATGTGTATAATGACAATATCTATATACCTGTTAAAACAATGTTGCTCAGGTATCAGAACAGGGAACTCCTTACGAGGAAACTTGCCACGGAAGCATCTACATCGTTGATAGCAAGTGGATTCGGGCGGATGATGATGCACACACTGTCAGGTGGTTCTGATCCAGGACAATCATCTTCAACCAATTATCATCAGCTCGACAGGATAGTGGTACAGGTAGAGGAAACGGAACAACTTAATCCTTCAACAGAAGTGCTAAGCCGTATGATGCTCAGAAGGCATTCAAATGTAAAGGATTTTGAGATTACCGTTCCCGAATTATTGCTTAAACAACAACAGAGAACCAAAGATATTTTCAATATTGTACTGGGGGCAATAGCCAGTATATCCCTTATAGTGGGTGGAATAGGCATTATGAATATAATGTTTGCATCGGTAATGGAACGCATAAAAGAAATAGGAACGCGTATGGCTATAGGTGCAAAGAAAATGGATATAGTAGTACAGTTCCTGTCAGAAGCTATACTTATCAGTGTAACAGGTGGATTTATCGGGGTGTTCCTTGGTGTAGTATTCTCAAAAGTGATAAATGAGATAGCAGATATATTAACAATTGTATCTCCATTTTCCGTAGTTGTCGCTTTTGGTGTCTCTGCTGCAGTTGGCGTTATTTTTGGATATTCGCCGGCCAAGAGAGCATCCGAAAGAGATCCTATTGAATCACTCAGGTACGAATAAAAATCAATCATTGATATGAAGCGAATATATTTTTTCTTCTTACTTGTGTTATTTATAGGCACAGGTAGCATAAGTTATTCACAGGAGGTTAAAAGACTGACACTGGATGATGTTGTTAAACTCTCTGAAGATCAGTCATTACAGGGTATCCTGGCAAAACATATGTTCAGGGCCAGTTACTGGCAGTATCGCACATTCAAAGCTGAATACCTGCCTTCATTAACCCTTACAGGTACTTTCCCTGAATATAACAGGATATATGAAAAGGAATATGATTATAGTACAGGCCAGGAATATTATGTTGAGAAAAATACAAACAGTTTGCTTGGCCAGCTTTCATTGTCCCAGAACATAGGATTAACAGGAGGAAGTATTTCTCTTGAATCTAATCTCAGAAGATTTGATGTTTTGGGTGAAGATGGGTCAACACAGTATATCTCAACACCTGTGAGTATCAATTATAACCAGCCACTTTTCAGGTTTAATGAATTTAAATGGCAGAAACAAATAGAACCCCTCAGATATGAGGAGGCAAAAAGGAATTATCTTGAAAACGTTGAGGAAGTTCATCTGAACGCTGTTCGCAGGTTCTTTCAACTTGCACTGGCACAGATCAATATGGAAATTGCTAATATGAATTATGCCAATGCCGATACCCTCTACCGGCTGGCACAGGGAAGATATAATCTTGGTACTATTGCCGAGAACGACATGCTTCAGATGGAACTGTCATTCCTGAACGCTGAGACCTCAAGGAATGAGGCTTATAATAACCTGAATGATATGAAGCAACGGCTGTCATCATTCCTGGGTTATACTGAAAATATTGAAATAGAACTCATTATACCAAATGAAATACCAACATTCGAGGTGAACGGTGAGCAGGTGCTTAACCTTGCACTTGAGAATAATCCTGAAATACTCTCTCTCCAGGTCCAGTTGCTTGAAGCTAGAAGGGATGTGGCACAGGCTAAGGCTGAAAAGGGGCTGAACGCAAATATGAATATCAGTTACGGACTGCAGGGGCAGGCTGACATAATTCCCGGGGCATACGAGGCCCTGGATGACCAGCAGCGTGTGAGTGTCGGGTTTACTATACCAATAATGGACTGGGGATTGCGCCGCGGACGTTACCGTATGGCACAGTCGTCAGAAGAAGTAGTCAAGACCCAGGTGCAGCAGTCAATGATCGATTTTGAGCAACAACTTTTCCTTGATGTGGCCCAGTTTAATCTTCAGGACGATCAGGTACGTATAGCAGCTAAATCAGATACTGTTGCAATGAAAATGTTCGAGGTGACAAAACAACGGTTCCTGATAGGTAATGTTGATGTGCTGGAATTGAATAATGCCGATACCAAAAAGGATGAGAACAGAAGAGGTTATATCCAGGCGCTGCAGAATTACTGGACTTATTATTATAACATGCGCAGCCTCACACTCTTCGATTTTGAAGCTAATAAGCCCATTGAAGCCGAATTTGAATCACTGATAGAATAGCTTTTTTAATAAACCTGAGAATTAATTCTTTTAGGAAAAAATTAATATCTTTGCCCGTCCGTTC
>CAZSJH010000242.1:0-4439 GCA_964607105.1 uncultured Rikenellaceae bacterium | reverse complement strand
CTCACTTCGTTCGGTTTTTAACGTTCGGCCCTCTTTTATCTTTTACCCTTTGTCGTTAGTCCTTATATAATTTTATCTTTGCCCATACGTTACTATTTTAACTAAGTGGTATTATGAGTCTGAAACAATTTTTTGTCAGTAAGGATTTCTTCAAAAACCTTGGCCTGGCAATTGCCATAGCCGTTATCATACTCTTTGCGACACTTCTATGGCTGAGCATATTTACAAGGCATGGGCAATCGCGCCCGGTGCCTGATCTATATGGATTAACTATAGAAGAAGCTGAAAAGACCGTTAAGAATAATAAAATGAGATTCGAGGTGGTTGATTCCGTTTATACCAATATTGTTCCGCGTGGTTGTGTGGTTGAACAACATCCAGTAGCAGGGTTTGACGTTAAGAAGAACCGCCGTATAATGGTGACCATAAATGCATTTAACCCGGAGATGGTTGAGATGCCTGACCTGCTGGAGTTATCTAAAAGGCAGGCCATAGCACTTGTAGAAAGTTCAGGCCTTGAGCTGGGTAAGCTTAACTACAAAGCCGACCTGGCTGTCGATTATGTTCTGGAGCAACTCTACCATGGCAGGTCAGTGGAGCCGGGTGATTCAATACAGAAAGGATCAGTTATTGACCTTGTACTGGGCAAGGGACTGAGCAACAGAAGGACTCCCATGCCTGATCTAATTGGTCTGGGCATTGAAGAAGCCCATGACAGGATACTCGCTTCATCATTGAATATAGGAACCTTTACATTTGACAGTACCATTAACAACGCTGAAGATTCGGCAAAGGCTTTCGTTTTCAAGCAAAACCCCGTATACAATGAAGGAACAACACTTCAGCTCGGCTCCTCTGTATATGTTTGGTTTACAACTGATTCGGTGAAGCTTCCGGTTGATTCAACAATAGTGGATTTCCAGGGTGTAATACCTGGACCAGGATTTAATTAGTCAGACCAAACAGGTCCTTATGAGTATAAATAAAAAATATCTGACTTTCCTGATACCTGTTATCCTGGTAATAAACAGTTATGGACAGGAGATAGTCACGGGACTAAGAAGCAATCCTGACCTGGTTGATGCATGGCATAACAGAGACCTGTTTAAATCAGACTCCCCGGCCGACACCATTGACCTTCCATTTTTTGATGATTTCATACCTGATAGTATTTTCCCCTCATCATCACGCTGGGTCGATGATTATGTATATATTAACAACACATACCCCATTAACCAGGTGAGCCAGGGTGTTGCTACACTGGACGCAATCGATCACAGGGGATTATTATATGATCAAGCCGGTCCATTTGCCTTTGAGGCTGACCACCTGACATCAGCACCCTTAGACCTGGATATGGAAGCCTCGGAGAATGTTTACCTGAGCTTCTTTTATCAGCCACAGGGCCTGGCTGATCCTCCCGAGATACAGGATAGCCTTGTATTACAATTTTATTCCGCAGCTGATAATGAATGGCATCATATATGGAAAGCTGAAGGAACCCCCCTGCACAATTTTAAACCCGTAATAATAAAAATTGACAGCCCTGATTACCTTTACAGGGGGTTCAGATTCAGGTTTGTGAACTTTGCAAGCATAAGCACCAACTTTGATGATCCGGCAATGGCTGGAAATGCCGATCACTGGAATATTGATTATGTATATCTTGACAAAAACAGATCAGCTTCAGATACAATCCCTGTTGATGTTGCATTCACTGAACCCATGAGGTCAGCCCTCAATACATATGAAACAATGCCATGGGAGCAGTTCAGGAAAGTCTTCCTGTCGGAGATGGGTTCATTTATAAAGATCAATTACAGGAATAATGACGAAGTGATACGAAATGTTACCAGGAATTTTACAATCAGGGATATGTTTGAAGGTTCCACGGTGCATACTTTTTCAGCCGGTGCAACAAATATTGATCCGGGGGAATGGGTAACATATAACGCAAACCTGATATATACCTTCAATTCTGATGCCACTGACTCATCCCTGTTCAGGATAAGATCAGTACTGATAACAGATGAGTTTGACCGTAAAGTAAACGATACAATGGATTATTACCAGGTTTTCAATAATTACTTTTCATATGATGATGGATCGGCTGAAAGTGGGTACGGGGTAAATGGCCAGGGAGCCTCCAATGCTATGGTTTCAGTCAGATACAGAACCTTTGAACCCGATACTCTGAGAGCTATAAGGATTGCGTTTAACGATAGCTATCTGTCTTCAAACCAGAGGTATTTCAACGTAGCAGTATGGGATGACGATAATGGCATGCCCGGGGAACTGCTATATGAGCAGGAAGAAGTGGTAAACCCGGGAGACAATATTAATGAATTCATACAATTTCGTCTGAATGATCCCCAGGTCATAGATGATTATTTTCACATTGGATGGACACAACAATCCGAAACATTCCTTAATGTAAGCCTTGATATGAACACCCTGCCTGGAGGCCGGCGACATTATTATATAAATGGCCTCTGGAATGAATCTGAAGTAGCCGGAAGCCTGATGATAAGGCCTGTAATGGGTAAAGCAATTATTCCATCAGGGATTGAAGATATTTACCCAAAGATTAATAGCAGAATAAATATATGGCCAAACCCCGCAAAGGATATACTTAATATAGATATCCCCGATAATGACCTTGCCATGGGTGTTGATATAGATATATACGACAGTAGCGGAAGATGGCTCATGTCGGAAAAAGAGACTCGCAGTGTAAATGTTACAGGCCTGCCCCAGGGGGTATATATTATCATTATACGTTCAGGCAACAATGTGATCGCTTATAACAGGTTTATAAGATTATGACCACTGATGGACACAAAGGATGATCATATTGACAGTGAAGAATTATTTGAGCATTACCGTATTGAAGCTGATGCAGGGCAAAAAGCACTCAGGATTGACAAATTCCTTGTAAACCGGATTGATAATACTTCCCGCACCCGAATTCAAAACGCTGCCCTTGCAGGTAATATTCTTGTTAACAACAGCCCCGTTAAACCAAATTATAAAGTAAAACCCTGTGACGTAATACAGATAGTACTGGCTCATCCTCCAAGGGAAACTGAAATCCTGCCTGAGGACATCCCGCTTGATATAAGCTATGAGGACGAATCTTTACTAATAGTGAATAAAAAAGCCGGGATGGTTGTACATCCGGGAACAGGGAATTACGAAGGAACCCTGGTCAATGCCCTTATGTACCATCTCAGGGATATCCCCCTGTTTAAGTCCGGGGAACTGCGCCCCGGGCTGGTTCACAGGATTGACAAAAACACCTCCGGCCTACTGGTTATTGCAAAAAATGAAATTACCCTCAACAACCTGGCAAGGCAGTTCTATGAACATAGTACAGGCAGAAAGTATACGGCTATTGTATGGGGCAATCCGGGAGAGAGCGGAACCATCACGGGCAATATAGGCAGAAGCCTGAGAAACCGTAAACTGATGCATGTGTACGAGGATGGGAGCGAAGGCAAACCTGCAGTTACACATTACAGGCTTATCGAAGACCTGTCATATGTCTCACTGGTTGAATGCGAGCTTGAAACCGGTCGTACCCACCAGATAAGAGTCCACATGAGCTACATTAAACATCCTCTCTTTAATGACCCGGATTATGGAGGTGATAAAATACTGAGAGGCACCACATTCACTAAATACCAGCAGTTTATAAGGAATTGTTTCAACATTTTGCCACGCCAGGCTCTCCATGCAAGATACCTCTCCTTCAACCATCCGGTGAACGGTGTACGAATGGAATTTGAATCAGAGCTTCCGGATGACATGAACAGGGTCATTGAGAAGTGGAGGAATTATACAGCAGGAAGAGAAAAGCCGTTATAAATTATTAGTTATGATTTATTAATTATGAACCAATAATATTCCGTGATTAAGGTTGATATGGTTGATGAAGTTTAAAGAATAACCAGAACCCAGCAACCAGTATTCATGGCAACATAATTTACTATATTTGGAGAACAAAATTCGTTTACACACATGAAGACCATAGCTATAATTGCCGGGGGGAATTCTTCAGAATTCAACATATCTGTAAAGAGTGCCAGGGCAGTGGAAAGAGCACTTAAAAACCGTTACGAAACATACCTGGTAATGATCAGGGGCCTCGACTGGTACTGGGAAGATCCATCAGGCAAGGCTCACGGCATTGATAGAAATACTTTCACACTCAAACTTCATGACAATCTTGTTAGATTCAACGCCGTTTTTATTGCCATACATGGCAATCCGGGTGAGAATGGATACCTCCAGGGTTATTTTGAGATGATGAGTATTGCATATACAGGTTGTAATACCTACACTTCGGCTCTCACATTTAATAAAAATGCCTGCAAGCTATTTTTGAAGAATTATTCTGTTAAAATCTGTTGAGCAAAGAGTATGGTAGTAAATATTAT
>CAZSJH010000241.1:0-4466 GCA_964607105.1 uncultured Rikenellaceae bacterium | reverse complement strand
AAAAGTGATCCACCCAGTATTGCACAGTTCACTGCTATCAGGGGCAGGAATATACCAAGAGATGTATAGAGTGAGGGGCTGAATTTTTCGATAACCATTTCGACCAGCTGGACCATGGATGCGATAACAGCTATAAACATAATAAAGGACAGGAAGCTGAGGTCGATCCCTGCCAGGGACTCACTCAACCACGTCAGTGCACCTTCCTTAAGAAGGAAATTATGAATAAGATAGTTTACGGGTACGGTAATGGTCAGCACGAACACTACTGCAACACCTAATCCGACCGATGTCTTTACTGTTTTCGAGACTGCAAGGTAAGAGCACATTCCAAGGAAATATGCAAATACCATATTGTCTATGAAGACTGATCGTACAAATATATTTACCAGATTTTCCATAATTGCCATTTTTAACTTTTATCAACAAGATCGCTGTTACGACTTCTCTGAATCCAGATAATTATCCCTACGGTGATGAGGGCCATAGGTGGCAGGATCATTAAGCCATTATTTTCATAACCTATATTATACAAACCGACCTTTTCGATTACCGCGTAGCCGAATATGGTACCGGATCCTAGGAACTCCCTGAAGAATCCTACTATTATAAGTATAAGTCCATAGCCAGCAGCATTACCAATCCCGTCGAGGAACGATTCCCAGGGTTTGTTGGCCATGGCAAATGCTTCCAGGCGGCCCATTATAATACAGTTAGTAATAATGAGGCCCACGAAGACCGATAGTTGTTTACTCACCTCAAATGCAAAGGCTTTAAGCACCTGGTCGACAAGGATAACCATCATAGCAATAACCACGAGCTGGAAAATAATCCTGATTCTCGGTGGCACTGATTTCCTGAACAATGATACTATTACATTAGAAACCGAGAGTACCACCAGGACTGATATAGCCATTACCACGGCCGGTTTCAGCTTGGCCGTCACGGCCAGTGCCGAACATATACCCAGCACCTGTATTGTAATTGGGTTGTTAGCACCCAGCGGTTCTCTCAGTAATTTCAGGTTTTTTGTTGAGAATTATGTTTCTCTTTCTTTTTCTCTGCTAATTTCTTATTAACTATTTTTTTCAAGGATTTGAAAATATTTATCGAGGCAGTCGTACAACATCGCTTCAAGCGCTTTACTGGTAATGGTACCTCCCGATATTGCATCAACTGCATGGGGGTCACCTTCTTCAGCACCACCTTTTTGTACCAGTATGCTCACGAATTCCTCATCTTCAAAAAGTTTTTTACCAACAAACTGGGCTTCAAACCAGCTTTCATTTATTTCAGCTCCCAGCCCTGGTGTTTCCGATTTATGGTCGAATGTTACGCCATTAATCGTCCTCATGTCTTCTTTAATTGATATATAGCCATAAATAGGTCCCCAGAGTCCTTTCCCTTCAAGAGGCATTATATAGCTTTTACTACCATCTTCAAAACTGGCTTCGAACACAGGGTACACCTGTTCCTGGATATCTTTTCTCTGCTCTTTACGAACATCCACATTGAAAGGATCAACATCTTCCACCTTTTCAGCTTCCGAGTTGAGGGCATAAGAGTTTGTAATATATTTATCATACAGGTTTTCAGCTGTTTGTTCCGTAGCCTCCACTCCAACTGAAGCGAGGATATTACGTTTTTTCTCTATTTCCGCATTTTTTTGCTGCAGTGGTTGCAGCAGCATTGCGGCAGCGGAGAGTATCAGGGCCACAATGGCAACCATCACTGTCGCAAAGATGAATATATATCTGTTACTGAATTGTTTCATTGCAAATATCTTTTAATTACTTTTTGCCCTTTTTAATCTTCTCCTGATGTTTGCCTGCACTATATAGTAATCTATAAGCGGGGCAAATGTGTTCATAAACAGTATTGCCAGCATCATTCCTTCCGGAAATGCAGGGTTCAGCACCCTGATCAATATTGCCAGAATACCTATAAGCAGACCGTAAATCCATTTACCGGTTTCTGTCTGGCTTCCACTCACAGGGTCTGTAGCCATAAATACAGCACCAAAAGCAAAGCCACCCATAACAAGGTGATAATGTGCAGGTATTTCCATGAAAGGGTTAACTGCGAAAGCATTCAGCAATAACCCCATTCCAAATCCTCCTGCAAATACGCTCAGTATAATCTTCCAGCTACCAACACCGGTATATATCAGGATAGCAGCTCCTATCAGGATAGCTATAGTGGATGTTTCTCCCACAGACCCGGGTATTGTTCCAATGAACATTTCCATTACCGAAGGCATGTTATCCACCTCGTGAAGTGCAGCCTGTGCCAGGGGAGTAGCCCCTGAGAATGTATCGGCAACACCTTCACCTTTAACAAGGTCGGCTATCCATACAAGATCACCCGACATCCACTTTGGATAACTGAAAAAGAGAAAGGCTCTTGCCACCAGAGCAGGGTTCAGGATGTTCATACCTGTACCGCCAAAGACCTCTTTGCCTATTATCACAGCGAATACTATGGCTATTGTAAGTTGCCAGAGAGGTATGTCAACAGGTACAATGAGAGGTATGAGCAAGCCGGTGACGAAATAGCCTTCGTTTACTTCATGCCCCCTTATCTGCGCAAATATTATTTCAATACCAAGACCCACGATATAACTTACAAGAAGAAGAGGAAGGAATTTCAGGAAACCAAACCATACCATTTGCCATAAACCTGCTTCCACATTAATCGACTGGTAATACTGCAGTCCGATATTATATATTCCGAACAGCACTGCAGGAATGAGAGCAATCCATACAGTTATCATCACCCTCTTCATGTCTATACCATCACGGATATGAGAGCCCCTGGAAGTTACCCTGTTGGGCACAAAGATCAACACCTCTACGGCATCAAACAGGGATTGAAGTTTTTCAAACCTTCCGCCTTTTTCGAAATGAGGTTTGATCTTATCTATCTGTTTTCTTAATGCTTTCATTATTAAGATAATGGTTTTTATTGTTTAACTCATCTCCTTAACCATCAGGTCAAGTCCTTTGCGGATGATTGATTGTATTTCTATTTTTGAAGGGCATATAAACTCACAGAGAGCGAAATCTTCATCTGCCACTTCATATATACCCAACTGCTCCATTCTGTCGATATCCTCAACAAGTATTGATTTCAGTAATTGCATAGGATAAACATCCATTGGCAGGACTTTTTCATATTCCCCAGTAATAACAAAGGCTCTTTCTCCTCCATGTATATTCGTGTCGAGGCGGTATTTTTTTCCTGGCATCAGCCAGGTAAGGAAAGTGCGTGACAAGCTGAATTTATTAAGCCCGGGGGTAATCCATCCGAAAAATTCATAGTGGTCTCCCTCAGGAATAACACTTACAAGTGAATCATAATATCCAAGAAACCCATCGCTCTGAATCTTCTGCCCGGTAAGTACATTACCACTAATATACCTTACATTAAATGACGTGATAGTACCCTTAATAATAGTACTTATGCTTGCACCTGTACGCGTACGATAATACCTTGGTTTTTCAACTTCCGATCCTGCCAGTGCCACTATCTTATCCGGTGCGTATTTGCCTTCATTGAAAAGGTGTCCTATCGAGACAATATCCTGCAGGTTAACATACCACACGATCTCTCCTTTGTTCACAGGGTCTATATGATGTATCTGTACTCCTAAATTGCCTGCCGGATGTGGACCTGAAAAATAGTTAATTTCAACACCCGGAGTATTTTTCAACACGCCTGAAGTTGTGTTATTACTTAAGCCGAGGTAGACATTCCCTTCAGTGAGTTTCCTGAGTGCTTTAATACCAGTATGATAATCTTCCGCCGGCAGGTGATCAATAATATAATCAAAGTCGGCTGCCAGAGGTGCTGTATCAAAACCTGATATGAAAATTGATTTGGGATTTTCTTCGGGATTTGCTACAATATGATAGGGCCTTTGCCTTACTGCAGGCCACAAGCCCGATTCCAGGAGCTTATCCTTTATGTCTCCTGTTTTCATCTTTTCAGGATCACCCTTGCCAAAATCCACATAATCATCACCTTTTGTCTCGATGATCACTTCAAGTATACGACGCCGTTCTCCCCTTATGACATCGAGCACAAGCCCGCTAACTGGAGAAGTATATTTTACCTTCTCATTTTTCTTATCGTAGAAGAGTGTTGTCCCTGCTTTTACCTCTTCACCGGGTTTAACGCACATCTTGGGAACCAATCCCGGGAAATTAACAGGCTTTACAGCAAACCTGCCGGGCCGTTCCTCAGGAATCAGAATTTTGTCAGCTTTCCCTTTCATCCTGATATTCAGCCCTTTACGTAGCTTAATTTGTTTGGACATACAGACCTTTTTATAAATTTAAATACTGAAATCGAAAATTAACGGAATGTTAAATTTTCACACAAAATAATGACAAATATTATAAATTCACAATACGTGACAAAAATACCCTTAGGTTGATTTGAACCTGATGTTTTATAACACATAA
>CAZSJH010000240.1:0-4501 GCA_964607105.1 uncultured Rikenellaceae bacterium | reverse complement strand
CTCAATATCTACCTTCAAACCATAACAGAGCAGATACTCAGCATGGAGTCGGGTATACGTAATGGTGTACTGCTTCCTTCTGACAGGGAGGTGCTGAGGGCAGAAAAAATTAAGCTTGAACAACAGATAGCCGATAATGAGATCAGGATAAACTCTACAGCTACTGTCTTGTCTGACCTGACAGGCATGGAAATAAATAGTGACACTGAGGCTATTGTGCCCGACCCTGTAATCAGCCGCAGTGCCGACCTGTCACGGCCTGAACTATATGTCCTGGATCTTAAAAAACAACAGCTGGAAGCAGGCAAATCAGTAGTAAAAAGCGAAAGGATGCCGAAAGCATTTGCCTTTGCAACACTGGGTTATGGGAAGCCACCCGGCAATGATTTTTTTTCAGATACTTTTGGTCCTTATTACATAGTAGGTGCTGGGATAAAATGGAATATTATTGACTGGAAAAAGAGCAACAGGCAGCAGCAGATCATTGATATTAACAAGTCTATTATCAACACCCATAAGAATAATCTGGAAGAAAACCTCGGTCGTGCCCTGGAAATGAAATATGCTGAGATAAGAAGCCTGGAGCTGGCACTGGAGAGTGATGTCGAGCTTGTCTCAACACTGAAGACAGTGAGCAAAACAGCCCTTTCGCAATATAATAATGGTACAATAACAGCTTCGGACTACCTTTCGGAATGGAATAAGGAGAAGCAGGCTGTCATAAATCGAGAGATACATGCCATAAGCCTGGCAAAGGCCAGGGCTGAATACCTGAATATTAAAGGTGAATAAATTGAATAAACATAAATATCATTACAATGAGAAACTTAATATACCTGACCTTACTAATTGTTATATTGACCTCCTGCAGGGGGAATGATAACGAACCTGATGCATGGGGCAATTTTGAGTCTAAAGAGATTATGATTTCCTCCGAGACCAGCGGTAAAATACTCTCCATTTCAGCAGAACAGGGTGATCTGATAAAAAGAGGTGAGCTTATAGCCATTACTGATACTGCCCTGATAAAATTACAGCTCTCAGAGCTGGAAGCAAGCCGCAGCAGCGTAATGACAAAATTAAGCTCCATAGATGCACAGAATAAAATTATTGAACAGCAGATCAGTAACCTGAAGGTAAATATTGATAGGGTTGAAGGTATGCTTCGTGATAATGCAGCGACACAAAAACAGCTCGATGACCTGACAGGTCAGCTACAGGTTCTGGACAGGCAGAAAGAAGCAAATAACACTCAGAAGTTGACAGTGAGAAGTGAGTTGAACGTATTCGACTCTAAAGAGGCTATGTTTCGCGAACAGCTTGGAAGGTGTTATATCGAAAGCCCTGCAGATGGAACATTACTTGAGAAATATGCCGAGGCAGGTGAAATTACGGCTGCAGGTAAACCACTGTTCAAGATTGCTGACCTGAAAAATATGGAGTTAAAGGTTTTTATAAGTGGTTCACGGCTGGGACAGGTAAAACTGCGACAGGAATGTAAAATAAGAATTGACAGGGGTGAAAAAGACTATACTGAATTTACCGGCAGGGTTATCCATATTTCAGACAGGGCAGAATTCACTCCAAAAATAATACAGACGAAAGAGGAAAGGGTACATATGGTTTATGCAGTGAAAATACTGGTGGAAAATGACGGTACTCTTAAAAGCGGCATGCCTGCCGAAGCATTCTTTGGTTTATCCAACTGAACAAAAAAATGATTGTCTCTGACCACATATCGAAAAAATACGGCACCGTAACAGCTCTCGATAGTATAACCCTCCGTATAGGAAAGTCTGAACTGTTCGGCCTGATAGGTCCCGACGGGGCAGGAAAGACCACATTTTTCAGGATTGTCACTACTCTCCTGCTTCCTGATACCGGGAAGATGAATGTTATGGGACTGGATACGATGAATGATTACCGCCTCCTGAGACACAATATAGGATACATGCCGGGCAGGTTCAGCCTGTACCAGGACCTTTCAGTTGAAGAAAACCTGAATTTTTACGCTACTGTCTTCGGTACTACTGTAAAAGAGAATTATCACCTGATAAAAGATATTTATTCACATATAGAGCCCTTTAAGAAAAGGCCTGCCGGTAAATTATCAGGAGGAATGAAGCAGAAACTAGCACTCTGTTGCGCATTGATCCATGCTCCTGATCTTATAGTACTCGATGAACCGACAACAGGTGTTGATGCAGTTTCGAGGACTGAATTCTGGGAAATGCTAAAGTCATTGCAGGAGCAGGGGATTACTATACTCGTCTCAACACCCTATATGGATGAGGCAATGATGTGCGACAGGGTAGCACTGATACAGAAAGGGCATATACTCGATATAGACGAACCCGCTGATATCATTTCAGGCTATGGTAAAAAAATGTATGCAGTGAGTAGCAGGGATAAGTTCAGGCTGATACAAAACCTGCGTTCTTATCCTTCCGTTGAAAGTGTTAATCCCTTTGGTGATTCTGTCCATATAACCTTTAGCGACGATCGATACGACAGCACGATAGCTGAGAAGCTTGAAAAAGAGGGGCATCGTGAACTCAAAATTGACCGGGTTGAACCCGGTATTGAAGATGTTTTCCTGAAATTAATGAGCAAAGAAGAAAATGACAGATGAAAAGGTAATAGAGGTTATGAACCTGGTAAAGAAGTTCGGCTCGTTCGTGGCCAACGATAATCTGAGCTTTGATGTCTACAGAGGAGAGATTTTTGGCTTCCTTGGAGCAAATGGTGCCGGGAAGACCACAACCCTGAGGATACTTTGCGGCCTATCCAAGCCAAGCTCAGGAGATGTCATGGTTGCCGGGTATGATATATACCGTCATGCCGAAAAGGTAAAAAAACACATAGGCTATATGTGCCAGAAGTTTTCACTTTATGAAGATCTTACAGTAGCTGAGAATATAATGTTGTATGGTGGCATTTATGGTCTGCCCAAAAGTCTTATTGAGAAAAAAACAACAGACTTGCTTGAATCGATGAACTTCACTGCTTACAGAAAACGCATTATAGGTTACCTGCCGCTTGGTATGAGACAAAAGCTGGCATTTGCCGTAGCTATTCTGCACGATCCGGATATTGTGTTCCTGGATGAACCCACGGGAGGTGTTGATCCAATAACGCGAAGACAATTCTGGGAAATGATATACAAAGCCTCGGCAGATGGGATTACAGTATTTGTGACTACACATTATATGGATGAAGCTGAATACTGTGACAGGGTAAGCATCATGAATGAAGGCCGGATAGTAGCCATCGACAGTCCTGCCGGGCTGAAAGAGAAATACCGCTCAGGTTCCATTCAAGATGTATTTATTAAAATTGCCAGGCCATCAAAAAAAATTGAGGAATGAACAGATTTATCGGATTTGTCAAAAAGGAGTTTATGCACATTTTCAGGGATGTGCGTACCCTGGTAATCCTTTTTGGTATCCCTGCCGCCCAGGTCCTTATTTTTGGATATGCTGTAAGAACAGATATCAAGAATGCCGGGATAGCAATTCTTGACAGGTCAAAGGATGAAATAAGTACCGGGCTGGTTTCCAAACTTGAATCATCTGATTTCTTCATTCTTAAAAAGAACCTGCAATCAGGAGATGAAATCGACGGTTCATTTAAAGCAGGGGATATAAAGGCCGTACTCATATTTGAAAAAGACTTTGGTAAAAACCTGCTTCATGAAGGATCGGCAAGTATTGAAATCATTGCCGATGGATCAGAACCTAATGTGGCAAACCTGGTTACAAGCTATACACGGGCAATTATTAATGACTATATGCTGGAGCTCAATAAGCCAGCTACCGATTCCTTCATGCCCGTTGAACCCGAAGTAAAAATGTACTATAACCCGAACCTGGAAAGTCAGTATATGTTTGTTCCTGGTGTGATAACAATTATACTCGTGCTTATCTGTGCATTGATGACATCGGTGGCAATAACACGTGAAAAGGAATTCGGAACAATGGAAGTCCTTCTTGTAAGTCCTCTTAAGCCACTGCATATAATACTCGGTAAGGTAACACCTTATTTCATTCTGTCACTTATCGATCTTATTGTGATTCTTTTCCTTTCATGGCTGGTTTTTGATATCCCCATAAAAGGAAGCCCCCTATTATTGATGCTTGAAAGTATGTTGTATATTATGCTTGGCCTCTCTCTTGGTATAATGATCTCCACGATGTCAAAAACAATGCAGCAGGCTATGTTTATTTCCCTGATGGGACTCATGCTGCCAACTATTATTTTATCAGGTTTTATTTTTCCCGTTGAATATATGCCCGGGATATACAGGTTTTTAAGCCCGGTTATTCCACCACGCTGGTTTATAATAATTGTTAAGGATATAATGATAAAAGGAACGGGATTCACCTTTGTCTGGAAAGAAACATTGATACTTGTTTTCATGACAATTGTATTCATAACAATAAGCACCTTCACCTTTAAAAGGAGACTGGAATAGAATGAGAACAATATTATACCTAATAAG
>CAZSJH010000239.1:0-4531 GCA_964607105.1 uncultured Rikenellaceae bacterium | reverse complement strand
TGTATTATTACGACCGCGTAACCCAGGACCCTTTTTCTGAGCCGGTTAATATTACTGGGAATATTATAGGAGGCAATGGAGTTTTTGCTGTCTGCAGAAGTAAAGAACTTATTGTTGAATTTAACCCGAGATATTGAAATAACCGGATTATTTAAAAATCTAATGCATACAATTTTTTGCCCTCACGTGTATTTCATCATTATTAAGCGATAATCGGTACACATTAAAAATTACCTGTTTCGTAAGCTATTTCAGCTGTTTCATATTGAATATCCCTTGTTTTATACTTTCACCCGTCCCTGCCTATTGACTTGATATTAAAATAGTTGTTACTTCACAATATATAAATCTTAATTCTTAAAAACGGGAGGGAATATGAAAAAGTTTTCTATTGTTATGCTGCTTTTATTCTTAGCAGTTGTTACTTATGGACAAATTTCTAAAAAAGAGGCAAAAAAGATTGTTTCCGAATACCTTGATATTACTTATTCCTCAGATAGTATTTTGGTTTATCTAAGAAAGGATATTGCTGAAAAAAATCTGAGTATAAGAACATTTAATAAAAGTATTACATCAGCTACTGACCGATCATATGTGTTTTTTGTAGATAAAAACCCAATACAAAACTGGGGTCATCCATGTATTTTCATCTTTGTTGATGTAAGAACCGGTAATGTATCAATACTTGACTGGAAATTACCGCCAAACAACCTCGAATCATGGGAATTTTTAAATATAATAGAAGAACAAGAACCTGAAAGTAAATTAAATATCGTAAGCAGTAATATCCCCATGTATAAATCATTGCGATCTTCGGATCACTGCTATGCTATTATTATTAGTGGAGGCGGCAATCCCGGAGCTAATTGGTCCAGGTACTGGAATGACTGCTCCTTCATTTATTCAACCTTAGTAAATGTATATGGTTATGATGATAGCCATATTAAATGTTTGATTGCCGATGGAACAAATCCAAATGCTGACAGACGAATTGGAATGGAAAGTTATGATTCCTCGCCTCTTGATCTTGATGGTGATTCTGATAACGATATTGACTATTCTGCAACAAAATCAAATATAACCACGGTATTTAACAACCTGGCTTCAGTTATCGGCAAAGATGATCATCTATATATTTTTGTAACAGACCATGGGGATCGAGAATCAGGACGAGATGCTGAAATTATATTATGGTATGAATCAATTCGGGACGATCAATTTGCTGATGAGGTTGATAAAATCTATGCTGGTCAAATAACCATTGTAATGGGTCAATGTTATAGTGGTGGATTTATCGATGACCTAAGTTCAGGTGACCGGATAATAGCTACTGCATGTGACTATGATGAGCCTTCTTATTGTATGGGATATTTTACTTATGATGAATTTGTTTTTGACTGGATAGCATCTGTAGCCGGAGAAGATCCTTATGAAAATCCTGTTGACGCAGATGATAATAATGATGGTTTTATAAGTATGGTTGAAGCATTTAATTATGCAGAAGCACATGATTCTGCTTCTGAAACACCTCAATATGATTCTTCTCCTGATGATTTAGGTTTTGTGCTGGGATTAGGATTCTCACTATATATCTCAGGGCCTGAATATGTTTGCTCATCAGGTACAGAATTCACAATAGATGATATGCCAAACGGAGATACTATAATATGGTCAACAAGTGAGGATATTTCAAGAACATCTGCACAAGGATCTAACCCATGCGAATTCGAGACAAGTGAAAACGGTGACTATGGATGGATAGGTGCAACAATTGCTAATGACGGTATGGAATATGATCTCAATCACAAAGAGGTCTGGCAAGGGAAACCCGATCCACATATTTTAGGACCCGAAGAAGTGGAGTGCTACTGGCCTGAATGGTATTATATAGATGCCGAAAGTTACCAGTGGGGCGACTGGCAATGGTCAACCGATTATAACATGGAAATACTATCTGTTACGAACGGGCATAAAGCAGAAATTCAGGGATTGAGTGAAGGCTATGGGCAAATTTTCCTGGAAGCCACAAATGAATGTGGTTCGAATGAGAACAGGCTGGTGGTATGGGTCGATTGTTTCGATTTCAAACTAATCCCTAATCCTGCAGATGAATACTTAAGGATAGAGCTTGATGATTCAAAAATACAGGAAAGTAACAATATTGATTATGAAATAATAATATTCGACAATCAGCAACGCCCTGTGAAGAAAACAAGATCCCAAAACCTGTTAACGACAATAAACACCAAGTCGCTTTCGGATGGGGTATATTATGTCCAAATCATATATAAAGGCAAATTATATGCAAAACAACTTATTATTCAGCATTGAATATTATATCATTGAACTGGAATTCATAACCCTAACAGGGGTAACTGCTTCAAAACATAACTCCTGATTCTTTAAACTTATTTAGTGCCTGTTTCAGATAATCTGAATCTTAGCTTTTTTAATTTTGTTTATTCAACTTCTGCAGAAAATGTTCAAAATCTGGAAAGACTTAGTGTAGCATTCCCTTTTTTAGTTATTAAATCTTCAGTATTATATATAAATGTTCTTTGGTAGCATATTAAGCATAACAAAAGAATTCTGATTGGATTTAAATGAATATAAGCTGTTAGATGTTTATTAATTAACCCGGTCGAAAAATTCATTTTACAAGCTTTTTGTTATAGGCACTTACTGAAATGCATGCTAACGGTCGGCGGTATGATTCAGTTTGTGGCAACGGTGTTCCCACCGTTGTGGCGTGCTTTTTGCTTTTTCTGTCATACTGCTGTTCACGTTTCAGGTATAAATTTAGTTTTTTATTTTGTGTTGTAGTGTGTGGGCCCTCGGGCCTTTAAACCGCTTGTGCTTTTTGCCTATATCCATTGCGGGTAGGGGATATGCAAAAAGCATGACAAACAAATTGATTATACCGCATGTTATGCCCAGTTGAATTTTTACTCTTTCACTATTCTATTACCAGTTATGTCATGGTTTAAATCCAAGATTCCAATTGTTTTTCCATTAGCATCTTTAAGGAATCGATAATCACCTTCAAATTCTGAGATAAAAAAATCATTTTCTGTTGTGAAATATAGTTCATAAGGCTGATCCTCAACAATAAATAATCTTTTATTCTTTTTTATAACAGAGATCTTTGTTTCACCAAAAAGATAATCACCAACATAAGAATTGAGAATGGAATCCGAGATTGAAATGATATTTTTTATGATAGGTTTATAAAAATCTTTCCAAGAATAAGTTGATGCTACGCTGTTAACTATTTCAGGGATTATTTCAACATTTGCAGAGTTTGTCATTACAACTACTCCGTTTCCATTTTCCATGTCAGCCCAATATTTTGATATAAAACCAGAGTTGCCGCCGCTAAATTCAAAATACCTGCCATTGTGATGAATATAAACACCGAGTGCGGAATAACCATCAAACGGTGTCAGTCTTATTTTTGTCATTTCAGGTGTGAGGACTTTAGATGATTTTCCAAGTAAAGATAGTTGTGTCTCAATGATATACTTTGCTATGTCTGTTGGTGTTGTCCATAAACCTCCGGCTGCCAGCTCAGGATAAATGCAATATTTCCCATTTACTTCACTACCATCTCTATTATATGCAGTAGCTAGCAATTCCTTTTTTTCTGAAGGCGGTGGCTGTGCAAAGAAGCTGGCATTCATCCCAAGTGGAATCAATGTACTCTGTTGCATATATTCTTCAAATGGTTGATTAGTAATGTCTGTCATTAGAACCTGTGTAATACAAATACCTCCTCCAGAATACTGATATCTAATACCAGGCTCCATAACAGACCGAACAGCAGGAGTTTTTGAAGGCTGTTTTCCATCAAGGATTTTGATAATTGTAGGGATCGAATCAGTGACAAAGTATCCTGGAAACCCGCTTACACTTAGGCCGGCCGAATGATTCAGGAGATTCCTTAATGTGATTCTAATGCTATTTGATACAGAATCATAAGGAAACTTCCATGAACGTAAATATTTATTGATATCTGCGTCGAGATCAATCTTTTTATCCTGAACTAATTTTAATGCTCCAATTGCACTCAATGATTTGCTTATTGAAGCTGCCTGAAAAAGGGTTTGAGGTGTTACTTTTCTCTTTTCGGCAATATCAGCGAATCCATACCCTTTAGCCCACTCAATTTTGAAATTATTGATAACTGCAATACTCACCCCGTTAACCATATGAGATTTCATGCGGTCTTCAATATTCCACCGCAACAAACTATCCGGGGTTTGCACCCAGTTCATAAGTGAATTCTCAACCTTTGTAATCCTCTTGGTAACATCATAAGAATAGGAGTTTGATTGTCCATAAACAAAAGATGTGCATCCAATTAATAGAACTATCTGAAGGATGATATGTCTGCCTTTCATGTACTGATTTGTAATATATTAACAAAATGAGTTTTATCTATGACGATTGGATTGAGGTTTTGATTACAATTGGGCATAACGGTCAGCGGTATGATTAGTATGCGTTAACGGCTTTCAAGCCGTTATGGCAC
>CAZSJH010000238.1:0-4542 GCA_964607105.1 uncultured Rikenellaceae bacterium | reverse complement strand
ATCAGCAGGGCATTTTGGCGGAATACTGTTTTACATGGCTTAAAAGCACTAATTCCGCCATCGCAATAAAAGCCTATTCGATGGAAGCCCTCTATAGGCTGAGCCTCATATACCCCGAACTGCTTACCGAACTGAGGCTATCAATCCTCAGTGTGATGGAAGAAGGTTCAGCAGGGATAAAAGCCCGCGGCCAGCAAATCCTTAAACTACTGCCATCCTGAATACCTCATTCTCAACCCACTCTCAGAACCATCTTCTCCTCCTCATCTTATCCTTGTCATTCACATCATTGGCATCGAGAACCCACATGCCCCTGCCATGGGTAGCAATGATTATCATGTTGTCCCTTGAATGTATTTGTAAATCATGCACATAGGCATATGGAAGATCGCCGAGCACCTCGTAATTTTCACCCCCATCCTTGCTAAGGTATACCCCTGCATCAGTGCCAACATAGAGTATATTCCTGTTTACAGGGTCCTCTCTTATAACATTCACAGGTCCAACAGGTATATTGCCTGATATGTCAGTCCAGGTGTCACCAAAATCAGTTGATTTCCAGATATAAATCTGGAAGTCATCATCGCGCCTGCCTGTCTGTGTCATGTATACAGTACCCAGATCGTATCTGGATGCTGTTATCCTGGATACCCATCTGACGGGTACTGGATCATTGCGTATTTCTGTCCAGTTTTCACCACCGTCTTTTGTCCTCCATATGCGGCCGTCATCGGTGCCTGCATACAAAAGACCAAATTTGAGGGGTGATTCATCAAAGGCTGAAATGGTCTGGAAACTTATGTCACCCATTCTCTCAGGGTCATTAGATGTCAGGTCTGGGCTTATATATTCCCATGTATTGCCTTTATCCCTTGACATAAGCACATATTGCATGCAATGGTAAACAATATCCTGGTTGTGTGGTGAGAGCACTGTTGGGGCGACCCACTGTCCCCTGAGCCTTTCTTCATCACTGTATCTTACAGGAAGGATATTTTCCTGGTCCTGGGGGTAACTATCTATCTCGGCCCTTGCAAGGTTGCCATAGAAGGAGCTGGCATAGACTGTATTGTTATCATCCTTGTTTACCGCATGTGTGGTTCCTTCGGCGCCAAGAATATTGTTCCATTCGCTTGGTCTTACATTATCGCGGCCGCGACTCATGTCAACAGCAGTATAAAAACTATGGTGATCCTGTATTGAGCCAAAAACCCTGAAGGGTGTATTCATATCATATTCAATATTGTAGAACTGTGCCAGGGGAAGCTCTTCGATAGGATATTTCCATGTCTCACCCTGATCGTATGAAATTGTCAATCCTCCATCCTGCACATTAAGGAGGTAATTGCCGTTATTGGGATCTATCCACAGGCCATGATGGTCTGCATGTGGTCCGCGTAGCTGCGTGAACGTTTTTCCTCCGTCAGTGCTTTTACTCAGGGGGATACCTCCTATAAATATTGTATTTTCATTGGAAGGGTCAACCCTGATCTGTCCAAACACCCATCCATAGGTTGATGAGTGCCTTTCCATGTATGTTTTCATCTCGGGCGTAAGTCCGCTTACCAGCTTCCAGTTTTTACCACCGTTTTCTGTCCTGTAAACGCTTGCTCCCTTTATGACATCCTGTCTCTGGCGACCGTATGAATCTAATTGTCCTGTTTCGGCAGGGTAAGCAACTTCGTAGTTGTCTACAAGGGCATACAGGATATCAGGGTCACTGGCAGCTATGTCTATACCAATTCGACCCAGCTTGCTGGGTTCGGGCAAACCATCGATTACTTTCTCCCATGTCTTTCCTCCGTTGGTTGATTTCCATATTGCACAGTTGTTTGTCGTTTCATATGTCCGCGGGTCATTCCACTTGAGCCTCATCCTTTCCCATGTTGTACAATATACTGTATTTGGTTTTCCCGGATCAAGTACAAGATCAAACACACCGGTCATCTCATCAATATACAGTATCTTTTCCCATGACCTGCCTCCATCGGAGGTCTTGAACAATCCTCTGTCTTCATTTGGTGTCCACTCATGCCCTGTGGCAGCCACATAAACTATATTAGAATTTTTCGGGTGTACCCTTATGCGTCCTATTGTCATGGTATTTTCCAGGCCCATATTCTTCCATGTCTTACCTCCGTCTGTGGTTTTGAAAACACCGCATCCGGAATTTGAACTTCTGAAAATATTGGCCTCGCCGGTACCTACCCATACTACATCAGGATCATTGGGATCTATAGCAATATCACCAATCGCTGCCGTAGGCATATCATCGAATACAGGCTCAAAGGTACTGCCCTCATTAACAGATTTCCAGACACCACCCGAAGCAGACCCTATCCATATGGTATACGACTCGCCACGAGGTATAACCGCTTCTACATCTGTGCAACGGCCACTAATATTAGTGGGGCCAATGTATTGCCAGTGCAGATCCTTTAAAGATGATTCTTCCTTCATAGACTTATGACTATCAAACATTTTTACTTTCTCTTTGCCTGTTAGCACAGGTTTCTTTGTCTGCCCGCTTATACTGGAACAGTAAATGAATACAAGTATAAACAGGAAGACCATTCTTATTGCTCTTTTCATAACTTTATTTATTGAATTTTAGGATAATGGAATATGATTTTAACAGGTAGAGTAAATTTACAACTAAAAAAATATATATAACACTTATTTCTTGTGTTCTATAATATTAAAACAGGTCTGCCCGGGAGGACAAACCTGTTTTTCTAACCTAAAACCTGATAATTGGAGAGTAACTCTTAATCTTTTGTTGCGTATATTCTGTCGTAATTCTTAAGCAGTTTTGGAAAATATACCGATATCAGACACAGGCATTCAGTTTCTGTAAGAGGCTTGCCTGTTATAAGCTTCTGGTGATAGTATTGTTGAATATCGAGGCTTTCCTTCGGTGTAAAAAAACCTTCATTCTCAAATCGATCGTCAATGATCCTGGCGCCAAAATACTCAATGCCTGCTATATACTCGATAATAAGATCATCAGAAATGACAAGATACCTTGTTACTCCTTCCACGCTGTCGTCAATGGCCACCATTAATGTATCGGGTGAATTTTCATAATTTATCTCATATGCCCTTAAAGCATCACCTTTTATCATTTCAAGCTTGCTAGCTTTATCAATTGTATAGACACCCAGTGGGCTGTTGGTATTTCCCTGTGCCACCGGTAATTTTAAATCACTTGCTGAAGTAACCGAAATCAGGATAAGTGCTGCAACTGTTAGACTGAATATTCTTTTCATGGCATTGTTCATTTTTTTGGTGTTATAAATAAAAATCTTTAATAATTCTTATTTTCATTATAAAGACATCCAAAAATGATAATTGCTGCAAAAATGTATGTTATTTTTCTTTAACAGAAGAAAAGGTCTCTCAGGTACAAGATCTATACTGCTCCCCTGGAAAGCATGAATCCCTTAATAAACGATAATAAGAGGAAGAGGAATAAAACCACAAGCAGGGTTATTATCCATACCCTGTATTTCCTGATCCATTGGTCCCTGGCTGTAGTCATATCAAGTGCATTATTCCGGAGATCTGAGTAATAAGCCTTGTACTCCTTTATTACTCTAATGAGACTCAGTTTGTTCACACCGTAAGTAAAAAAGAAGACACTGAGTATTAATGCTGAGACAAACAAAACATTATTTATCCTAAATGTACCTTCCACGCTGTCTATCATCATATTGAGTGCAAATATTAGTATAATTAGTGATGCTGAACAGATCCAGAGCCAGATCTCGAAATTTACCCTCAACAGCTTCAGCTTGTTCTGTATCGATTCCAGCAGGTCTTTAAAGACATAATCTGTCCTGTTGATCCTGTAAATGGTATTCAGACCGTAAAAAAAGAAAATAGATGCACTGATCAGCATAGCTGCAGTAAGGATCAGTAATGAACTATTATTTAGAAAAAGCGATAGATTATATGACAGCATAATAATTGATGCAAACTGTACAATCAGGTATGTTACTATATTAATTTTTACAGGTAGCAATGACCTGTTTATTCTGGGCTTAATGATTGCCCTGATTCTTTCAGGCGAAAGATCCAGATTGTCATATGATTCTTTATTGCTGGTTTCCCATACTGAAAATATATCTGTTAGGCTCATGACTGTTTGTTTTTAAAATTCGACTTCAATAACTGATGCAAGCTTTCTCAGCTGTTCTTTAATTCGTACTATTTTAACACTTACATATTTATCACTTATGAGAGATTTCGGTATAGCTTTTCTTTTCCAGCCATAACATAAGCAGGGCTTTGTCAAATGGGTTAAGTTGGTTGATCAGATTATAAAGTACTTGTAACAGATCTGTTGATTGCGAACCTGTCTCATCCACAATATCCATTTGCTGATAGTTATTTTCTTTTACAGGATGCCTCCTTTTATTATAACGAATATATTGGAATGCAGTGTTAAGAGCTACCTTGTACATCCAGGTTGAAAAAACTGATTCATTTCTGAAGCTTGCGTATGACCTCCATAGCTGGTAAACAATCTCCTGGCTTAGA
>CAZSJH010000237.1:0-4542 GCA_964607105.1 uncultured Rikenellaceae bacterium | reverse complement strand
CTGGGACCTGCCCGTGGTGCCTGCCGTGTAGCCGGATTGCCCAAACCTGATGGTTGTGTTTAGTTAAATTAATAATATGCAATGGTATAGTATTCTCAGCCTTGTGGCACTGGCCATTTGTCTGGTTTCGTGCTTGTACCACTTTATCAGGCTTATACGATTTGGTGCTCCAAAAGATTATTCACACAAACTGGGGAATACAGCCATGGCAATAAAATATTCCTTTACCGGGGCAATGAAACCCTCAAAGAAAGAATCAGCCTACATGCACCTGCCAACATACACGGCCGGGTTATTATACCATATCGGAACATTCATGGCAATAATAATATTCTTCCTGCAGTTGACAGGGCTAGAGCTATCTGTTGTGCCGGCGTATATTTTTTCTGCTGTATTGGTTATTGGAGCATTATCCGGTACGGGTATATTTATTAAAAGAATTGTTAGCAGGAAATTACGCAGCTTATCATGTGCAGATGATTACTTCTCAAATATCCTGGTAACATTATTCCAGTATATAACAATTTTCCAGTTGATTGGAGATATTCACGGGGCAATATATTATATCACTGCCACATTATTACTGCTTTATGTTCCTCTGGGTAAACTGAGGCATCTGGTATACTTTTTTGCAGCGAGATACCAGCTGGGATATTTTTACGGGTGGAGAAATTCATGGCCGCCATCAAGAAACTATTAAGGTGTAATGAAGATAAACGGAAATACAGAAAAAGCTCTTTCTATCCTTAGCAGGAGAGACAGCAAATTACATTCGCACCTGAATAGTTGCGTAAGATGTGGCCTTTGTGCCGAGAGTTGCATTTTTTACCTGTCAACCGGAGAAGAAAGATATATCCCGGCCCGGAAGGTAGATATAGTTGCTTCTGTGTACAGGCGGTACAATACACTTGCCGGCAGGCTGCTTCCCGGCCTGGTAAAGGCCAGGGAACTGAATGAGGATACTATTGCTGAGATGGTTGATCTGCTTTATGGATCTTGTACAATGTGTGGAAGATGTACGGCACACTGTTCGATTGGTGTCGACATCTCATACCTTGTAAGCGTGGGAAGGTCAATGCTGGCTGAAATGGGGATGGTACCATCAACACTGCAGTCGACTGTTGATGCAGCCATCAGGACGGGCAATAATATGGCCATACCGGTGGATGAACTGGTTGATACTCTTGAGTGGCTGGAAGAGGATCTCCGTGATGACGTGGGTGACACTTCGGCTGCAATACCCGTTAATAAATCAAATGTAAACATCTTATATACCCTTAATCCGCGTGAGCCCAAATTTTTCCCTCTTTCGATTTCTGCGATGGCTAAAATATTTTATGCCGCGGGAGAGAGCTGGACACTGTCGACCAGGATGTATGACGTTACTAACTATGCCTATTATTCAGGTAATCTTGGTGAAGCCAGGGAGATAGCAAGGCGTTTACATGATGAAATGTTTGAACTGAATGCGGAGACATGTGTGCTTGCAGAATGTGGTCATGGATCAAGATCGTTCAGATGGGAAGGCCCCAATTATCTTGAAAATAGCTATTCCTTTGAAACAATCACATCAGTAGAACTTATCAGCCACTATTTGAAAGATGGCAGGATAAAGCTGGACAGATCACTTAATAAAGAACGTGTTACACTTCATGATCCATGTAATCTTGTGCGAAGCGGTGGAATATTTGAAGAACAAAGGTATATCCTGGAGCACTCGGTAAGTGATTTTGTTGAAATGAATCCTTATGGTTATGATAATTATTGCTGTGGAGGTGGTGGAGGTCAGCTGGCAATGAGTGAATACGGTGAACGCCGGTTAAAGGCCGGGGAGCTGAAAGTAAAACAGATAAAAGATACAGGAGCCCTTATCGTGGTAACACCATGCCATAACTGTGTCGACCAGTTAATGCAGCTTAACCAGGTATATAAGATGAACGTCAAAATAAAAACTCTGGCCGAAGTTGTGGCAGACGCACTGGTATTGAAATGAAAATTTATAAATAATAAATACCCAATAAACTACAGTACTTATGAGCAAGTTAATATATCTTGATAATTCAGCAACAAGTTTTCCAAAACCTGATATTGTTTATGATTTCATGTGCAATTTTTACCGGGAACATGGGGTAAACCCGGGGCGTTCAGGTTTTGATGCGGCTATTGAAACAGGTGAGGTTGTATTCAATACCAGGAAATTATTAACTGAACTGTTCAACGGGGATGATCCCAATCGACTGACATTCAGTTATAATGCCACCGACTCGCTCAACCTTGTACTGTGTGGGCTTATAAACAAGGGCGATCATGTTATAACAACTAACCTGGAGCATAATTCTGTCTTGAGACCCCTGTACCATATGACCCTGGACGGAATTGCCGAAGTGACATATATCCCTTTTGATAAGAATGGGTATATAGACCCTGATGATATAAAAAAGGCCATAAGAAAGAATACCTCTGCTGTGGTTGTGAATCATTGCTCGAACGTGTTAGGTACTATTCAGCCTGTAAAAGAGATTGGTAGTATATGCAGAAAAGAGGGATTATTATTTATCGTGGATGGCAGCCAGAGTGCGGGAGCCGTTCCTGTTGATATTGAAGATATGGGGATGGATGCCTTCATATTTACAGGGCATAAATGCCTTATGGGGCCTACAGGTATAGGCGGTTCCTATGTAAGGACCGGCGTGGATCCCAAACACACCAGATATGGCGGCACAGGTGTAAGGTCAGCAGTAAAAACACATTTATTTGAATTCCCGTACAGACTTGAAACAGGTACCCTGAATCTTGTTGGTGTCGCAGGTCTGAAGGCAGGTGTCGAATGGTTAAAAGAGCAGGGGATGCATAATATACATAATAGGGAAATGAGTCTTTACCGTCAGCTGCGTGATGGACTATCTGAAATGGAGAATGTTATCCTCTATTGCCAGAATGGAAATGGGGACAGGAACCCGGTAGTAAGCTTCAATGTTAAAGGATTTGAGGCGGGCGACGTAGGCACCATGCTTGATGTTGATTATGAAATTGCCTGCAGGACAGGATTACATTGTGCCCCACAGGTCCATGAGCAGCTGGGGACGGATAAGATACACGGATCGGTACGCTTCAGCATCGGGCCATTTAACAAGAAAGAGCATATAAATTCAGCAATAGAAGCAGTCAGGGAGATAGCTTCCATCAAAAAATAGTTATTTTTGATTAGCAAATAAGTTTGTATGAATTATATTGACATCATAATTCTTGCTTTTATAGTTTGGGCTATATACAGGGGCTTTAAAAATGGCCTCTTTGTTGAAATAGCTTCCATTGCTGCCCTTGTGCTTGGCATATGGGGCTCCATAAGATTCTCCTGGTTCACGCAGAATAAACTTGTTGAATATTTTGATATGCAGGGAGAATACCTTGGCCTTATTGCTTTCATTATAACTTTTATTGTCATAGTAATTTTGATCCATTTCCTGGCAAAAGCCCTTGATAAACTTATGAAAGCAGTAGCTCTGGGGTTTGCCGTACGTATACTGGGAGTATTGTTTGCCGTACTGAAAACAACTCTTATAATGAGCATAATATTTATTGTTCTGAATACAATCAATCAAAAGGTAAAATTCCTGTCGCAGGAGAAAATCTCTGAATCAAAACTATATAAGCCTATAGCAGATTTCGCACCACTGCTTTTCCCCATAATAGAAGGAGATGACTTAAGAAAAAGCTTTGATAATCTAAGGCAGAAGCGGGAGGAAAAGAAAACAGATGAGATCATCATATAATCTCACTCTCACCCCGTCAGCAGTAGCTCGAAGAGCGAAGGCGGAACTCACTCTCAACTATCTTTTTATTATCTTTGTACTTTAATAAATAAATGTGCTTTTAATGAATTTTGTTGATGAACTTCGATGGAGGGGGATGTTACATGATATCACTCCCGGAACGGAAGAATACCTGGAAAAGGGGAAAACGGCAGGTTATGTAGGATTTGATCCTACAGCTGACTCCTTGCATATTGGGCACCTGGTGCAGGTGATTCTGCTTAAACATTTCCAGAAGGCAGGGCATACACCCATTGCACTGGTGGGTGGAGCAACAGGGATGATAGGTGATCCTTCAGGCAAGAACCAGGAACGTAACTTACTCAGTGAAGAAGCTTTGAGGGAGAACCAGGAGACCCTGAAAAAACAACTTTCCAAATTCCTTGACTTTGAATCGGAAATTACCAACAGGGCTATCATGGTGAACAATTATGACTGGATGAAAGACTATACCTTCCTGGGTTTCATAAGAGATATAGGTAAACATATAACAGTTAACTACATGATGTCAAAAGACTCGGTGAAGAAGCGACTCGGAACCGAATCAAATCAGGGTATGTCATTCACTGAATTTTCATACCAGCTGGTGCAGGGATATGATTTTCTTAACCTGTACCGTGAATATGGATGTAAGCTACAGATGGGTGGTTCCGACCAGTGGGGGAATATAGTCACAGGCACCGAACTTATCAGGAGAAAAGAAGGGGGGGAAGCATTTGCCCTGACCTGT
>CAZSJH010000236.1:0-4595 GCA_964607105.1 uncultured Rikenellaceae bacterium | reverse complement strand
TTGACCAGTTAATTAATTTATCCCTGAGCATAATGAGGACAAAAATAGCATTTTTTTATACAGCCCTGATTGAATTATCATCTTATACATTAGCAGCTTAATACAGTATTTGCAGTGTTTTAACACCATTTTTCAGGCTTTAGTGTAAAAAATTAGCCTGTTGATTGAATATAGTCCTGAATAATTGTTTTTTGATACGTTTTTTAATACATTTACAACAATTGTAGAATGAAATTAACCTTGAATGGTGCTTTTACTGTCCAAAAGCAATTTTTCCATTCTTTTCATGGCTGCCCCTGACTACACGTCAGGGGCTTCTGTGTTATATTAAAAATTCTCAAAAATCACCTTCCAAAGATTCAATATGCTTCTTCATGATATTGAAATTTTAATTCAAGATCATTTTAGATTTATATGAGTCATCCTTTTTAAAATTTATATATAGAACTTCGATATTATAGTTAAAATCTTATCTTTACTTAACAGAAACCGTTAAAAAAGGAGTTCATTACATAGATCTTTATTTAATTCAAACTCGTGATTACATTTATTTTAATTATATAATTTCTTAAATTAATTAACCTAGGAAGAATTATTTGATAACAACCGGCTTAATACTGTTCATGGCAGGTATTATTTTTCCCTGTAGCAATAGCACAGATTTCATATCAAATGATAATCTGGCGTTAAAATCAAAAAAAATTAGTACACTCAATCCTATGGAGCAACTTGGGAAAATTATTTTCTTTGATAAAATATCCGTTCCCAATAACATGTCCTGTGCTGATTGTCATTCACCGGAATATGGATTTACAGGTCCCGACATTGGCCAGAATCTTGTATCAGGCATTTACCGTGGTGCAGTAGCTTCACGAAGCAGTAATCGCAAACCACCAAGCGCTGCCTACGCCACTTTCAGCCCTGTTTTTCATTATGATGAAGAAGAAGAACTTTTTATTGGCGGTAATTTCTGGGATGGACGCGCCACAGGTGAAATATTGGGTAATCCGGCAGCGGATCAGGCTCTGGGGCCTTTCCTGAATCCGGTTGAACAGAATATGCCTTCTAAGGAATCAGTTGTGATGCATATTGCCGGTTCAAAATATGTGGACCTGTGGGAAGCAGTATGGGGTCCAACCTCTTTTAGTGACATAGACCAGGAGTTCAATAGAGTTGGTTTGTCTATTGCAGCCTATGAGGCTTCAGCGGAAGTAAACCCGTTCTCATCAAAGTATGACTATTATCTTGAGGGATCAGAGGAGCTCACTGAAGAAGAAGCCTGGGGTCTCGAATTATTTGAAGGTAAGGGAGAGTGCTCAGCCTGCCATCCTGTTGAACCCGGACCTGCTGGGGAACCACCTCTGTTAACCGATTTCACCTTTGATAACCTGGGCACTCCAAGAAATCCTGCCAATCCTTTTTATTCGATGGACAATGTTTACCTGGATAACGGTTCACCAATCAATCCTGAAGGAGCGGACTGGATTGACCCTGGTCTTGGAGGATTTCTTTTGACTAGGCCGGAATTTTCCGCTATGGCAGAAGAGAATATGGGTAAACACAAAGTGCCTACTATCAGGAATGTGGCTAAGAGCCATGGTCCCCGAAATATAAAGGCTTATCTGCACAACGGGGTATTTAAGTCATTGAAGGAGGTTGTTCATTTTTATAATACCCGTGATGTGGAAGAATGGCCCGCTCCCGAAGTGGCTGAAAATATAAATAAGGATGAGCTTGGTAACCTTGGTCTTACAGACGCTGAAGAGGATGCTATAGTCGCCTTTATGGAGACATTGTCAGACGGTTATAAATTAAAATAGAATGATTTTTTATTTAAGCCCCATGGCATTCTGCCAGGGGCTTCTGTGTTAATCTTTGTTAAAAGCTGTTCTACAATAGTCCAATTTTTTCTTTCCTGGTAGCTTTTTATCTAATTTTGATATCCATAATAAATAAAATGCTGCGATGAAAAGAAATATCTTAATTGCGTTAATACTGCTTATGTCATTTGCACTATCGTCATGCGGTGATGATGAAGCAAGGATAACAAAGAAAGCCGACAAGATCCATGAAGCTATTTTAACAGTGGATACCCACTGTGATACCCCGATGAGACTGATGAGATCAGACTTTGATCTTGGTGTGATAAATGAGGATGGTTGTGTTGATTTCCCGAGAATGAAGGAGGGAGGGCTTGATGCTGAGTTCTTTGCAGTGTTCATTGGCCAGGGTCCAAGGAATCTAGAAGGGTACATGGATGCATATAACAGGGCCATTGAAACTTTCGGAAAGATTCATGATAACGTCGAAAAAAATTCAGATATGGCTGAACTGGCTTTTACAGTAGACGATGCTTATCGTATAAAAAAGTCGGGTAAACGCATTGCCTTCATGGGTATGGAGAATGGCTATCCAGTTGGCCTGGACCTGGCTAAAGTAGAGGAGTTCTATAACCTGGGTGCCAGGTATATAACCCTTTCTCATTCACGCAATAATGATATATGTGATTCATCAACAGATGACCAGGGGGCAGAGCATAATGGCCTGTCTGAATTTGGTATGGAGGTAGTGAAGGAAATGAACAGGCTGGGTATGATGGTTGATGTATCCCATATCTCTGATGCAGCCTTTTATGACGTGCTGGAGATAAGCACAGCTCCTGTTATCGCATCTCATTCATCCTGCCGTGCACTGTGTGAGAGCCCGCGCAACCTTGATGATGATATGTTGATGGCACTCAAGGATAATGCCGGTGTTATACAGATCTGTATACTCAGCAACTACCTTAAGCAGCCGGAACCAAACCCTGTTCTCGAGGAAAAGATGGCAGAGATAAGGGAGAAATATAATAATTTCGAAGGCCTCACAGAAGAAGAATTCTCACAAGCCAGGAGAGAGTATTACGAGGTGAGGAATAAATACCGTGAGCTGGCTACGGTGGAAGATGCTGTTGATCATATTGATCATGTTGTTCAAATAATTGGTATCGATTATGTTGGTATAGGTACTGATTTTGACGGTGGAGGAGGTATTGAGGGTGCCATGGATGTATCCCAGATGAAGAATATTACTTATGAATTGATAAGGCGCGGCTATTCAAGATCTGAAATTGAAAAGATATGGGGTGGCAATGTTCTGAGGGTATTGCGTGAAAATGAAAAGCTTGCAGAGCAAACCCATGAAATGACTGGCGCTTGATTATTTACTTTTCTTATCCCTGACCCTGGAGTACCTCAATGTTTTAATAATCCAGGAAGGAAGACTTTTTTCCGGTCGTCTTTTACTGAGATCGAGATACCAGCCGAGTTTCTTTATGACAGGTACTTTAAGTGTCTCCACGAACTCTATAAGTGTTCCGTCAGGATCTTCAATATAGGCAAAATGACCGGCTGCCTCTCCCATATCAAACCCCTTTATGTCATGACTTGCTTTGCTGTCAACAGTAAAGGAATAGCCTTCCTTCAGGCAGTGTTCTTTGAGTTGGTCCATCCCTTTTATATCATAACAAAGGTGTATGAACCCCAGGTCTCCCCAAAAACGATTCTCAAATATCCTGGATGGTGTTCTTCCCTTAACGCTTATGAGTTCAATTACACTATCGCCAAACAACCTGCTAAAAGCTCCGCTGAATGGCTTGCTTTGCATAAGTAATACTCTTCTGAAGGAGAGATCACCCCCGGGAAGGTTATTAAAATCATTGAAGACACCAGATTTATCATATATTAACCTGTCATAGCCAAGGATACCGGAGTACACCTTCATGGATTCTTCTATATCAGTTACTCCTATCACTGCTCCATAAGCTCCTCCGTTTACTTTTCTTCTCTCGTTAAGAAACCAGTCAGAGGCTTCAACAAGCTGGAAAAGGTTATTATAGGGATCTTTGATAAAGAAGGTTTTTCGTCCCAGTGGATCTTTGGCCGGTTCACCCAGTACCATGGCGTCCTTTTCTTTATAATCCCTGAGAGCATCATTTATATTCTTGACTTTCATTTTGCAGGCAAATATACCCAGGTCACCTGCCAGTATCTCACTCTTTGCTTCCTGTGGCTGCCTCCCCTTGTACTGCCAGATCTCGAATCCTCCCCCGCTCTGCAGGTTCATTGCCAGAACAGCATGTCTCCTGCGTGGTTTACCACCCGTATATGGAAGCATAAGTCTGGCCTCAGCCTCATCTTCGAATATTGCTATATCCATACCAAAAAATTTCCTGTACCATTCCCATGCTTCATGAAGGTTCTTCACCCCAACACCCATCTGCTGTATGCCACTGATAACATAATTTTTCATTATCCAACCCTATTCATTATTGACCTGTAATCCATCATTTTTCACTCCAAATCTAATTAGCTTTTATTTTACCTACAATATTAAAGAAAATTGATGGAAAAAACTTCCTTATATATAACATAAATAATTCATTCCCTCCAACAAGTATCTCCCTTTTGTTGCGTTCCAGTCCTTTGAGAATGATCCTGGCAGCTTTTCCGGGGGATATGCCATTAGCCTGTCCATCATCCATTTTACCATGTTCTTTACCTGACGCTGTCAGGGCATTGTATGAAATATTCGTTCTTATCCTGCCCGGTATAATA
>CAZSJH010000235.1:0-4600 GCA_964607105.1 uncultured Rikenellaceae bacterium | reverse complement strand
TCCTGTCCATAGCCGGACGATCCCCGTGGATTCATCAGGACTACCACATAGCCATTGGCAGCGAACAGCTGTGCATCGAAATTAAATCCAAAGTCGTACTGTGAAACAGGACCTCCGTGATTTCTTAACAAAGTGGGATAGCGGAATTTCGTATCAAAATCCGGTGGCTTAAAGATAAATCCTTCGACTTCCGTGCCGTCTTTGCTTTTACAATGGATATTCTCAACTTCGGCAAGATTCAGTTCGTTGAGCAGATCCTCGTTGGATTTCGTGAGTTGGCGCAATTTTTGGTTCTCCAGTACAAAAACTTCGGTTGGCAATTTCGGCTTGCTGATCAGGGTGGCCATCTGACCTTTGTTATTCATGGTGAAACTGGAAACTCTTAGATCTCCGCTAATCAGGCGGGTGAGGTTCTTGCCCGTTTGGTTGATCTGAGCCAAATTGAGTTCAGCGCTATCTTCAAGCAGAAATAAGACTGTTTCTCCATCACGAGAAAACCTGGGTGATCGCACATTGCGATCAACGGTAGTCGTGAGTACTTTGGGAGTTCCCCCGTTTGAAGAGACCACGGCAAGGTGATTGGTAGCGTACCACATTTTATCTGGTTCGGTCACCGTCACATAGGCGATGGTTTTGCCGTCCGGACTCCAGGCGGGCGAATTGTCCGATCCGGGATTCTTAGTCAATTGCAGCAAGGTTTTGCCTTTGTCCGGGCTGCTCGCGGAAACAATCCAAATGTCTGAATTACTGTTGCTATCAGGTTCTTTGGTCCGGTTGCTGACAAATGCAATCAACTTGCCGTCTGGACTCCAGTCAGGAGAAGAGTCATCGAAATCTCCGGAAGTGATCTGGACTGGCGACGAATCGCCTAGTGTAAATACATATAAATGATTGCGATACCTGTCCAGGTATCCAATATTATCGCGCTTAAACTGCAACCGGTCGATGACCCAGGGTTTGGGCTTCTTCTTTTTCTTCTCGTCTTTTTCCGTATCTTCCGGTTTGAGATCCTTGAGAACCAAGAGCAGTTTTTCACCATCCGGTGACCATTCGTAACCTGAAACACCTTGCTTGATATCGGTCAGTTGTTGGGCTTCCCCGCCTCTCCGGTCTAAAGTCCAGACCTGGGTTTTTCCCTCGTTTCGAGCCGAGAGGAAGGACAGGTGCTTACCATCCGGACTCCATCGCGGGGAACTTGCAGACGAACCTTTCACTGTCATAGGAATGGCCTCACCACCCGCCATCGGAATCATCCAGATTCGTGTTTCGCTCTTGTCCTTCTCAAGATCTGTCTCCCGTATGGTATAAGCCACCCATTCGCCATCAGGACTTATCTGCGGTGAGCCTACGTTCTTTAATTTGAAGAAATCATCGATGGTAAGATTCCGTTTTGAATTTACCTCTTGCGCTGATACTCCATTTGAAATTGTGCCAAAGAATACTGAGATAACAAAAAAAATAACCGCCTGCTGAAAAATATCTCGCTTCATTACTTCACTCCTTAAACTTATTCTAAATTTTAGCCAAATTATAATTCATTATTTCTCTCGTCAGTTCCCACTTTTTGGGTATCTGATCTCTAATTATTTTAACACTAAAAGGATCGGTTTATACGATTTTGGTTCGGTTTCCAAAACTATCTTGTTTTTACTGAGAATCTTCAACTTATTATCTTTCATTCTGCCGATATGAAGATCCATGCTTTTCAGGTTGTTCTTGTCAGGATCGGTATCTGCAGCAAATTCCAAATCAATGTTGCATGATTATATCCGATAGGGCACTTTGCTTTCCCATGCATTCTTCTGTTCCGGATATTCCTTAAAAAATTTATCAATGATGTATTCTACCCGATCCTGAGCGACATTCAGTGTTTCGGCCATATCGATGGTTGTCAATTGGCCGTCCCGTTTCAGAAAACGGCCGTCCACTAAAACGTTATCTATATCGCGGCTGGAGCCATAAAGTACAAAACTAGTAATCGGATCGCGGGTTGGTGTTAAATAAGGATTATTCAAATCTACAGTAATGATATCTGCCTTTTTACCAGCTTCCAATGAACCGATCTCCTTATCCATGCCGATGGCTTTTGCGCCCGCGATGGTAGCCAGTTCCAATAAATCGTAATAAGTCAGTTGTCGGGTGCGGTTACTGCCTGAAACCATTTTATCGCTTTCCATAAAACGGGCCCGATTGGACTGCCCCCACAAATTTTTCCGCAATAGGGGTATCATGTCATGATGATAATCATCGGTCCCCAAACCAATTTGTATCCCCAAATCTCTCCACTTTAATAAAGGATTTTCCACGGAATGACAGTGCAGGATACCCATACCCGATTTGAGGATGAGTTGGAGATCCGATTCTGTGATGTAATCGCAATGTACTCCGGTGAGTTTTTCGTCGAGAATCCCCATTTCTAAAAGATGTTGGGTGGATGTCTTGCCATAAAGCTTCTGTACGTGCTTGAATTCCCGGGATGTCTGAGAAAGATGTGTGGTTATCCGCAAGTTATATTTCCGGGCAAAGTCCCGAACTTTTACATAAATTTCCGGTAACACCAAATCAGCGGCTTTAGGGCACATACAAGTTGTGATGCGACCTTCAGCCTTGCCTTGCCAATTGTGATATAAGTCCACGGCACGTTGAAAGGCGGCTTCGCCTTTTTCCGGCAGGTATTTATAAGTTCCGTCTTTGAGGGCATTTAAATCGACCTGTTCAATATCGGCGGCCAGAATGCATCGATTTCCGGCTTTTTCTACAGCTTTGGCGAATCCATGAGGATAGGTGTAGATGATCAATGATGTCGTGCATCCACCATAAATGAGTTCAGCGCAAGAGGAAGCACCCAGTGTGTCCATATCCTCGGGCGTACGATACCCCTCCAGAGGAAGATTGACCTTATAAAAATTGCCGATGAGCTCATACACGCCACGAAAGTATTGCTGCAGATGAGCGTGGGCATTAACGAATCCCGGCAAGACCAGCTTTTGTTTGCCATCAAGAATTAGATCGGGTTTGGCTGGTGTCTGCAGTCGTTCGCCGACTTCAGCTATCTTGCCATCCTTAATTAACACTTTTCCTTGGGGGTAGATGGATCTTTTTGCATCCATGGTGATGACAAAACCGTTTTCAATGAGGATGGTGTTGGGTTTGAATGATGATCCATAAACATTGTCCATTTCTCGACGAGGCGCTTTTGGATCTTTGGGAATTGAATGGGCCGGCATAAATACGGCCATTGTTCCAGCGATGGCTGCCATAGATCGGCCGAGAAAATTTCGTCGATTGCAGTTATAATCTGATGAATTCATATAAACTCCTTTCAGAGGGAATATTGAAGCTTGATAGATTGAACTGGAAGCTTTGGAACCATGAACCTGAGTATATAAATAAATTTATATATATGCATATCTTTTTTGCTTAAGTATATGTATCAGAAATGACCATTAATTAAAAATAAGCAAACCGTCCGTTCTGAGTTTCCAGTCCTTCATAGTCGATCTGACGCCCCAGTAACGTGTTGGCCTGTAAAGAAATATCCATGGGGCATCGTCCCGGATTATTGTATATATTTGCCGGTAGATTTTCTGTCTTTCACTGTCGTTGACCGTGGCCTCAGCTTGTTTAATCAGGGAATTCACCTCTTCGTTGTCATATCCTTGCCACCAGGGCCCTTGTAGTGTTGACTGGATTTTCTCCCGCAGCACACGGTATGTACTTCGAGGACTCGAGTCGAAACAACATGCGTCATTAATTTTTTTGTCCCGGACCATCTCTGAGTATGCTGCCCGGTCTTTATGCTCGATTACCTCTACAAATATGTCAACTTGTTTGAATTGTTCCACTATCATCTGTGTTAGCAGTGGCGCTTCATCGGGCATGACCGAAGGGATGTCAAAAACCAGCTTCAATCCATCACTATATCCTGCCTCAGCAAGAAGGCTGCGGGCTTTATCCGGATCGTAAGGATAGACCGGGGTTTCCGGATTGTAGCCAAAGTGATGTGGCGTCAAGTAGCCGTTTAAGGGTGTTGCGGCTCCATGTTTTATTTCTTTGATTATTTTGTCCATATCTAAGGCATAGTTTAATGCTTGCCGGACTCGGTGATCCTTACATGGTCCCTTCTGAGAATTACACATATAAATAATACATAATCCGCTCTTAAGTTCATGAACCGCGGCTTCTCCTTTCTTCTTTATTTGTTCTGTATCCTGGAGACTTATTCCGGAAATGATATCTGCCTGACCACTCAGTAAGGTTTCAATACGTTTCTCCGAGTTACTTTCAGCTATCCAGTGTATCTCTCTATATACAGAAGCCTTCCCCCAGTATTCATCATGTGCTTTAAGGATAGTCTTATTCACAGTTTGTTCTGCAATTTTATATGGTCCACTGCCCACGTATTCATGGGGTAATTTGTTTAACTCGCTCTTTGGGCAAATAGGCATGGCAACCAAGAGATCCAATAGATCAGCCATGGGTTCTTCGGTCACTATCTGTACCTTCTGGTCATCAAGTGCTGAAATCTCAGCGGTTCCAAGATAGCTGATGTATACACCCTGGGTTCCAAAAGCTCCTCCTATTGCCGGATCCAACACCC
>CAZSJH010000234.1:0-4601 GCA_964607105.1 uncultured Rikenellaceae bacterium | reverse complement strand
CAACAATTCAACAATTACTAGAACAATTCAACATTTCATTCCTAATGACTACTTTTGTTACAAATAATACTATGTCCATTAAAGTAAAGAATATTACCAAATTGTACGCCTCCCAAAAAGCCCTCGACAAGGTCTCCTTCGAAGTGCACACAGGCGAGATAGTAGGCTTCCTCGGACCCAATGGTGCTGGCAAATCAACCCTGATGAAAATAATCACTGGTTATATTGCAGCCACGGAGGGTAAGGTATTTGTCAATGATATAGACGTGGAGAAAAATTCAATAGAGGTAAGAAAGAAAATAGGCTACCTGCCTGAAAACAATCCCCTCTATCATGAAATGTATGTAAGGGAATATCTGCAATATATAGCTTCCATCTATAAGCTTGGCAACGATAAAAAGAACAAAATAAATGACATCATTGAACAAACAGGCCTTACGCCTGAACAGCATAAGAAGATCGGGGCACTGTCAAAAGGATACCGCCAGCGGGTAGGGCTGGCCCAGGCTCTGATACACGACCCGGAAGTGCTTATACTTGATGAGCCTACGAGCGGACTCGATCCCAACCAGATAGTTGAAATAAGAAACCTGATATCTGAAGAGGGAAAAGAGAAAACAGTGCTGCTGTCAACGCATATCATGCAGGAAGTGGAGGCGGTATGCGACCGTATAATAATCATCGATAAAGGAAAAATAAAGGCTGACGACAGCAAGAAGGATATTTATTCACGGACAGAAAAAAAGACCAGCACCATAATGGTGGAGTTTGATGTTGATATTGAGGTAGAGATGCTCAGATATATCAAGGGGGCTACTGATGCCCGGTGGCTGGAGGAAAAAACGTATCTCGTTGAGGCTCCTTATTATGATGATATCCGGCCTGCCATCTTCCGCTTTGCGGTGGATAACGGCCTTACTGTATTGTCGATGCAACTGAAGGAACAGAGCCTCGAAGAAGTCTTCAGGAGTCTAACAACATAGCTAATGTACAGATCAAACCAGATACATATTGGCAAACTACCTCTTGGCGGTGAAGCACCTGTACGGCTTCAGTCCATGACCAACACCGATACCATGGACGTAAAAGCCAGTGTGGCGCAGGTGATACGTATCATAGAGGCAGGGGGCGATATGGTACGGCTGACCACACCCGGATTGAAGGAAGCAGAGGCACTGGCAATAATAAAGAAAGAAGTGTGGAAGGCCGGTTTTGATACACCTCTTATTGCCGATGTGCATTTCAATCCCGGGGTGGCTGAGTTCACTGCAGGTATTGTGGCCAAGGTAAGGATCAATCCTGGTAATTATGCCGATAAAAGGGCTGTTTTTAAAAGTGTTGAACTTACAGATAAAGAATATGCGGAAGAGCTTGAAAGGATACATTCACGTTTGCTGCCACTAATAAAAAAATGCCTTGCCAATGGCACTGCACTGCGTATAGGCGTAAATCATGGATCTCTGTCCGACCGCATCATGACACGCTACGGTAATACACCCAAAGGTATGGCTGTATCAGCGATGGAATTTGTGAGGATCATGTCAGCCGAGAATTTTCATAAGCTGGTATTATCTATGAAGTCGTCCAACAGCCTTATCATGATCGAGGCAACAAAGCTTCTTGTTAAGATGATGCAGGAAGAAGGATATGCCTACCCCCTCCACCTTGGAGTCACTGAAGCCGGCGAGGGTGAGGACGGACGCATACGCTCCGCCCTTGGCATAGGTGCTTTGCTTAGGCAAGGTATTGGCGACACCATCCGTGTCTCCCTCTCCGAACCCCCTGAAGCTGAAATACCCGTGGCGAAGAAGATAGTTGACGCCACAGCAACCGCCCGTAACAACACACAAAAGGCAAAAATAACGGGATCAGTACTCCGCCTCAAATACAATATTAAAGACCAGGAAGAACTTACCATCAAAGCCTCCGTCGATTCATCAATAGAACTCATCGAAAGACAGTTCACAGACCTCGAAATCGACAACGGAACCAATCTCCCGCCGGAAAAAATACAATCAATAAAAGACGGCATCCTGCAGGCAGCACGGATAAAGATCACCCGCAACGACTACATTTCATGTCCCACCTGTGGCCGTACAAAATTCGATCTGTTAAAAGCAGTAGAAAAAGTCAAGAAAGCCACCTCGCATCTTAAAGGCTTAAAGATAGCCATCATGGGCTGTATCGTTAATGGCCCGGGTGAGATGGCCGATGCCGACTACGGATATATAGGCTCAGCCAATGGTAAAGTACATATCTACCGAGGTAAAGACCCGGTCTTTAAAAACATCCCCGAAGACGAAGCCATCGACAAACTTCTCAAACTCATCGAACAAGATAAAAGGAAGTGAATGCGTTAACAACGTAACTTTCCCCTCCTCCGCCCGACGAAGCTGTAATCCCTGACCTCTTGTGCTGAGCCTGTCGAAGCAGATCAGGGATCAGCGAAGGTGATCAGTGAGCTAATCATCCCTGTATTTGCATCTGTTAAATATATTGAGTATTTTTACTCATTATATTGAGTAAATTGTAATTATATGTTTGAAAGACAAGAGCTACAGACACTTAAGAAAAGGATATTAGAACCACGCCGCTTTATTCAGGTTGTTATGGGTCCACGACAGGTAGGAAAAACAACTATGGTTAACCAGTTGTACAACCAGGTTAGGATGCCCGGAATATACGAAGCAGCAGATGCTGTTGCGGCAGGAAACTCAGAATGGATAGCCCAAATATGGGAAACAGCCAGAAATAAAATTAAATTAAAGGGTTATAAAGAGTTTCTATTGATTATTGACGAAATACAGAAAATTTCGAATTGGAGTGAGATTATTAAAAAATTGTGGGACGAAGATTCCAGGAATGGCTCTCCACTGAAAGTAATCCTGCTTGGTTCCTCACGGCTTTTACTGCAGGAAGGCCTTACAGAATCATTAACCGGTCGTTTTGAAACAATTTACCTTACGCATTGGACACTCAGTGAAATGAAAACGGCATTTGGCTGGGACGAAGATAAATATGCCTGGTTTGGTGGTTATCCCGGTAGTGCCGGGCTGGTAGAAAATGAAAACAGATGGAAATCCTATATACGCGATTCAATTATCGAAACCAGCATCTCAAAAGACATACTCATGCTAACACGCATTGATAAACCTGCCTTGCTTAAAAACCTGTTTGAATTAGGTTGCACATACTCAGGTCAAATTCTTTCCCTCAATAAAATTCAGGGACAATTACATGATGCAGGTAATACAACTACATTGTCGCACTATCTAAGACTTCTTGATACGGCGGGTCTCCTTACCGGCCTTGAGAAATATTCCTCCACACAAATTCGAAAACGCTCAAGTAGTCCAAAGTTCCAGGTTTATAATAATGCTTTGCTTTCTGCACTGCAATCAAAACATTTTTCTGAAACCTTAAACAGCCCACGAGAATGGGGTCACATAGTTGAATCCGCCATAGGTTCTTATCTTATAAACCAATCGCAAAAAGAAAATTATTCGGTTTATTATTGGAGAGAACGCAATGATGAAGTTGATTTTGTTTTAGAAAAACAGTCTAAAACAATTGCAATAGAAGTAAAAAGCAAAGTAGCGGAAAATAAAAAAGGATTATCCTCATTCCGGAATAAATTTAATCCTTCTACTACTTATCTTATTGACAATAAAAACTTCCCATGGCAAGAATTTTTAACTATAAATCCGACAGCACTATTTTAATCTAATAGACACTTCTTAAATCATCACCACCTAATCCTTAACAAAGTGATAATTAGAGCCATTACACCTTTTAATATTACTGTGTCTTTTCACTCTCTTCCGTACGGATTTATATATTGTATTACATTTTTTCAAAGGAATATTGGTTGAAGATCAAAGGTCTTACAGAATCAATTTTACCATAGAATCTTGATTCCTATTGATTAATAAACTCATTTATAATTCTCCACAGGTCTCTGGTAATTGTTGCCAGATAATTATGGTCTGTCAACAATTACCGGGTTGCTCGGTCACCAGGCCCTCGCAACTTATCATGCTTCCGCTTGATTGGCCCTGCTCTCTTAATTTCGCAACAGTTTCGCATTCCCTGTTCGCATTACTCAAAATCCTCTGCGTAATCAGCGTTAATCAGAGTAATCTGCGTTCCCAATTCAACAATTACACAGTTCAACCTTTCAACCCTTAAAAACCCGATTCAACGATTTAACAATTAAACGCCTCAACAATAAAAAGAATCGTTCATAACTTTAACAACTTGCCCAATAATTGGTTTGTAATAATGATTTTGGCTATATATAATGTTATCTTGAAAAAAATAAGTTTGAAAATATCTGGGAAATGGATATGGAATATATTATCATCCTGTTTTATTAATTACTAACTAAAATTTTTAACCGTGAAAACAACAATTAAAAAACTAGGGAATCTTTTACTACTGATTGCTCTTGCCGGACTTTTTGCCTGCGAAGGACCTGAAGGCCCACAGGGACCCACCGGTCCTCAGGGACCTACCGGTCCTACGGGTGCTACCGGGCCTACCGGGCCTGCCGGGGAGGATGGAAATGCCAATGTAACAATAGTAAGTTTATTGTATGACGA
>CAZSJH010000233.1:1139-4611 GCA_964607105.1 uncultured Rikenellaceae bacterium | reverse complement strand
TTTACCCCTCCGAAAGGAAGAGCCGGGTCAGACTTTGTATAACTGTTAAATACCACTGTCCCACTATCAATATCCTCAGATAAGTGTTCAATAATTTTACTGTTTTCAGTAAATACCGAGCAAGCCAGTCCGAACCTTGAGTCGTTCACCCTGCATACCAGTTCATCATAGTCCCTGAAACTAAAAACCGGCAATACGGGACCGAACACTTCCTCCCTGGCAAGTGGACTGTCATAAGAAACATTAACCAGAACAGTAGGTTCAAAGAAACAATCACCGGGATTCCCGTATTTACCTCCCAGTATTATTTCAGCACCCATTTCAACAGTTTTATTAACCTGACGTTCCAGTTCCATTACTGCGGATTTATTCACCAGTGGCCCTATAAAAGTATCCTGAAGGGTAGGATTACCGATCTTTAATGCTTTAATGCGCCCCGTTATAAGGCTCAGGAATTCAGGGTACACCTGTTCATGAACAAAAAGCCTTTTGGAAGCGATGCAACTCTGCCCCGTATTTTGAAAACGCCCGTAAACAAGGGATTCGGCAGCTTTTTCAAGGTCGGCATCATTAAAAACGATAAAAGCATCATTACCACCCAGTTCAAGAACCAGTTTTTTTATGCCTGCTCCTGCTTTTGAGGCAATCTCTTCCCCAGCCATATTGCTGCCTGTCAGGCTAACCGATCGCACGAACTCTGATTTTATTACCTGCGCTGCCTGATCATGATCTATAAAGAGGTTCCTGAACACATCAACGGGAAATCCGGCCTTACTAACCGCATTCTCAATATTTTCAGCACATTGAGGCACATTGGAGGCATGTTTGAGCAGCATGGTATTGCCTGCAGCCAGGGCAGGTGCCATGCATCTTATTACCTGCCAGTACGGAAAATTCCAGGGCATAATGGCAAAGACTATCCCCTGTGGATCAAACCTGACGATGGATGATCCTGCTGAGGATGTATGTTTCCGGGGTTTAAGAAACTCATCAGCCCGATCGCCATAATATCTGCATGCAAGCACACTCTTTTCAACCTCAGCCAGGGACTGGCTTATTGGTTTGCCCATTTCAGATGTTATTGTTGCTGCATGAAAATCCTTTTCTATCTCCAGTAGCTCAGCGAGCCTGAAAAGAAGATCCTGCCTTTTCTCGACATCAACCTTTCTCCATTTCCTGAAAGCCCGTGATGATGAAAAAATAATATTGTCCAGCTCTTCATTGCTGATCATTTCATACTTTTTACTTACCGTTCCCGTATAAGGATCAAAACTCTTATAAGCCATATTGCTTCATTTGATTAATTATTGAATGCTGCTACCAACAAATTTAGTTAATTTTGCGCATCTTAAGGGAGCATTTAGCATTTAATGCCCCGGGTACTAAAATCTTTGATAAACAGTGGCTGAAGATCCCAGAAATATTAGGATAAAGGATTATGCCTACATATTGCCTGAGGAGAAGATTGCAAAATATCCCTTGAAAGACAGGGATTCATCAAAACTCCTCATTTACCGCCAGGGTAGTATACGGGAGGATATATTCCATAACCTTGGTAATTACCTGGCAGATAATGATATCCTGGTATATAACCAGACCAGGGTAATAAGGGCAAGGCTTATATTCAGGAAAGCTACTGGTGCAATTATTGAAATATTCTGCCTTGAACCGGAAAAACCATCAGACTACGAGAGAAACTTCTCGGCAAGAACATCAGTCGAATGGAGATGCCTCGTAGGCAACAGGAAGAAATGGAAAGAAGGCATATTAAAAATGGAGCTACAGTATAAGGGTAAAAAAGTTAAGCTGTTCGCGGAACAAATAGAAAGAATGGATAAAGACTCCCTGTTAAAATTCAAATGGGATAATGATAAATTAAGCTTCAGTGAGATATTGAATATGTCAGGACATGTTCCTGTTCCCCCCTATTTAAAAAGGGAAGATGAGGATATTGATAAAACCCGTTATCAGACAATATATTCAAGGGAGGATGGATCCGTTGCAGCCCCTACTGCAGGTTTACATTTTACAAACAGGGTACTGTCGGATATAGAGAAAAAGGGTATCAAAACAGCTCCTGTTACTCTTCATGTGGGGGCAGGTACATTTGTCCCTGTAAAATCCGATACCATTGGTAGTCACCGAATGCATGTTGAACATTTCAGGATAGACAGGGATACTATAGAGAGTATTGTAGGCAAACGTGTTATTGCCGTGGGGACAACATCACTTCGTACACTTGAAAGCCTCTATTGGATAGGCCATCAGATAAGTGCTGGTCACATCTTACCGGGAGGGAAAATCAGTGTTCAACAATGGTATCCATATGATAAGCAATCTGATATCACTTACGAAAAATACCTGGAAACCATTCTGGATTATATGGATAGAAATATGCTGCAACATCTGGAGGCAAGGACTGGTATAATTATAGTACCAGGATACCGAATGAGAATAGTTGAAGGCTTAATAACGAATTATCATTTACCTGGTAGTACATTGTTATTGCTGGTAGCTGCTTTTGCAGGTAATAACTGGAAGAAGATTTACAAATATTCACTGGAAAACAATTTCCGCTTCCTCAGCTACGGCGACAGTTCTCTTTTACTTCCCTGACTTCATCCGTAATATTCTTTCATTTTCTTTTCCAGCAGATCAGCAAATCCTTCTATATCTTTTTCCGTGGTATCCCAGCTGGTCATCAACCTGTATTCAGATAATTCCTCGTTCCATGGATAGAAAAAATAGCTTGACCTTACTTTAGCCGCCACATCGTCTGGCAAAATTACAAACACCCCATTTGCATTCACATCCTGAGTAATTCTTATACCTTCTATTTTCATAAGCCTTTCAGCCAGCTTTCTCCCCATCATATTTGCATGCATGGCATTTTGGAGCCACAGGTCATTTTTAAAATATGCAATGAATTGTGCTGAGACATAACGCATTTTAGATGCGAGTTGCATACCCTGTTTCCTAATATATTTAAAGCTATCGGACAACCCTTCTTTAAGAAAGCATACTGCTTCTCCATACATCATCCCATTTTTTGTCCCGCCGAATGAGAGCACATCCACTCCTGCGTCGGTGGTAAAATCCCGGAATGGCAGGTTGAGGGAAGCAGCTGCATTTGCGATCCTGGCGCCGTCCATATGCAATAACATTTTATATCCGTGTACAAAATCGGCCAGGTCACGTATTTCTTCAGGGGTATATACCGTTCCCATCTCCGTGGCCTGGGTTATTGAAACAACCTTTGGCTGTGAGTGATGTTCAAAATCAAAGCCGTGGAGATGCTTTGTCAGATTTTCTTTTTTTAATTTACCATCGGGAGTATCCACGGTCAGAATCTTGCAGCCTGTATATTTCTCCGGAGCCCCGCATTCATCCTGTTCTATATGTGCGGAAAATGCTGTAATCACTGAATTCCAGGACCTGGTCACACCGGTAAGGCCCAAAACATTGGCTGCAG
>CAZSJH010000233.1:0-1129 GCA_964607105.1 uncultured Rikenellaceae bacterium | reverse complement strand
CCCGTAAACACAAAATATACCTCGGTTGAAGGTCCGAAAATTATCCTGAACAACTCTTTTGCTTCACTGGTATACTGGTCGTCACCATAACCAATAACATGGCCTTTGTTGACTCTTTCTATTTCCTTCAATATTTGCGGATGCACACCGGCATTATTATCACTGGCAAAACCTCTTCGGTTGATTTTATTGTTTTCCATAAAATGACTATTAACCACAAAGGGAATTACAGGATCTCCTGTAATTTCCTATTTATATGATTATTGTGATTCTTTCTTCTTCTTTGTCTTCCGGAATGCAAAAAACAGCATAATCACACCAAACACGAGCATTATCAATCCCATTATGAGATTCACATTAACGCCCAGTGATTTCTCATACATTGCTGAATCTGACGATGTGAAAATGCCAAATATGGTTATCAGTACACCGACTATTGAAAACATTAAACCTATTGGAATTCTTATATCTACCATTTTTGTTTCCTCCTACCAGAATATTACACTTAAAAATACAAATATTACTATAACAACGATTGCGAGGGTCAATGGTCTCTTATGCCATGGCAGATCTGTATCTACCTCGTGAGGTGTAAGAGCATATACCAGTCCACGCAATTGCTGATCTGTTTTTAATTTCTTCGTTAGCAATGTTAATACAACAGTAATTATTGTGCTTGCTGAGAAAGCTATTATGGCAGTCCAGAAGTTTTGTGCCATTTCAACGGGATAGGTATGCACCGTTGCAATCCATCCTCCTTTTACCAGTGTATCTGATCCTGCGGGCGAAGTCAGACCATGATGCAGCAGAGCAAACACAAAACCAAGAAGCAGGCCCCAGAACGCCCCGTGTCCTGTTGTACGTTTCCAGAACATTCCAAGGAATATTACGGCAAATAGAGGTGCGTTTATCATTGCAAATATGGTCTGCAGGAAATCCATTATATTACCGAACTTGCTCGCAAGATAGGCAGCGGCTATACTGAGTAACACCCCGAATATGGTTGTAACTCTACCAACCGTGAGATAGTGCTTCTCATCACCCTCTTTATCATCAGTTGCTCCCCTGATATAGCTCTGGTATATATCATATGTCCATACAGTATTGAAAGCTGATACATTACCAGCCA
>CAZSJH010000232.1:0-4616 GCA_964607105.1 uncultured Rikenellaceae bacterium | reverse complement strand
ACGCTGTTTTCATTGTGATGCTCCATGCGAAAGGGCATGCCCATATAATGTAAACATACATGTCCTGTTAAAAATCGCCCATAGAAATCTTTCGATAAACATAGCTTGATTATCCATAACATTCGAATTCAAAAATCTACAATCAGCATTAGATATTTATCTCTCTATATTCTTTACGCTTTTTTCTGCACCCAGATAAGAATAATAATACTTATCCTTGCAAGCAGAAAAAGCACCGCACCCATTAGAAGGTTCAGCAGGGCTATCTTCAGACCTGCTGCAACATACTCGGGGGCAAGCTCACCATGAGCCCCTATGCTGTCAAAGGCCGTAATTAAGCCAATAGTGTGCCCCAGGAAAGCCCAGGCTACGGTAAACCACCCAAAAGAAATTAAGAGGGATACGGTTTTTTGATTAAGACCTTTCTGAATAAGGCCCCTGATAAAAAGTACAATAATTATTATCAACATTACCACCATGGGGTAAGTGAAGAATGGACCGCCATCGTTTAATTTATCAATAATAGCATTCATGATATTATGGTTTTTTGATTAATACTAAACCAAATATAAACAGCAATATTCTAGCCTGATTTTTTTTGCGACGAGACTGGAATTTAAAGCTTTGAATAACCTCTTCAATAAGATAAAATGTAGAATGGAGTATAAATCTGCATAATTTACCCTAAAACCTGCAATTCATCGATATATTTCTGCCGATATTTGTATTTTACGTAATATTGTTGAACAACTGCTGGTTTAAAACAAAATAAGATTTGAACACCCGGCTTAAACATATAAGGTATATCCCCTTTCATATCCTGTTCTGGATAGCTGTATGGTTCTTTTTTGTATATTTTTTCAGTTATAACTCGGACGACAGAGCTTATGTAATGTGGTTTTCTGGTTTCCTGCTGCCACTGACAGCCAGCCTTACATATTTTACCGTGTATTTTCTTATACCACGATTCCTGCTGAACAAGAAATACCTGCACTTTATCCTCTACAGTTTTTACACCTTTGTCATTGCCTCATATATTATAGCCATTATTATTTATGGATGCCTCGTATTCCTGCTGGATTTTAATATTGACAGGATGCCGCCAATGAGCAAGAATTTCCTCTTTATCCTGGTACTGTTATATTTGGTTGTCGGGGTTGTAAGCTCAATAAGTATTTTAAACCATAATTTCACAACCATTTCCAGGAATAAAGAGCTGCAGAATAAAATACTGGCAACTCAGCTGCAACTCAAAGACCAGGAGCTTCATTATCTCAAAAGACAGATACATCCACACTTCCTTTTTAATACTTTGAATACCATTTATGGTTTTGCCCTGAAACAATCAAAACAAACACCGGAAATAATCCTCAAATTATCTAACCTGCTGGACTATATCCTTTACCAGGTGAGCAAACCAAGGGTAAGCCTTAAAGAAGAAGTGCTGCATATACAGGAATATATTGAACTGGAAAAAATACGTTTTGAAGATACCCTGAAAGTTACATTTTCGTCTGATGAGATCAACAATGAAACGCAGATAGCCCCCATGTTACTTATACCTTTTATTGAGAATGCCTTTAAACACGGGAGCATAGTTGACGGTTATCTCAACATTGATATAAAAATCCACATGCAGGAAGACAGCTTCGATTTTGCCGTCATAAATTCCTTTATTGGCAATAATAAAGATTACAATGAGAAAGGGATAGGAATTGAAAACATCAGGAAGAGGCTTGACCTTAATTATAGCAACAACTATAAGCTGGAGCATATAACAGTGGATAATAAGTACAGAGTGCATCTTTCAATTTTCAATATAAACAAGATCCGGAATGCCTGATAAGATTAATTGCATAATAGTTGATGATGAGCCCATTGCCAGGGATATACTGGTGAATCATCTCTCACTGATCGAATCCGTCAATGTTGTGGCAAGCTGTAAAAGCGCTATTGAAGCATTCAATATCATTAATGAGAAAAAAATAGATCTTATTTTCCTGGATATTAATATGCCTTCTATCTCCGGTCTATCCTTTGCGAAATCAATTAATAAGAACATCAGGATCATCTTTACAACCGCCTACCGCGAATATGCTGTTGATGGTTTTGACCTGCAGGCTGTTGACTATCTGCTTAAACCAATATCATTTGAAAGGTTATTGCAGGCTGTGAATAAATATTTTCAGGAGAATACCTCGGCACAAAACATCCCCGAAAAAGTAACAAAGCAGCTTAAAAGTGATCATGTATTTGTGAGGTCCGATAGGAAAATGATAAAAATTTGTTTTGATGAAATACTTTATATAGAAAGTATTGGCGATTATCTGAAAATCCATCTTGGTAGTAAAACGGTAATTACAAGAGAAACAATATCGAGTATCGAGGGCAGACTACCTCAAAATGATTTCCTCAGGACACACCGCTCATTTATAGTATCCATGGCTAATATAGATTAATTTACTACAGAATATATTGAAATAGGTAAAAAACAGATACCTGTTAGCAGGAGCTATAAAAACACTGTTATGGAAAGACTTGATATTGATAAAACTTCCTGAAAATCAACCTGCCACCCGCGGAGCGAGTCAATAATTTTAGCCCGGGTAGGAACAGCGAATACAACTCATATACACCACCGGCAGGTGGTGAATAGTAATAGCCCGGGTTACACCCCGGGTGGATACATACAATATTACAACCCACCACCCCTTGAGGGGGTGAATAGTTTTTTTGCAATATACTGCACTATTGGTGTTAAAGTAACTTCGTTATCTTAGCATTTACAAAAACCCTGTATCGTAAAAATTCAAGAACGGCAAATATTTATGTTCAGTAAAGCTATACTACGAAAACCCGGAAAAAGCCTGATTAAGGGCTTGCGATCATCTGATCTGGGCATACCCGATTATGACCTTGCCCTTCAGCAACACGACAGGTATGTTGAAGCCTTACAGGCATGCGGTCTTGAAACAATCGTGCTCGATGCCGACGAGAGCTACCCCGACTCAGTTTTTGTGGAAGATACTGCTTTACTTACACCATCATATGCCATTTTAACCAGGCCTGGAGCCATGTCGCGCAGGGGAGAGGTGATAGGTATGAGGGAAGTACTTACAGGATATTTCGAAAATATCTATGAAGTATCGGAACCAGGTACCGTTGAGGCAGGCGATATCATGATGGTTGGTTCACATTTTTATATCGGGATTTCCGAAAGAACCAACCTTGAAGGAGCCGGACAGGTGATATCTTTCCTGGAAAAATATGGTATGACCGGTTCCTTTATTGAACTTGAAGATGTATTACACCTCAAAACAGGAGTGTCATACCTTGAAAACAACACACTCCTCGCTGCAGGTGAATTTCGGGGAAAGAAGGAATTTCAAAACTTTAATATTATTGAAATTGACCCTGCTGAGAGCTATGCTGCAAATTGCATATGGGTAAATGATAACGTTTTAGTTCCGGCCGTCCACCCCATAACAAGGCAAAGAATAAAAGATGCCGGTTATAATATCATTGAAATTGATGTCTCTGAATTCCGCAAACTCGATGGCGGCCTCAGCTGTCTCTCCCTCAGATTCTAAATCCCAAACCCGGAACGCGGCACCAGGACACAGAGCGTAGAATTTAAGACTAAGAGACGAAGAGACCCAGTGACTTAGAGACAAAAATGGGGTTGAAAAAGTTGAATAAAGTGGAGAAGGAGTTGAGAATAACTTTATAATAATACCGGCTATATAATTATTGGTTTCAATAACCTGAAACCTGAAACCTGAAACCTGAAACCTGAAACCTGAAACTTGAAATCCTACAGTCCCAGGAACAATATTCCTGCACCACACAGCATAATGGCAAACCCTGCGATTAGGTGCTGGTATTTCTCTATCGAACTCATTTTAACAAGTGTGAATCCTTTAAGCAATACCAAAACGCTAATAAGCATTGTCCCGATTGTGGCCACGGCAAACACCAGTGCTACAAGTCCAACTGCCGCATAGTTATGTTCGGCTGCCGGATACATAATTATCGGTATCAGAGGCTCGCACGGTCCAAAAAGAAATATTAGGAAGATTATCCACACTGTTAATTGCCTGTTGCCGTTTTTATTTTCCAGGTGACTGTGTACATGGCTCTTCCTGCGTATAAGCCTGAATACTGCCCAGGTAGTATAGGCTACACCGAAAGAAAACAGTAACCATGCAGCTATATTTCCCCTGAAACCTTCAAACAGTTCCAGTTTTGACAAGCCTATACCGGCACCTATCCCTATAAAACCTATAACCACAGAGCTTAACACATGGGCCAGTCCGCTTATTATTACAATATTTACCGTCTTAACCATGCTCCAGTTGCGAGATTTAGAAAGTGCAACAAAGGGCAGGTAATGATCAGGACCGGCTATCGTATGTACCACACCAATGGTTATGGCAGTTAATAATAATGCTGTATAACTTTCCATCTTCAGTTTTTCATTAATTAATCCACTCTGCTCATTGAAACCCCGAAACGTATTACCGACATGGTGTTACTGTTTTGATAAAAAGTGTTATGGCAAAGATAAAGATTTCCGGTAAAAGACAAACGTCGAACGACAAAAGGCTCCCTCCCAC
>CAZSJH010000231.1:0-4652 GCA_964607105.1 uncultured Rikenellaceae bacterium | reverse complement strand
AAATTATTTTGTAAAGCGTATTCCTTTTCAACAACGTTCATCAAGTTCATAATCCTTAGTATTTTGAGCTCGCAAATATATAATAAGTTTTCTTAATAATAAAGAACGTGGGAATAAATATTAGCAGACAATTAACTTTATAAACCTTATCAACTCTATCAACTCTATCAACTATTTTTCCTTGAACTTGTCTCCTGTAGTATTAACAATGATTTCGTACCATTCCTTACTGTACCCGGGTTGTGACAGTTTGGGAGTTACATACTTGTAGCCTTCCGGAACTTCTCTCTTTTCTTTCACGTTGCCGTCCATATACTTTGTGAACAGGAAAGCATAGAAGTCCTTCCATTCGGATACTGTCTTATTGCCTGCTTCAACAGAATAATCAGTTAAATATTTATTTGCCAGTGCCGGATCGGTATTATATAATTCTGCAGCTATTTGATCAATTATAGCTGTTTCCTCAATAAATACTTCCTCCAGTTCTTTTTGCCTGGTTTTAATATCATTCTCCACGGGCATCCTTCTGTGATAGGCAAAGTTTGATACCTGGTTAAATACCCAGAATGCAGCATCATCACTGAAGGTCATAATATCACCATTACCTACTTCAAATGAGTGAGGTACATCCTGCATTCCACAATACATTGGTGAATAGACTGTATAATACGTATCGTCGACACCGAACCAGAAAATGCCTCCGACCGGGTCAGGCAGCCAGTTGCGGCACTGTGCAACAAATGAAAAACCAGTTTGCTGGGTTGAGGTTGCTCTCTCGTTAAAATAATTTTCTCCGTTTACCTCCCATGTCATTGGTCTCCATCTTACTGTACTGGCAAAGGGGCCTGCGCCAATGTCTTTTGACATATCCATTGGAGTATCCTGGTAATAATCCCTCATTAGTTCCATCACATCCATTACACTAATCTTCTGGTCAGGCTTTATCCATAATGGCATACGCTCACTTAGGTCTTCGCCCATGGCATAATTAAGGTGTTTACCCATTTTATCATTGACACGGTTAAACATAGCCCATACTCGTGCTTCGCAAAAACGGGCTGCTCCAAAGTTAACAGGGGCATATGTGTCACTAAAGCTGAAATCTTTGTCCCTGCCATCAAACCAGCCTTTTTCCCTGGCCAAATCAATAAGGTCATAGGCGTATACTGTTTCCACATCCGCCTCGAATATTCTTTCAAGCTCTTTAGAGGTAATCGATTTCTTGCCGTCAGCCAGGGGGAAAGTTGTGATCCTTGCCTGGTTGGCATGACCGGAGATATAACCATCGGGGATTCTTCTAGCAACCCAAACAGCTCCTTTCTTGCCTGGTCCTTTACCTATAAGCTCCATTATCCATACTTCATTTTTGTCGGCTATTGAGAATGACTCACCAGAACTGCAATAACCATATTCATCAACAAGTTCAGACATTGTTTTAATTGCTTCCCGGGCATTTTTAGCTCTCTGCAAAGTTATATATATCAGGCTGCCATAATCTATTATACCCTCGCTCCTGAGTTCTCCCCTTCCCCCGTAAGTTGTTTCTCCTATAGCCAGCTGGTGATTATTCATATTACCAACAACATTGTATGTATGCTCAGCCTGTGGGATGGTCCCGAGGTATTTGCCTGTATCCCATTCATAAACTTCGTGCAAAGAACCCGCTTCCCAGTTTCTTTCCGGCCAGTAATATAACTCACCATACAGCACATGAGAGTCGGCAGAATATGTGATCATTGTTGAGCCATCCTTACTTGCTCCTTTAGTAATTAAAAAATTAGTACAGGCATTAGCTATGGGAAGAGCTATGCCAGCAATCATCAGTCCTGTAACTAAAATCAAGATTGTCTTTTTCATACCGCGAAATAATTATTTAAACATTAAGATATTGTGTATCAGTTGTAAGTTAGTTTTAAAAATACTGTTATTTTATTTGAAACAGGACCAAAGGTAGTGAAAAAAAATTCTTAATTTTGGTGCTTTAATTAAAAGGAATAAATGATGAAACCAAGTTTACTAGTATTGGCCGCAGGTATGGGTAGCCGTTATGGAGGTGATAAACAACTTGATAAAGTTGGCCCGGCCGGGCAAACAATTATTGACTATTCAATTTTTGATGCGGCGAGGGCCGGTTTTGGAAAGATAATTTTCGTTATACGAAGAGATATTGAGGAACAGTTTAAATCATCATTTATGAAACCACTTGAAGGTAAAGTGGATATTGATTATGTATTCCAGAATCTTGATGACCTGCCACGAGGCTATAAGCCTTCACCTGAGAGGCAAAAGCCATGGGGTACCAGTCATGCCATACTGGTTGCAAGAAACAAAATCAAGGAACCGTTTGGAGTAATCAATTCGGATGATTATTACGGTGTCGACTCTTTTAAAATACTACATGACTTCCTTGTCAATGATAAAAACGACAATAATTATTGTATTGTTGGTTACAAAATGGCTAACACCCTTTCCGATCACGGACATGTTAACCGGGGAGTCTGCGAGGTTGATGAAAATGGTAATCTTGTTCATATGGTTGAAACCAGGATGTTAGAGAAAAGACCGGACGGAATATTTGCACCCGGGGAGAAAAGAAGGGAGATTGAATTTACAGGTGATGAAATAGTATCAATGAACCTCTTTGGCTTTAAACCATCTTGTTTCAGATACCTGGAAGATGAATTTGTTAATTTCATTGAAAGAAGTGCAGGTGATCCGAAAGCAGAACTTGATATACCTACTTCTCTGGATGTTTATGTAAAAAAGGGGGAGATCAACATACAGGTACTGATGACGGATGAGAGATGGTTTGGAGTGACCTACAGGGAAGACAGGCCTTTTGTTGTGAGCAGCCTGCAGGGAAAGGTTGATAAGGGGATATATCCGGAAAAACTATGGTAGAAAGTGTTCCTGGCTGCTCGTTAATAGTTTACACGTAACTTGTAACTACACATATTTACCAGTAAAAATCAAGACTAAGTTTGGCTTCATTTTCCCGGTTATCACTTACTGATAATTCCAGCCTGTGTTTATTACCTTTTTGTAAATAATCCTCGTCAGGCTTATAGGACAGGAATTCATTCTTGGGATCCCATTCAAAAAGCGCCCATTGCCCGTCGATAAATGCTTCATAGTTACTAATACCACTGAAATTATCACTCATATTGATTCGTAGTTCAGATTTTTCACCCAGTGTTGCATTATTGCGAAATCGTACAGGGGTAATAATAGGAGCTATTGTATCAATTCCTATTGCATAAATCCCCAGTCTATTAACGGATCCTTCGACAAAGCCATCAACCCAGCTTCCGCCCGCATATGAAATCATATTACTGTTCTCTTTATCTATGTATACAAGACACAGTTTGTTCCTGAGTTCATTATTTATTGCAGTAGATGGTTTAATTGCTATACTGAAATTCCTGTGTACCGGTGTGTATTTATTATGGATATAATGGATGTCAGAAAAAAGGTCAGCAAGGTGGGCCGGTGCCTTCCTGTAATCAAAATAGATTGAATCGTAAAAACAATTTTCGGGAAATAATAACTTGATGTCGTGATGGCTAATTGTATTTTTTTGCCCGAAAGGCATAACAAGTCCCGGTCGTTCAATTATCTCATTTGATTTTACCGGATCTGATTTGATAGAGAAACTCACGGATGAATAATTGTCATTAAAATCTGCAACACTTATTTCTATATGGTGTTCCTTTCCGTCTGCGAATTCAATTATACCATTATTTATCAGATGGTTATAAATACTCAGCTTGTTATTTGGCTCCAGAAAAGTTTTTTGAATATAAGAGGAGTTTTTTACTTTCTCTTCATAATCTATATGGCTGTTTATATACCTTGTTTCGGAGAATGAAAATTCATCTATGGTATGGCTGTAAATTAATTTATTGTCAACTCTCAGGTTTATTATCCTGACTCCACACTTATTCCAGCTGTTGTTAAAATAGTCATAGGTATTTATTCCGAAACCAAGCGGGCCTGAGACACTGATAGGCTCCTTATAATTGATGGAGTATTTATCCCTGTTACCCACTGTATTCACTATCAGTTTTTTTCTTTTGCCATTCACCTCAGAGTGCTTGTTTGCCGGGTATATGGCAACACTATTTATCACAGGCTTTATATTATCCTCAATATTATAAAACTGCAGGGGGTTCAGGGGAATCTCCCCGGATGATTTTCTTACTTCGAAATGCAGGTGCGGACCCATCGAGCTGCCACTGTTGCCGGAATAGGCAATTAAATGTCCTTTATTTACCCTGAATTGACCGGCTTCAGGAAAAAGGTTAACTGCAAACTTCTGCTTTTCATACTGTTGTTTCAGTACAAACTCTTCTATATCAGGGATAAACATACTAAGATGACCGTATACAGTCGACAGACCGTTTTCATGCTTAACATAAAGCGCCTTGCCAAATCCGGTCGGACTAACAACGATACGGTATACATATCCGTCGGCAGCAGCAAAAACCATTTTGCCTGTAACACCCTCAGTTTTAAAGTCTACACCCGAGTGAAAATGATCTGTCCTTGGTTCACCAAAATTGGCTGAAAGTATTAATGGAATATCCAGTGGTGGACTGAGTATATTTTTCTTTTCAGGTCCTTCATAAAATGTCAGGAGGAACAGGATAATA
>CAZSJH010000230.1:0-4656 GCA_964607105.1 uncultured Rikenellaceae bacterium | reverse complement strand
TGCTTAACGATGAAGATTTTAATGATGACAGGAAGGATGCCGGTGAAATGGGTGCAGGGCACACCGTAACGGCTATATATGAGCTGGTTCCTGTAGGTTCAGAGGAGGAGGGTCCATCTATTGATCCACTTAAATACCAGGAGGAACGAAGGGTAGTTAAACAGGATATCAGTAAAGAGCTCCTAACCATTAAGTTAAGGTACAAAAAACCTGAAGGGGAAAAGAGTATCCTGATGGAAATACCGATTAAAAAGGAAGTTCTTGCATTTGATGAATCATCGGAAGACCTGCGATTCTCTGCTGCAGTTGCAGGCTTCGGAATGTTATTAAGGGATTCTGAGTACAAAGGCAATACCAGCCTCGACTCCATAATTGAAATGGCCCTTAATGCCAGGGGTGCCGATGAAGAAGGTTACCGTAGGGAATTTATCAGGCTGGTAAAAACTGTTCGCGACATAGAATTTATCAAAGAGGAAATCTCTTCAGATGAACAGGGGCAATCAGGAATTCCAGTTCTTTATCCGGCAGAGAAAAGAAAGTGATGAGTGATAAGAATGCCTGAAAGTGGCAAGATGAGAAAATTTTGAATATCGGTTAACGATTTTTGACAGAGTTCTTAAATCGTTAATCGTTATTTATTCACTATTTCCTTTATAAAACACCTTTGAAATCGGATTTCAGCTTAATAATGATTTCGTTGATAACCCCCAGTACTTTCTTCAGGGTTGATCTCTCTATATCGGTTAGTTTATTTACATCAATGGTATTCCCGGGTTCTTCCCCCGACATTACCTGACTGACCTGTTGAGACAGGCGCAAGTTCATCAACTTCGTGTATGCCTGGACGGTTTCATCCAGGAAGCTGTCAGACAAACTTTTTTCACCCCTCAGATGCTCCAGTCTAGTCAGTGTGTTTGTCTCACCTATCATCAATTTAAGCGCATATATCCTTGCAAAACCTGTAACCGGCAAGAGTAGTTTTTTAGTATCAACAATATTACTGTCGGATGAATCATGCTCACCAACTATCTGCCCAAAAATTCCCACCGGAAGTTTTTGTCTGGTAACCGTCTGCGACAGGTGGTAGAAGAAGACGGCTTTGTCTTTGCTCATTTTGTTTATATGATTCCTCAGCTCATCAGCAAGTGCAGAATCGCCATATATATACCTGAAATCAAAGAAAATACTAACATCGAGAAGCCCCATGGGGTCACTACTGCTTATCCACCCTGAGAATAATTCTTTCCATTTATTAATTTCAAGGCACCAAAGCGGGTTCCCTGCCATGAAATTTCCATGGCAGTAATTATAGCCCACCCTGTTCAAGCCATCATTTATTTTTTTCCCCAGCTTAACAAAATAATCCTTAATATCAGGCCTGTCATCGCAGCTATCACTTAATATTATCCCGTTATCCTGATCAGTAACAAGTGTCTGTTCGCATCTTCCCTGGCTTCCCATCGCTATAAAACAAAATTCACATGGAGGTTTGCCCTGTTTCTCTATTGCCAGTTTAATGATCCTCCTGTTAATTGCATCTGTTATATTTGATATGACCCTTGTAATGCTTTCTGTTTTAACTCCACTTTCTATGAAAGCATCAATCAGCACGTTCATGTGCTGGTACACTGCAGCCATCTCCTCTGTGCTTTCTGTCTTACTTATTTCCTCTGTTAGCATCCCTGTATAGTTCTGCTGAGCCTCCAGCAAGCTTTGATAGCTTAAATGCCCTGTATATTCATTATCCCTATTCCTTACCAGCAAGTGCGAAATATTACCTGTTCTACACTTCAGTATGGCTTCGTTTATCAGTTCGTCTTCAGTTATCGACACCACCGGAGCAGACATTATTGTTGTAATGGGGTCGCCAGGATCACGACCTTCTGCCAGTTGTCTTTTAAGAAAATCAGACAATCCAGCCACACCTATGATCTGTTCACCCTGTTTTATGAAAACTACATCTTTCTTTTTACGAATCATCAACCTGGCAGCTTCAGCAATGCTTGTTCCAGATCCGCAGCTTATAAAGTCACTTTTCAGGTTATCTGCCTTCTGGTTCATCAGGATAAGTGTAGTCTGTATATCATAATTGAGCCTGTTCTTTTCTTTCTGCAACATATCACTCTTTGTCAGCTCCTTAACAATAAGGATATAACCAAAACTATTATTGTGTTTAACACGTGAAGCTGAGACAACAACCTGTAATTTTGTACTGTCACTGCACTTTATTGATGATTCTAAGCTGACTGACAGTCCGGGGTCGGAAAATGATTCAGTGATATCATTCCATTCCAGCTCAAAAATCCCTTCCAGGCTTTTATCCATTATATCCTTCCTTTCATACCCTGAAAGGTTAAGGAATTTCTGGTTAACATAAATTATCCTTCCATCACTTATCATTAGTGTCCCCTCGGAAGATGCCTCAACAAGTGATTTGTACTTTTGTCTTGACAGCAATAACTTCTGTTCAGCCTCCTTTCTCTTTCTCTCTATCATCATGCTCTGCCGGTTGATATACGCAAGAGCCAGGGCAATAATCAATATGATGATGAAGCTTATCCATAGCAGGTTCCTCTCGATCAGTTTTATTTCCTGTTTTACGTCCTCCAGGTAGATACCTGTACCGATTATCCATTGCCATTCATCAAATCCTTTAACATATGATAGTTTCGGGACTATCAGGGTTGTATCATCCTGCCACTGCCATTTATAATCTATAAATCCTTCCCCTGATTGTTCAACTACTTTAACTGATTCAACGAACAGTTTCTTCCCGTCGGGGTCAGTATAATTAGATAGATCGGTTCCATTCAGTTCTTTCCTGTACGGGTGCATCACCATATAAGGCCTCATATCGGTAATCCAGAAATAGTCTTTCCCATCCTCCCCGTATCTCATTTCCCCTATCCTGTCGGCTGCCATTGTCATGGCTTCCTCTTCCTTCAATATTCCTGAGCTGAAATCATCATAATAGTCTTCCACAAGGCTTAATGCAGTATTTGTTAGCTCACTTATCATTTCCTTCTTCCTGTCCATCATATTATTCTCAAACAGTGGTATGAGGACCAGGTAAAATGAAAGAATGAACAATACTATTGCGAGTATTGACGGAAGCACAATACTGACTATGAATTTATTTATTCCACCGCTTGCCATACTGCGAACAGGGTGATAACCCGGTAATTGCCTTTTCTAAATATTATTCAATAAAAGAATATCAATCAGTTCTTTTTCAATACTAAGATACGAATTAGAAAAAGTAATATACTGCCAGAAGAGCTCTTAAATTATTTACGGTAGTTATATTCTCCGGTATATAATTGATATCATAATCCGATCCATAGCTTGCTGATGTATATTCAAGTTCCAGTGCCAGCCGTGTTTTCCCTGAATTGATCATTACCCTTGGAGAAAGCCTGTACAGGGATCTAATATTTTGTCCAAGTCCATATACATCGTTGCCAGATCCTGACATGGCTTCCTTTGTTCCCATATTACTTGAGAATCCACCGAAAATACCAGCCTGTACCTTCGACCCGTTTGTGTGTATTTCCCCCCAGAATGTCATACTCCTTAAAGGGGTGTAGGATTGTTCACCTGTGATAATATCCACAACATCTTTTACTGCAAAGCCACTTATTGCCAGAACATCTGATATATTCTCCCCATATCTTACCTGTGCTTTTATCGTCAGGGGTGCTGTCAGTAATTTAAGAAATGCAATTGCAGTCATGCCACCAACTTTTTCATCAACCTTAAACATTGTTACGGGACCGAAAGAGCTTTCAAGCCTTGGCACAATTATCTTATAGGCAATACCTGTACCTGCAACAAAGCCTGTACCGCTCTCAGTGTCTACTGAGCTGTAGACTGCCTGCAGGTGCATATCGGGGATACCGGAATTACGAAGGTAGGATGTACTTACACCATCCTCGCCACGTGAGGCATAATCCCTCTGCGATAAAGCAGCTGCAGTCAGGCTCAGATTTGATGATTTCCAGGTCATTCTTAGCTGTGGGTTCCTGGCAAACGATTGAAGGGGTGTACCTGTATTAAAAGATACTGTCCCTGGGTAACAATCTGTAACAAATAGCGGGTTCCAGTACTGTCCTGCCAGTATTTCCAGGTTGGTCCAGTCAAATTTAACATAAGCATGCCTTAGTCTCAGCAGGTTAATATTATCATCAGCCTGTGCAAAGAAATCGGTCTCTATAACACCTGATGTATGCGCACCAAATGCATCCGGACCGCTTATTGATGCTTTAAGTCTTGACTGAAGAGACAGGATATTGAAATTTGGCCTTGCATTAATATCCTCACCACTCAGATCAAGATTCGCCGGAGATGGCCAGAGAAGGAAATAACCTTCCCTTGCGGCAACGGTCTGCCTGGAATCAAAGAAAAAATCATTCTTAACAAAGCCCGACCATTGAATACCGAATTTTGGCTGGTCCTGGGCTGTAAGGGGTGCAATTGTTAAAACTGAAATAAATAAAACAATTAACTTTCTCATATCTATAACTTTTGTCTTTTTTATTACTTTTACCTTTATACTTTTTACTTTTGCCTTTTGCCTTTTGTCTTTTGTCTTTTGTCTTTTGTCTTTTGTCTTTTATTAACCTCTCCTCTGTCTGGCTCCTCGCTAAATTTGCCCAC
>CAZSJH010000229.1:660-4663 GCA_964607105.1 uncultured Rikenellaceae bacterium | reverse complement strand
AGACAATTTAAACATGCCCATTCCGACTTTTCGGAGTGGACTCAACAATTAAACAATTAAACAATTAAATATCATGGCAACAAAAAATTATGCAGGCAAAACAGTAGACGTAAATGAGGAAGGATATTTCACAGATCCTTCACAATGGACTAAAGAAATAGCAAAAGAGGTAGCAAAGGAAGAAGGTATAGAACTCACCGATCAGCATTTTCCCGTACTTGAAATGCTAAGACAAAAAAATGATGCCGGTGAAGCTCTTTCAATTCGGGGAATTAATAAATCAGGGGTGGTTGATGTAAAAACATTCTACCAACTTTTTCCCGGTGCTCCGCTTAAGAAAGCTACAAAGATTGCAGGCATACCAAAACCTTCCAGTTGTGTATAATCTATAAAACGAATATTATGAATGAAAATAAACATCCCATAAAAAAAGTAAATATCATATGTGCCAAAAGTAATATTGAAGATATTTACGCAGCACTTGTAATGGGTAACGGTGCAGTAATGGAAGGTATTGAAGCGAACCTATTTTTTACCTTCTTCGGTCTTGAAGGAATAGTGAAGAAATGGATGAAGAAGCCTCACACAGCTGTTGTTGGTAATCCTGGAATGCGTATGCCAGGTCTAGGCTCACGTATGCCAACCCTCATGGGTATAATTCCCGGTGTTGAAGCCATGGTATCAGGTATGATGCGGAAGCAGATGGATGATCTTGATGTACCTCCTATTGAAGAATTCCTGGATCTTTATACAGCCGGTGGCGGCAAGGTATATGCATGTAAACTGGCTATGGATATGTTCAAATTAAAGAAAGAAGATCTTACAGAGCATGTATCCGGCGTATTAACTGTCGGAGAGTTTTATGAACTGGCCGGAGGTGAGGGTTCTCAAATTATCTTCACGTAAACACGGATTACACAGTTTTAGTTGGATTACGCAGATTGGGCCGCTTCATAGAGTGGCCCTTTCTTTTATACTTTATCAATTTCCGTAACCATTTCCCGCTTTCTTAACCTTCTCAACCCTACTCAACCTTTATCCCCTCCCTTAACTATTAATATTTTGCAGCATGTTTCTTCCCCTTTTAACTTTGCCAATAATTATTACATTTGTTGGAATTAATTGGAACCTAAATTCATTATGATGCAGGCTATAAACGATTTTCTCATAAAACTTGACGGGTATATTGGAGGTCATCCCTGGTTTGTATTCCTACTGTTAGGAACAGGTATTTTTTTCACCCTTTACCTGGGGTTTCCCCAGATTAGATATTTCAAACATGCTATAAGGATAGTTAAGGGGAAATATGACCACAGCAAGGATGTGGGCGACACCAGCCATTTTCAGGCTCTGACAACTGCCCTTTCGGGTACTGTTGGTACAGGGAATATTGCCGGTGTGGCCCTGGCTATTCACCTGGGCGGGCCTGCAGCACTCTTCTGGATGCTGGTAACAGCCATGATAGGTATGTGTACCAAGTTTGTCGAGGTTTCAATATCACATAAGAACCGTGATATACTGCCAGACGGTACTGTATCGGGTGGACCGATGTATTACATGAAGAAGAAGCTGAACTTAAAACTTAAGAGTGGGAAAATCATAAAAATAGGTGCTGTAATGGGTGGATTCTTTGCAGTTGCTACCGTACTCAGCTCTTTTGGTACAGGCAGTCTTCCACAGATTAACAGCATATCAAACTCTGTCTTTTCCACATTCGGTATCAACCACATAATTACGGGTTTTATTCTTGCAATCCTACTAGGCCTGGTAATTATTGGTGGTATAAAAAGGATTGCCAAGGTAACATCAACACTCGTTCCAGCAATGGCTCTGATATATCTTATAGGCGCACTTGCTGTTATCTTAAAAAACTATGACCAGATAATTCCTTCATTTGTAGCCATCTTTGGTGATGCCTTCACGGGTGCTGCAGCAACAGGAGGATTTCTTGGTGCTTCCCTCTCCTGGACGATAAACAGGGGAGTAAACAGGGGGCTCTTCTCCAATGAAGCCGGGCAGGGATCAGCACCCATAGCACACTCGGCAGCCAGGGCACCAGAGCCTGTTTCTGAGGGTATGGTTGCAATCCTGGAACCATTCATAGATACTATATGCATATGTACCCTTACCGGTCTGGTATTGCTTTCATCAGGTACATGGGACAAGAAACATGTTAATCAGTTTCAGGATGCCGATATGGAATTTGTTGTTGGGGAATACAACGATAAAACAGATGAAGGCATAAAAATACTCAGCGATCATATAAGCAAAAAGAAGAGTCTTCCCAAGCTTGATTTGTATGATGGGACAATAGATATTGAAGAAGGTGTTCTCACCACTCCTGATATTACTTTGCTGCATGCTGAGTCGCAAGCAGAGGAATTCAAATTCCTGAAGGGGTCTGAACCGTACACCGGCAGCCTTAACATTATTGGCGGCAAACTGGTGATTGACGAGGCCGACAAGCCTACACTGGGTGAAAAAATAAAAGGCCTCTTCGTTAAATCATCTTCGGAAAAAATTGTTATCGAAGGAAAGTCACTGATGCACAGTGCCCCATTAACGGCCAAGGCATTTGAAAACGGATTTTTTGGACACTGGGGACAATATATTGTATCTATAGGCCTTCTCCTGTTTGCTTTCTCAACAGCTATTTCCTGGTCATATTACGGTGACAGGGCGCTGACTTACCTGATAGGACCCAAATCGGTGATATACTACCGCATTATATATGTAGTAATGTTCTTTATTGCATCATTCACAGATACTACAATTATCTGGTCTCTGTCATATATAACCATAGCTCTCATGACCATCCCGAACCTGATAGGGCTGCTTGTATTGCATAGGGATATAAAGGGAACTATAAAGCAATACTGGGTAGATTTTACCGGTGACCATCCCTATGAAAAAATTAGCATGAAGTATCTGAATAGACAAAAGACAAAAGACAAAAGACAAAAGTGATGAGTTGAGAGTGAGTTCCTGATCCGCTGGCGCGGTTCTCTGAACCGTGCCGGACTTTGGAGGACACGGTGAGAATGAGTTGAAAGTGAAATAAGATATGAATTATATTCTCAAATTCCTGTTGTTGATAATAGCTCTGCCAGCCTGTAACCAGGATATCCACTTGCCTGACAAAGCACAACTGGAATGGTCAGAAGCTGAACTGGGTGTCCTTTTCAGTTATGATCTTCATGTTTTCGATGGAAGGAAATATAACCAGGCACTAAACCGTATAAACCCTGTTGCCGATTATAATATCTTCAATCCCGAGAAACTGGATACCGACCAGTGAATCAAAGCAGCAAAAGATGCAGGCGCAAAATTTGCCCTGCTGACAGCAACGCATGAAACAGGTTTTGCACTTTACCAGAGCGATGTAAATCCATATTGCCTGAAAGCTGTTAAATGGAAAGACGGCAAAGGAGATATCGTCAGGGATTTTATTAATTCATGCCGTAAGTATGGTATTAAGCCAGGTATTTATATTGGTATAAGGTGGAATTCTTTCCTTGGCGTTCACGATTTCAAGGTTGTGGGTGAAGGTGAATTCCGAGATAAGCGGCAGCATTCGTCTCCGGTCAAGGGCAAGAATTAATCATCAAACTGAAAAGTGTAAGCACCGTTAATACACTTGTGATACGGGAAGATATTTCAAAGGGGCAGAGAGTGAGGGAATACTCAGTTGAAGCAAAATTGAACGGAAAATGGGAGCTTATAGCCTCAGGAATATCAATAGGCAATAAACGTATACAGGAAATAGATGCTGTCAATGCTAAGGTATTCAGACTTAAAATTACCAGATCAATTAAAGAAGCACTGGTAAAAGAATTCAGCCTTTATCATATTTACGACGAAGGACTAAGGGTGAGGTAAGTATTTTATAATCCCGGTTAAATAAATATTAAATAGTTAAAAAGCCCGAATAGCACGGGTCACGTTAGTCGTTAGTCGTTAGTCGTTAGTCGTTAGTCGTTAGTCGTTAGTCGTTAGTCGTTAG
>CAZSJH010000229.1:0-560 GCA_964607105.1 uncultured Rikenellaceae bacterium | reverse complement strand
TCGCAATAGAGTTACATTCTCGACATGGTGCGTCTGTGGAAACATATCCACCGGCTGGACGGCAATCACTTCATATTTTTCAACCAGAAGGGCTATGTCCCTTGCCTGCGTCGCCGGGTTACAGCTGACATAAACTATCTTCTCTGCTCCTGTTTCCAGGATGGTTTTAACCACTGACTCATGCATCCCGGCCCTGGGAGGATCAGTGATAATAACATCGGGCCGGCCATGCCTGCCTATAAACTCAGAGCTTAATAATTCCTTTATGTCCCCGCTGAAAAACTCGGTATTGGTAATCTCGTTAATCTTTAAATTCAGCCTTGCATCCTCAATCGCTTCGGGCACATACTCCAGGCCTATCACTTTTTTACTGCTTGCTGCAATGAAGTTGGCTATGGTCCCTGCACCTGTATAGAGATCATATACTGTTTCCTTACCCGTAAGGCCGGCAAAATCAAGTGCAACTGAATAAAGTTTATTAGACTGTTCCGTATTTGTTTGGAAAAAGGACTTGGGCCCTACCCTGAATTTCAGGTCACCCATCTTTTCAATTATATGGT
>CAZSJH010000228.1:0-4670 GCA_964607105.1 uncultured Rikenellaceae bacterium | reverse complement strand
GATGCCAATGCTGCTGCTGTTGGTGAAATGGTCTATGGCGGGGCAAAAGGGATGAAGAATTTTGTGGTAATAACACTGGGCTCCGGGCTTGGAAGCGGGTTCGTAGTTGACGGGAAACTCGTTTATGGTGCCAATGGCTTTGCCGGTGAGATCGGGCATACCGCTATACGACCGGGTGCCTCTAACAGGGTATGCGGCTGCGGAAGGAAAGGATGCCTGGAAACATATGTCTCAGCCTCGGGTATCAAAAGGACAGTGCTCAAAATAATGGCTGATAGTATAATGGACAGTGAACTGAGGGAAGTGAGCTTTAATGAGCTGAATTCAAAGATTATCCATGATGCAGCGTTAAGGGGTGACCCCGTCGCTCTTCAGGCTTTTGAGCATACAGGCAGGATGCTCGGATTTAAACTTGCTGATGTCGTAGCTCACACAAATCCCGAAGCTATTTTCCTGTTCGGAGGCCTTGCTCTTGCCAAGGACCTTATCTTTGAACCTGCTCGTGAATATATGGAAGAACACCTGCTGAGCATCTATAAGGGTAAAGTGAAATTGTTACCCTCACAACTCAGCACGCAGAATGCTGCAGTGCTGGGAGCCAGCTCACTGGTCTGGACAAATAAAGAATTTTAATATTACAATTTTCATGACAAATTTCCCAGAAATTCTGAATTATATCCTCGGGATAATATTTATCATTATCGTGTTTTCTCTTGCGTACGCATACCTTAAACCTCACAGGATACATAAAGAATATCCCATTTCAACTCTTTTGCTTAAAGTAAGTTACCTGGGATATATGCTGGTCTTGCTTGTGATAATATATCTGTCAAGCCTTGTTAAAGGCGGAATGAGCGAAGTCTTTCTGGGCGTGGAGTTTTATGCCTTCCTGCTTGTTCTTTTTGTACCTACCATAGGCATCTTTGCGCGTAAACTAGGGCACTTTAAGAAAAACCGGGAAAATTATTACTACTTCTTTACAGTGGTCAATACCCTCAGCATAATCGCCCTGCTTGTCATGTATCTCATTTAAAAACTCACCTCTCATTTGCCTCAGGCCTTCGGCCTTCAGCGAGCTCGTAGCACTCGTATGCTATCGCATACTCGTACTACTCAGTTCTCATCTCTTTTTCTTTGCCACTCCGCTGTCGCGTATCTGGCGTTCTGCTAGCGCGGGCCTCTCGCCTTTTAGCTTGCGATTTCAATTTTTTTCCTACATTTACATAATAAGCAAATAATAACCAAAAACCTAGATATGATTAAAGAAAGACTGATTGAATACTTCGAGAACAGTATAAGGAAAAACTGGGATATCGAAGCATTATCAAATTACCAGGGCGAAGGCTACACCTATAAGGAAATAGCTGCCAGCATGATCAGGCTGCATTTGATATTTGAAGAAGCAGGAATCAAACAGGGAGATAAAATATGCCTTATAGGCAAAAATTCAGCCAACTGGTGTATCGTATATCTTGCTGCCGTGTCATATGGAGCAGTAATTGTACCGGTATTACCCGATTTCAAATCAGAAGAAATGATGAATATAATAAATCACTCTGATTCGAAATTCCTTTTTGTAGATAAAGCTATACTGGATAACCTTGAGTATGAAAAAATGCCGGCAATAAATACAGTAGTGTCTACCGATAACTTCAGTTGGGTTGATGGCCGGATTGATAAAGTGAAAAACCTGGTGGCCGGTATAGATAAGGTATATGCTGACAAATACCCGGAGCTTAAGCCTGAGATGATAAAATTCTCGGATATAGGGAATGAAGAAGTGGCCGTAATTTCCTATACATCAGGTAGTACCGGCTTCTCAAAAGGAGTTATGGTGCCTCATCGAAGCCTTGCTGCAAATGTAAGGTACGCGCAGAATAATATGCCGCTGAAACCGGGTGATGACATTGTCAGTTTCCTGCCCCTGGCTCATACCTACGGTTGTGCATTCGAATTCCTGTTCCCATTCACTTACGGCTGTCATGTTACCATACTTACGAAGACTCCATCACCAAAAATTATATTGCAGGCATTCAAGGAGATAAAACCCAGACTTATCCTCTCGGTTCCCCTGGTGATCGAAAAAGTATACAAAAAACAACTGATGCCGGTGATAAACAAGCCGGTGATGAAAGCATTGCTTGCCCTGCCGGGGGTAAACAGGATACTGATGAATAAGATAAAAAAGACACTCTTTGAATCTTTCGGTGGTAATTTCCATGAAATGGTGATCGGTGGAGCCGCTTTCAATGCTGATGTTGAGAAGTTCTTCAGGAAAATAAAGTTCCCCTTTACCGTTGGTTATGGAATGACCGAATGCGGACCACTTATCAGCTATGCATCATGGGACACAACAAAACTGGGTGCCTCTGGAAGACCCGTGGATACACTCGAAGTTACAATTGATTCATCCGACCCCCTGAAAGAAGTGGGTGAGATAATACTCAGGGGAGATAATGTAATGCTGGGGTATTATAAAAATGAGAAAGCTACTAAAGAAATTATTGATAATGAGGGGTGGATGCATACGGGCGACCTGGGAATAATGGATAAGGAAGGTAATATCTTTATAAAGGGTCGCAGTAAAAGTCTGCTGCTTGGACCTTCAGGGAAAAATATATTCCCTGAAGAAATAGAATCATTAATCAATAACCAGTACCTGATAGCTGAAAGCGTTGTCATTATGGAAGATAATAAGCTGGTGGCACTGGTATATCCCGATTTTGAACAGATGAAAAAAGATGGCATTCAAGAGAACCAGCTGGTAGAAATATATGAAAAGACGAGAAAGGAAATAAATGAAAGACTGCCGGGCTACATGAATATCTCCAGGATCAGGATCCGTGATGAAGAGTTTGTCAAGACACCCAAAAGAAACATTAAAAGGTTTTTGTATACCTAGTTATCAATAGTGATTATCTGATGAGTAGCCTTCACAGGTATCTTATAGTTATGGCAGGGGGTAAAGGATTGAGGATGGGTGCATCTGTGCCCAAGCAGTTTATTCCCCTGGCAGGGAAGCCCCTTATTTTTCATACCCTTAATAAATTCATTGACTATGACCCGGACATGGAGATCATTATAGTCCTGCCCGGAGGGAGCGAGAGCAGGTGGGAAGAATTATGTAAACAATACGGTTTTGACCATAGACATAACATCACCGAAGGAGGCGCTGAGAGATTCGACTCGGTAAAAAACAGCCTTTCACTGATAAGGCAAAAATCACTGGTAGCAGTGCACGATGCAGTGCGACCCCTGGTAAGTACCGGTACAATAGACAGGTGCTTTACCATGGCTGCCAGGAAAGGCAATGCCGTTCCCTTTGTCAAACCCGCTGAATCTGTTCGTGAGATTATTGCTCATAACAATAACAGGCCGCTTGCGCGTGAGAGGATAGCCCTTATTCAGACCCCCCAGATCTTCAGGTCTGATATCCTGCTTGCAGCTTATGCCCGGGCCTATAACCCGTCATTCACCGACGATGCCTCGGTTGTCGAAGCCGCCGGCCATAAGATTAACCTCGTCGAAGGCAACCCGGAAAATATCAAATTAACCACTATGCAGGACATGGAAATTGCTAACGCAATCCTGAGTATGAAATTTGAATTATGAATGCTCATTCTGGTGTGAAATCATAGAACATGAAAAACTACTTAATGATTCCTTATTGGATCATGTTCACAAAGAAGCCGACGAGATTACTTCAATTTTTATTGCCACCCGAAAAACACTTCAAAGGAATAGTCAGTAATAATTATTCATCTTTCGCCTCTCATCTTTGACTCAGCTCTTCGAGCTTCGTCGAGCTAGCAGTCTTCACATGCTTTCAGCATATTCACACTGCTCGGTTCGCCTCTCGCCTTTCATCATTAATCATTAACAATTACCTTAATCGTCCTCACTCCATAAGGAGGTATAACCATCCCGTCATTGTAGATGCCTGTAATAATTCCATCAAAATCCGCAAACCCTGTCACAACGGGTATATCCCTGAAATTAATTTCCAGCTTCTCAGGGGCTCCTCCGGCATTGCTTAGCCTTATAAGATATCCGTCCTTATCCGGTATAAGTGCAGTACATATGATATTCTCATTAATAATGTTGAAAAAGGATTCCATTCCCTTTTCGTTGCTGCTTTCCGGGACAAGCACCGGCGGTTCTGCTTCCTCGATTGCCCTTTTCTCGGATATGGCTGAATTAAACATCCCGTGGGGATAAAGCACATATCTGAACTTTATCACCCCTTCCTGCGCAGCCTGGTAATTTGTCTCCCAGTAATTATTCATGATATATGAGTAGATGGTCTGGCTTTCGGCTGTATGATCAATCCATCCGTATGCTGTGGCATCTGTAGTGATATCGCCTATCTCAATAAGAGGAGCATCCAGGCTTATGAATGTTACACCATTATCCTGGTTCGAAATATCCACCCATCGTTCAGGTGTGAAGTAGTTCTTGCAGGCACCCCTGGCCTGACCTGCATCCGGTTCATAAACACCAAGAGCCAGGTCAATATGTATTTCACCATCGGGTATGTTGAAGGGAAACCCCAGGTGTACTCCTTCCTGCCTGTATATCTTCTTCTTGTCGCACACAGTCTTGATATACACCTTGTCAATTCCCCTGATCAGCCGGTAGTAATTTGTCACGCTGTTACAACCAGGCGCTTC
>CAZSJH010000227.1:0-4743 GCA_964607105.1 uncultured Rikenellaceae bacterium | reverse complement strand
CCAGGCTGGATGCCGTATTCATTAATATTGAGGCTGAAAAGGCTGATATTTTGGCTTCTCATATTAAGAATGAGCTGGATAAACTTGAAAATATTTTGAGCCTCTACAGGCCTGACAGTGAACTGTCTGTCCTTAACAGGACTGCCTATAAAAAAGATATCAGGGTGAGCTCTTACTTGCTTGAGACTATCAGTTTATGTATTGATTATTATAAAGTGACAAATGGTGTTTTTGATGCAGGCAGAGCAAATTTGACAGGATCTAAATATGTGGATAGAGGTAAGGAATCAGTTGATATGAATTCTGTGCCCGAATCATCAGGGATTGAACTGGTGGAGATTAAACAAAATAATGCAGTAAGATATCATGGTAAGGATGTTCAACTAGACCCGGGTGGTTTCGGTAAGGGATTGGCAATGAGAAGAGTGAAAGAGCTATTAATGTCAGAAGGCATAGATAATGCTCTTGTCAGTTTTGGTGAGAGTTCGGTGCTTGCCATAGGTGCACATCCTCATGGCAACCACTGGCCAATTGCTGTTACTGATATATTTACTAAACAATCAGTTGCAAGGCTGGCCAGGCTTATAAACAAGAGCATTTCGACCTCGGGAACCGGATTTGTAGATGAAAAGGGTATATTTAAACCATCTCACAATATTATTGATCCGCGGACAGGTAATCCCGTTGATGATCCACATACGGTATCGGTTATTTCAGATGATCCCTTTGAAGCTGAAGTCCTTTCAACTTCTCTTTTAATTGACATTGACTGTCTGTCCCCTGAATTTGACAGATCAGGGAAGGAAGCGTTTGCCGTAATCTATGATATCAGGAAGAATTTTGTTGTGAAGGAAATTTTTTAATTGTTCCCTTCAGGGTATATTTACATATTAACTCAACACAAGGCAGATGACTTACAAACAATCCAGGCGGATATTTCTTCAGAAAACAGCTCTTATTACCGGCGGACTATTCCTGGGCTCCCATTTTCCTGACCTGAGGGCTCTGGCACAGGAGCAGGGCGGTTCAGCTCAAAATGTGAACCTGGGCTTGATAGGCAGTGGATCACGCGGGCAATACCTGATGGATCATATAAACCTTATCCCGGGGATTGAGGTGGTTGCAGTATGCGATAATTATTCACCTAACCTGGAAAGGGGAGTTCAAATGACAGGTGGTAAGGCTGAAGCTTTCATTGATTACAGGAAACTTCTTGAAAAGAAAGATATAGACGGGGTTATCATTGCTACTCCTCTGCATCTGCACTCAGTTATGTCAATCGATGCATTAAAGGCAGGCCTGAATGTATTTTGTGAAAAGGCAATGGCCAAGACACCCCATGAATGCCTGAATATGTATAAGGCGCAACTTGAGACAGGAAAAATATTGCTTATAGGACACCAGAGAATGTTCAACCCCAGGTATCTTAAAGCTTTTGAAATGATAAACAGGGGGCAGCTGGGTGATATAAAACAGATAAGGGCTTACTGGCACAGAAATAATGATTGGAGAAGAGCAGTGCCTGAGCCCGGTCTTGAAAGAAAGATCAACTGGAGGTTGTACTGGGATTATTCTGAAGGACTTATGACAGAGTTGGGTAGTCACCAGATACAGGTGGCAAATTTCATAAAAAAAGACTTTCCCCGCAGGGTTGCCGGAACAGGCAGTATTAATTACTGGCATGATGGGAGGGAAGTATTTGATAATGTAAATATGGTATATGAATACCCTGACGGATCAACACTCATATATGACTCAATGATTAGCAATGCTCACTACGGGTATGAAGAGCAGATTATGGGGCCTAAAGGAACTATGGAACTTGAGTTTGGAAGGATGTATTCCGAAAATCCACCTCCTGCCCCGGGGATACTGCAACTTCTTAATAATATCGAACACAAAATATTTGATCCTTTGCCTCTTGGAGGTAAGAGCTGGATACCTGAAACAGCAAAGGAAACGAAAGGTGAATATATCTATGAAGTAGATCTGGAAGATGATGGCACAGCACTTGAAATGGAAGGATTTGCGCAGATGATAAGGGAAAATAGACATAGCGATGTTTTACTCAGGGAAGCTTATTATGCAGCTATTGCTGCAGTGCTGGGGAATGAAGCCATAAAAAAAGGTGAAATAATATCTTTCCCTGAAGAATATATTATATAAAGACTGTAATTATGAAAGACCTGGTGATAAAAGGAAACTGGATAAAAAGAGAACTAATAATACTTGCAACAACCTTCATCTTTGCATTTGTAGTTAATGTTATAGGTATTATGAAGCATAATACAAGATGGATAGAGCTTCTCAGCCAGTTGCACGTAGTGATTATCTTAATGGTGGTATTGTATATACTGCTCTGGCTGGTAAGGTTAATTATCTATCTGGTCGTACTCCCATTCAGAAATAATAAGAATAGAAGAAAATGAAAAAATCAGCTATCGTAGTATTTTTTTTATTATTAATAATAGTTGCCTGTAAAGATAAAGACCCCTGGATGGACCTTATAGGTGATAACCTGGCTAACTGGGAACAGCTTAACGGAAGTGCAGATTATAAGATGGTTAATGGAGCAATAGAAGGAGGATGTGTGCTTCATTCACAAAATTCATTTCTCTGTACGAAGGAACATTATGATGATTTTATCCTTGAGTTTGATGTACTGGTGGATCCCGTAATAAACTCAGGTGTCCAGATCCGTAGTCAGAGCCTGCCTGAATATGACAATGGCAGGGTTCATGGTTACCAGGTTGAGATCGATCCGGAGCCAAGAGCATGGTCAGGTGGTATTTATGATGAGGCGCGGAGATTATGGCTGTATCCTCTCGACCGTAATCCTGAAGGTCGAGAAGCTTTTATTAATGGTGAATTTAATCACTTCAGGGTGGAGGCGATTGGTAACAGTATACGCACATGGTGTAATGGGATACCCTGTGCTGACCTGGTTGATGATATGACAGATTCAGGTTTTATGGGCCTGCAGGTACACAGCATAGGAGCGGATAGCTCTAAGGTGGGAAAGAAGGTTATATGGAAAAATATGAGGATAATAACTGAAAATGTTGCATCGTATGCCACTCCCTACAGCAAGGATATCCTGCAAAACAGCTACCTTACTAATGCCCTCAGCTCAAGGGAAAAGGAGGAAGGATGGAAATTGCTTTTTGATGGAAATACTGGTGCAGGATGGAAGTCCCTGGGAGGAGGTCCGTTCCCCGAAGCGGGTTGGCTTATTGAGAATGGAGAGGTTAAAAAAACTGGCCCTGGAGAAAATATAATTACAGATGATACTTTCAGGGATTTTGAACTGATACTGGATTTTAAATACAGGGAAGGAGGTAACAGTGGTATAAAATATTTTATCAGCGGTGACAGGGAAAACGATCCTTATTTCGACCTGGGATGCGAATACCAGATTATTGGCGGTAGTGCTTTTACCTCCGGATTACCGGGTAAGGAGAAAATTGGTGGATTGTATGACCTGATGGAGCCTCTTAACCCAAGGGATAACGGACCGGGTATATGGAACAGGGCAAGGATAGTAGTTAAGGGCAAGCATGTTGAACACTGGCTTAATAACCAGATGACGCTCAAATATGAAAGGGGTACTGATGAATGGAAAAAGATGATTGCCGGGAGCAAGTTTAGTGATGTACCGGGCTTTGGAGAAGATGAGGAAGGGCATATACTCTTGCAGAACCATGAGGGTACTGAAGTGTCATTCAGAAGTATTAAGATAAAGGAACTGTAAAAATTTGTTATGAAAAGCGACAGAAGAGAATTTATTAAAAAAAGTACCCTGGCCACTGCCGGGCTTACAATTGGTGGGATGGGTATGAGTGCGGCAAGCTACCGGAGGATTGTTGGAGCAAACGAGACTGTTGTGTTTGCTGCCGTTGGTGTTAATGGCAGGGGCCTCGCTAATATACAGGCTGTACTTGGATGCACAGGTACTGCAATATCACATATATGTGATGTGGACAGCAGGGCTATTGATAAAGGTATAGAAGAGGTTAAAAATATTAACGGAAGTAAGCCAACCGGTGTTGAAGACATTAGGAAGCTCCTGGAGTATAAGTCTGTAGATGTCATTACCGTTGCCACACCCGACCACTGGCATGCTCCCATGGCAATAATGGCAGCCAGGGCTGGCAAGCATGTTTACCTTGAAAAACCTTCAAGCCATAATATATATGAGAATGAAATGCTTGTCAAGGTGTACAGGAAGATAGGCAAAGTGATACAGATGGGAAACCAGCAACGCTCGGCACCAACAAGTATTGAAGCAATTGAAAGGATAAAAAAGGGTGATATAGGAAAGCCTTATTTTGGCAAAGCATGGTATGCTAATACAAGGGGACCGATAGGTGTTGGTAAAATTTTGCCGGTACCGGAATGGCTGAACTGGGATCTGTGGCAGGGTCCGGCGCCAAGGACGGAATACCGTGATAATATAGTTCATTATAACTGGCACTGGTTCTGGCGATGGGGAACAGGGGAACTGCTCAATAATGCGACACATGAAGTTGACGTATGCCGCTGGGCACTGGGAGTTGACTATCCTGATAAAGTATCGGCTATGGGAGGCAGGTTGCATTACAAGAATGATGACTGGGAATTTTATGACACACAGGTGGTCAATTACCAGTTTGGTGATGATAAACTTATTACCTGGGAGGGGAAAAGCTGTAATGGAATGAACGATTATAATATGGGCAGGGGATCACTAATACAGGGCACCAA
>CAZSJH010000226.1:0-4749 GCA_964607105.1 uncultured Rikenellaceae bacterium | reverse complement strand
CATTCCGGAGCAAACTGAGCATATGATTCCGGAAATGACTGAGCACCTAAAACCGGAACTTAAACATCACAATATCAATTCAAAACAATAATATGTTTTAATTACAAACAGACTGCTCACTTTAAACCGGAATAGGGTGCTCATTAACACTGGAATTTGCACTTATCAATAAACGTTGACAATTGATATTCTTGCACTAAAGAGGATTACTTCCACCGGCTAAAGGTCCCTGAGTAAGCGTTGAAGCCCGGAAGAAACTGTAGGGCGAAACGCGCATCGAAGGGTGTTGCTTCTGGCAGCTAGCTGATTAATTATCACCTTCCTTTCACCCTCGATCTTTACATACGCACCCTGGCCTATGTGTAAACAGATAAAAACCTCTTTCTCAATGCCGAACTGGATAATCAGGGATATGCCATGGTCATGACCGTCCCGCCGAATGTCAGGTATGCTGAAAAATTCGTCAGGCTTGCCACGGGAAATAGAAGAAATAGAGGATCTGATGAAAGAAAAAGGTGCGGTCCGGTTATTAAAGGAAAAAGGGATGTATTAGACGGTCAGCATAGGTTCGGTTATATAATTATAATGAATTATTACCTTTACCCTGCATTGTCGTTAGATTAATTAAATTTAAGTTTACAAGATGAGTATTTTTTCATAACTTTTGAAACTTACATAACTTAAATAACCCTCAATTCAAGAATAATCAGAAAAATCATGAAAAATTTAATTATCCCCATTTTTGTACTCATATTCAGCACCAATGTCTCCGGGCAGATAAATGCCAAATTGATGCGGTATATGGATGTATCTCAAACCCAGATAGCCTTTGTTTATGGCGGCGACATTTGGCTGGTTGGCAAAGAAGGAGGCATTGCCTATCAACTTACCAATTCACCAGGTGAAGAATCGTGGCCTAAATTCTCACCCGATGGAAAACATATAGCCTACTCAGCCAATTATGATGGCAACACCGATATATATACCGTACCGGTAACAGGAGGCATTCCGATGCGTATAACCTATAACTCTTATGCTGATAGGATGGTTGACTGGCACCCTGACGGTAAGCAATTACTTTTTGCTTCAGCACGAGAAATTGGAATAACTCGATTAAATCAATTCTTCCTGGTTAACAAAGATGGAGGACTCCCTGAAAAGCTTAAAATTCCATATGGTGAGCTGGCCAGCTTTTCCCCTGAGGGCAATCAACTGGCTTATATCACAAAGATTACGGAAAATTTTCCTTTTAAACGATATCGTGGAGGCCTGACTTCCGATATCATTATATACGATTTTTCTACGAATAAGACAGAACGTATTACCACTGACGAAGCCAATGATGGTAAACCTGCCTGGTTGGGCGACAAGGTATATTTCCTTTCAGACAGGGATGAGAATATGCGTTTAAACATCTGGGAGTACGATACGCAAACAAAACAAAAAACACAAATAACAACATACACTGATTTTGATATTTCCTTTCTTTCTGCCGGACCAGGTGAACTTATTTATGAAATGGGCGGGGATTTATTCCTGATGGATTTGAATTCGATGAGTTCTAAAAAAGTTGGTGTAAGTGTAATAAGTGATTTATCACTTGAAATGCCAACATCAAAAGACGTAAGTGGAAGAATATCTAACATGACGGCTTCCCCAGGTGGCAAGCGTGTTGTATTTGAAGCCAGGGGAGAGTTATTTAATGTACCCGTTAAAGATGGTTACACAATAAATCTCACAAAATCCAGCGGAGCATTCGACCAGAACCCAGCCTGGTCACCAGATGGAAAATACGTTGCTTACTGGAGCGATAAATCAGGTGAATATGAAATATACCTTCAGGACAGTGAGAGCAAAGAAGAACCTAAAAAGTTAACCAATCGGGGTAAAGGGTTTGGTTATAGCCTGTACTGGTCGCCCAATAGTAAATCTATTGCCTATATAAATGAAAAGAATGACATCTCTATTATTGATATTGTATCGGGAAATATTACTGTCGCCGGTAATTACAACTGGAACCTGGGACATGGAGCAAGACCCGGATTTCCTGTTTCCTGGTCACATGACTCGAAGTGGATAACCTTTACTCAAGGACTTGACAATGCCAACAGTGCAGTTTTTATTTTCAACGTAGATAACAAAAAGCTAAATCAGGTAACCAGTGGATATTATAATGATAATTATCCGGTATTCAGTGCTGATGGGAAATACCTGTTCTACCTTACTAACAGGAACCTGCAGGCAGTTTATTCTGATTTAGATGGTACCTGGATATATCCTAATTCTACGTTAATTGCATCAATTGGACTAACAAAAGATACCCCATCACTTTTAGAAGTAAAAAATGATAAGGTTGAAATTAAAGAAGAGAAGCAGGATGATAAGAAAGCAGAGAAAGAAGGAAAGGAAGAAAAAAAGAAAAATGGCAACAACGAGGATAATAATGAAGAATCAACGGTTTCAATTGATTTCGAGAATATAGAGTCAAGGTTAGTGCTGCTCCCTCCTGAAGCAGGAAATATTGCAGGATTAATCCCTTTTGACGGAAAGCTTGTTTATCTCCGCAGACCTAATACAGGTTCAGGAGGAGGATCTTCCTCTCTGCACTTTTTCGATTTTAAGGATAGAGAAGAAAAAGAAATAATGGGGAACATCAGCAGGGTTGCACCTACTGCTGACGGTAAATCAATGATTGTCTATTCACAGGGTAAATATGGAATTATTAAACCGGAACCGGGTCAGAAAATAGATGAGCCGATTCCTACTAAAAGTCTTGTTATGAGCCTGGTACCAAAAGAGGAATGGAGACAAATTTTCATGGATACCTGGCGCCGTCACAGGGATTTTTTCTATGATCCTAATATGCAGGGTGTGGATTGGGAAGGATTACGGGAAAGGTACGCACCTTTGGTTGAAGATGCCAGAACACGATGGGACATTATTAACCTTCAATCAAATCTGGTAGCAGAACTAAGTGCCGGGCATACCTATGCCAGTGGTGGTGATGTAGAGCAGGTCCCGCAGCGTGAGAATGGATTCCTTGGAATAAATTGGGGTAAGGATGGCGATCTCTATAAAATTGAACGAATTGTAAAACCGGCAGGTTGGGACACAGAAGTCCGTTCACCTTTCGACTTGCCAGGAGTAAAAATCAAAGAAGGGGATTATATCCATGCTGTAAATGGCATCAAACTTGATCCGGATAAAGATCCATATGCTGCATTTGAAGGCCTGTCAGGGCAAACTGTCTTATTGGAAGTCTCCTCCACCGGTAAAGAGGCGGATGCCCGGGAGATTATTATCAAATGCTTATCAGGAAGAGAAGAAGGACAACTCCGTTATCTTGAACATTTGGAAAACAACCGCAAAATGGTTGAAGAGCTGTCAGGAGGAGATCTGGGGTACATATATATGTCGAATACCGGAGGCCAGGGGCAACTTGAACTGGTACGAATGTTTTACGGTCAGCTGGATAAAAAAGGATTCATTTTAGATGAACGTTTTAATGCCGGGGGACAGCTGGCTGATCGATTCCTGGAACTGCTACAACGCCCGGTAACATATAACTTACACTGGCGGTACGGAAAGGATCATACTAATCCGGTTAAAACCAATACCGGTCCTGTTGGAATGCTGATAAATGGCTGGGCGGGATCAGGAGGAGATGGTTTACCCTGGGCATTTCAGGAGTTGAAGGCAGGACCCATTGTAGGTGAACGTACCCTTGGTATTTTGGTAGGTCCGGCAACAGGCCACATGCTTATTGATGGAGGTTATATCACTGTTCCCGGCGCTCGTTTATACGATAATGACGGGCACTGGTTTTGGGAAGGTGAAGGTGTAAGACCTGACTATGAAGTTTGGGACGATCCTAATATTTTAATGCAGGGACGCGATCCTCAAATGGAAAAAGTTGTTGAGGTGGTTATGGAGCTGGTAAAAGAAAATAAACACTTGATGACACCGGCACCGGCACTGGAAGATCGCACTGCGAAAGGTTTAAAAAAATAAAAATAATTATGCCATTTGCCTTAAAAGCGAATGGCATAATTATATTATGCTGGTGGAGTTTACAGGAACGTATGGGACTATTACTGGCAGGTTACCCAAATTAGTAGATTAACCCAGGATCCCTGCTTCGTCTGCCGTAGCCTCCGGCGAAGGCGGGCTTGTCTGCCGTATTTCCGATTTCTCGGGACTTTGGATTTCGTCCGAAGAAGACGGAGAGAGGTGTTCCCCTGACGCTCCTTGCAGTCGGTCAGGGTCACCGTCCCTTAGCTTCAGTCCTGCAAATAGAAGCTTAATATAGATGTTTCTTCAGAAATGCTCTGCCTGATCCTGATTTAAGATATTTTTCAAATTCAAAAGCTTTATAGATATCACAGAATGCAATATAAGTAATCAAAATTACAGGTGTTTTATCTCTGGTATAATGAACTTTATTACTATTATGCTCTTTAATTCTCCGATCAATATCTGTGGTACAACCTGTATATGGTGTCCCATCATTACATTTTAGTATATATACAAACCACATAATTTAATTAATACAGCGGTACCAGATAAAGTTAAGAAATAACTTTTTAAAAGGAAAGATTAATTGTTTAAGTGGACTTTGTCCGCCGAAGCCCGCTGAAGTGTATACAATCAGGGTCTTTGCGAAAAATAAAAAACCCGCCTTCGCAACCTCCTTCATTTTATTACGGAGGTTAATGCTTCGGCGGGCGAAGGTGGAGCGTATCAGACCAC
>CAZSJH010000225.1:0-4807 GCA_964607105.1 uncultured Rikenellaceae bacterium | reverse complement strand
TGTTTGATCCATAAAAAATCTATTCAAACGGTTGTGGGTAAATACCAGCATTATGAAAAAATTAATGGCTTTTATAATTTCTGTGATATCACTGGCCCCCTTAGCTCATGCACAGGAAATAAAGGATAAAATACCACTCCTGGAAAATACAAGCATTTCAGGTGAGTGGTTCCTGGGATTTGGGTATAATGATAATACCGAGATAAGCACTTTTTACCTGAAAAGGGGATATTTTACAATAAAAACTAAAATAAATGATATTTTTTCAGTCAGGTATACTCAGGATATAACAACAGATACTGAGGGCAGTGATATGGGAAACGTTGAAATGAGACTGAAATATCTTCTCCTGAAAGTCTCTCTAATAAACATTGATTTATTAAGAAACTCTTACTTTGAATTTGGCCTCGTTCACAGGCCATGGCTTGAATATGAACAAAATATTACAGGCTATCGTGTACAGGGCAGGATGTTTACCGACCGTTACGATCTACTCAGTTCAGCTGATTTCGGCATTTCTTTTGCCGGACTCATTGGAGGAGAAATAAATAAGGAATATCAGGACAGGGTAAGCTCTTATTATCCAGGAAGATATGGTAGTTTTTGCTTTGGAGTTTACAATGGAGGTGGCTATCATGCACTTGAGAAGAATAATAATAAGATTATAGAGGGAAGGCTGAGTATACGACCCTTGCCTGATATTATTCCCGGGGTTCAGCTATCTTATTCATTTTCATACGGTAAATCTAACACTCCCTGGAATAATGCTGATTACAGATTAAATGTTCTTCACCTGGCCTCGATCAGCAATAAACACAAATTGATGTTACAATATTATCGTGGACTGGGGGGATATAACGGAGATTATACTGATCCTGACGGATTCTCATACAGAAATGAAGGTTACTCCGGTTTTGTTGAGATTATGATCCCCGGAACATCTTTCTCTCTGTTTTCAAGGTATGATAAGTTTATATCCTACCAGGATGCCGAGATGGTGCAGAATACATACATTGCAGGGATTACTTACCGGTTCATTAGAAATAAAGTTTTGCTGAACTTTGACCAGAATGAAAATATGGGGATTTATACAAGGATCTATGAGCTTGCCCTTGAAATAAACTTTTAATAAACAAAACAGCAAAAAGAATTACATATTTATCAACCGTGTATATTCCAGGGGTGTGCGTACAGACTGAACATTCCGGGGCAGTTTCCCTTTTATGTCCCGGGCGAGCGCACCACTGACAACAATGGACTGATCCCTGAAGACAGTTGAAAGAATTTCTATGTACTCATCATTATTAATCCCTGAAAACCCTGACGATGTTGCTGTTACAATTATATCGGCCGGCCATGTCTGAATAAGCTTCCGGACAGAATCAAGTGGTGTCTGGGAACCGAGGTAAAGAACATCATGGCCATTCTTTTTTGTAATATAGGTGTAGAAAAGAAGGCCTATCTCGTGTAACTCATTTTCAGGCAGGAATAATAAGACCTTCTTTCTATTTTCTCTTTTAACTGGTAACTGTGAATCCAGTCTGGCAATTAACTTCTGCCGTACCAAGTTAGAAACAAAATGCTCCTGGGCTGGTGTTATGGAGCCTGTAACCCATAATACTCCTACCCTTTCCATAAAGGGGAAAACGATACCGGTGAAGGTATCTTCAAAGCCGCTGTTAAGTATTGACCGGTTCAGGAGTTCATTAAAAGCCCTGTCATCAAGATTGATCATTGCTATTATCAAAGACTCAATCTGTACACTGGTCTGCGTTACATCCTGTGAAATATATCCGACCTTTTCCTCCAACTCCTCTTTGGTCATTGCAGCAATATTCGAGATTTTAAATCCACTGCGATTAAGAATTGATATATTAATCAGCTTCCTGAGATCATCGTCTGTATATCTTCTCCTGTTGGTAACAGTGCGGTGAGGACTGATAATCCCATATCTCTTTTCCCATATTCTTATCGTATGAGCTTTAATGTTCGAAAGCTTTTCTAAATCCTTTATAGTATACTCTCCCATCGGCATGGTTTTACTGTTTTAAATATATATCAATTTATTAAACAATTAATAACTGATTATGGTTTAATACCACTGAATCGAAAAAAAAAAAGAGCTGCCTTATTGGCAGCTCCTTTTATATTCTGGATTTTTATTTCTATTTGGCCGCGGGTAATATAACCTTGTCTATGACATGTATTACTCCATTGGTTCCTAGAATATTAACTGAGGTTATGTTTGCAGTACCCCCTGCTCCGTCAGTTATCGTAACATCGCTTCCTGATATATTAATGATAAATGTTGCACCGCTCGAAAGAGTTGTGGCTGTCAATCCATCCACCAAATCAGTTGAGAACGCATCCAGACCAAGCACATGATAAAGCAGTACCGCTACAAGAAGTTCATCGTCTAAGTCTTCGGGACCGTTTACACCAAGGGCTGTGTAAAGTGCATCAAAAGCTGCATCCGTAGGAGCAAAAACGGTGAATGAACCTGTCCCTTCAAGGTCATCCACCAGGCCAGCCTCTGTCAAAGTAGCGGCTAATACATTAAAGCCATTATCGATAGCTACATCAACAATGGTCTTGAGCTCTTCTTCAGGATCCTTTTCGCAACTTGTAAATGCGAAAGCACCGATAAGAGTAATACTTAATAAGATCAAATTTAGTTTTCTCTTAGCTTTTGTTGTTTTTGATTTGTTTGATTGAGAAACATCACCGATCTTATTTTGTTCATCTTTTTTAATAATTATTTAAACATTATTTCTTCCTTCATTTATTAATATTTAACAAGGCCCTCCGTTTATGGGGCTAAAAGGCTCTGATAATTTTTTTATTTTTTTTTATATTGTTAAACAAAAAATTATCAATATGAAAACAGTAAGCGTATTTATGATCATAATCACGTTAATAATTCTGCCGGGATGTAAGGAAAGAAGCACAGGAAGAGGCAACTTGGATTTCACTCCCACACCCTTGGCCTATGATTCTGTACTGGCAAATAAGCTGGGTGCTGATCAGTATGGGATGAAACAATACGTAATGGCTTTTCTTATGCGGGGTGACAGCAGTTCAGCCGACAGTGCTGAAGCGGCGAGACTTCAGAGAGCACATCTTGATAATATTACAAGGATGGCTGAGGAGGGAATGCTCCTTCTTGCAGGTCCATTTCTTGATAATACCGATATCAGGGGTATATATATATTTAATGTAAGAGGCATTGAGGAAGCTGAAGAACTTACTTCTGCCGATCCTGCGATAAAGGCAGGTGTCCTTAAAATGGAACTCCACCCCTGGTATGGCTCTGCTGCACTGCAAGAATTAAATGAGATGCATGCACGTATACAGGCAGATACTATTTGATCCTGGTTATACATATACATTCATCCTAAATAACTTTCCAAACCCTTCATAATAATCCGCGAGAAACAAAACGAATATATTCTTGTTTAAATATTATAACCGTACTTAAAACATTAAAATACATGACCAAGAATATATATAAAGCATCAGACAGGGGTCACGCTGATCATGGCTGGCTTAAAACATGGCACAGCTTCAGTTTTGCCGCTTATCACAATCCCGAAAGGATCAATTTCGGTAAGCTCAGGGTATTGAATGATGATACAGTAGCGCCGGGGAAGGGATTCGGAATGCATCCTCATCATAATATGGAAATTATTACAATCCCCCTTTCAGGTGCTCTTGAACATAAAGACAGTATAGGAAATGCCGGTGTGATTAAAGCCGGAGAAATTCAGGTTATGAGTGCAGGAACAGGAATTCACCACAGCGAATTTAACCATAGCAGCGAGGAAGAGGTGAGCCTGCTACAGATATGGGTGATACCTGACAGAATGGATGTAGAGCCAAGATATGATCAGATATCCTATGACAAATCAGATACAAATAATACCCTCTACCAGCTTATCTCCCCTGATAGATCAGGCAGTGGCTCATGGATATACCAGCAGTCATGGCTCAGTATTGGGGATCTGGAAAAAGATAAAGAAATAAGGTATGCCCTTAATAAAAAGGAAAATGGTGTTTTCATGTTTATTATTGAAGGTAAAGTTGAAGCAGCCAATAATGTTCTTGAAAAAAGAGATACCTTAGAAATCATTGAAACGGACAGTATTGATATAAGATCTTATGATAATTCAAAAATATTGCTTATTGAAGTACCAATGATCTAACTAAATGTATTATGGAAATTGCACAACTTATAAGTACAAGGTGGAGCCCCAGGGCCTTTAGCGATGAGCCATTAAATGATGCTCAGGTAAAATCATTATTTGAAGCCGCCAGGTGGGCTCCCTCAAGCATGAATGAACAACCATGGATGTATTTTTATGCACACAGAGAAGATGCCGGAGAATTCAATATGTTTATTGATTGCCTTCTTCCCGGCAACCAGGTCTGGGCTAAGAAATCTGCCTTGATTATTCTCAGCACGACAAAAAAAAGTTTTGATCGCAAAGGCAGACCCAACAGGCATGCAATGCATGATACCGGAGCAGCTAATGTGCTTCTCTGCCTGCAGGCAAATCATCTTGGCTACCAGGCACACCAGATGGGAGGATTCAATCCGGGTAAAACCTATGAAACTTTTGGAATAGACAGTGCAAAGTATGATCTCGTCTCATTTATTGCTGTCGGTAAACCAGGAGATCCATCCACCTTAGCCGACGACCTTAAAAAGTCAGAAACCAAAGCCAGAAAAAGAAAAGAAATCAAGGAGTTTGTGAATAGAATAAAATAACAATCAAATACGATATGTATCATTTTACATAACGTAAAA
>CAZSJH010000224.1:0-4837 GCA_964607105.1 uncultured Rikenellaceae bacterium | reverse complement strand
TAGCTGATAAGGAATAATCTATCATTAAGTCAAGTACTTTGTTATCATTTATTATATTATCAGCAAGTATATCGCATGCTCCGTACCCTCCTTTCCCGGTAAGCATTTCCTTAATATTATTCCTGTCTTTGGTGTTAAGCTCATCACCTGATTCATTTACTCCTTTATAACCAGGTATATTTCTTTTGCTATACTCCTCTGCAACAATAATATCAGCAGCGCACAGGTTTATTTTTTCCAGCTCAGAAACCTTGACCCACTTATATGCCATGTGCTCAGTAAGCACCGGTTTATCAGATAATGTATCACAGAGGAAGGGAAAAAGACATACCTTCTTAATGCCATAATCATATTCCACGGGGGGTAGATTTCCTGTTATGATTATATCCATCGCCAGTTCTTCATCTATCTCTCTTATTATGCTGTCTTCAGGATTTTCATTATTTTTTATTTTACCTCCCGGAAATTCCCATTGAAGTGGATGATCGGTATCCTCACCCCTCTGTACAAGGAGTATGTCAGAGTCGTCATTATGTATTATAGCACAACATACATCTATCATATTAGAAAGCATCAATTAATGAATCATAATGAGGTATAGTATCGAGGAACGACCACTCGCCCTTATCAAGGTCTGTTGAACAGGCAAAATGCTTCAATCCATTTGTCACAACGATATATTTTAGCCTGAACTTAAGGTTATATGATACTATCTGGTCAAATACGGCAGCACTGATCTTCACCTCCGGAGCCTTACATTCAACAATCATTACTGGCTGTCCCGACCTGTCATAGACAAGTATATCAGCTCTTCTGACAAGCCTGTTCATTTTAAACATTACTTCAACTGCTAAAAGCCCGGGCGGAACTTCTTTTTCATTTACCAGGTATCTGACAAAATGCTGCCTGACCCATTCTTCTGGAGTAAGGACTATATATTTATTACGTATTTCATCGTATATCAATGCTTTACCATTGTCACCCGATTTAAATCTGAATGAATATGAAGGCAGATTAAGTTCTTTCACCCGAGTTTTTGTATTTTTGAATTCCTATTACACCTAATAAGGAACAAATATATTGAGATAAATACAATTCCGGATAAGCTATGAAGACAAAAGCAGAAATAGTGGATAACTGGTTACCGCGATATACCGGGAGGCAGATTGAAGATTTTGGCAAGTACATATTGCTAACCAATTTCCAGAACTACGTCCAGTTATACGCTGACATGTATAATGTTGAGGTTGCCGGTCTGGAAAGGAATATGCCTAATGCTTCGGCTAATGGCATTACGATTATCAATTTTGGTATGGGCAGTCCCAATGCGGCAACCATTACCGACCTCTTATCAGCTGTAAAGCCTAAAGCTCTACTCTTCCTTGGCAAGTGCGGCGGGCTCAAGAAGAAAAACAAGGTCGGGGATCTTATTGTACCAATAGCTGCCATACGCAGTGATGGCACCTCCAATGATTACCTGCCTCTTGAAGTGCCAGCCCTGCCATCATTCAAATTACAGATAGCACTGGCCTCGGTGATTAACAGGCATTCTCTTGATTACTGGACAGGTACCATATACACCACCAATAGACGGGTATGGGAATATGATGACAGGTTCAAAAGGTACCTTCAGAAGACCAGGGCCATGGCTATAGACATGGAGACAGCAACCATTTTCACCGTTGGTTTTACAAACGAGATACCAACAGGGGCGCTTCTGCTGGTAACAGACCAGCCAATGATATCAGCAGGTATCAAAACAGAGGAACGTGACAGGCAGACATCGGATAATTATACCGAAACGCACCTGCGGATAGGCATTGAAACCCTCACGGAGATAAGAGAAAACGCAATATCGGTCAAGCATCTCAGGTTTTAACAATGAAGGAAAATTTTGACAGGATAATATCTGACCTCAGTAAGAAGATATACAAGTATGTATATTTCCTGCATGGTGATGAGCCTTATTATATAGACCTCATAATTGATTACATACAGGATAATATTCTTACTGATGAAGAAAAATCCTTTAACCAGGTTATTCTTTATGGTGAAGAGACTGATATGCCAACTATCATAAATACTGCCCGCCGTTTCCCGATGATGTCGAACCAGCAGGTGGTCATTGTGAAGGAAGCGCATTACCTGAAGGATCTTGACCAGTTCACCAAATACCTTGAACACCCCCTCAATAGCACTGTGCTGGTGATAAGCTATAAATATCTTAAGCTGGACAAACGCACCTCCCTGTACAAGGCTCTTGAGAAAAATAAAAATGTTGAGCTGTACTGTTCACAACGTTTAAAAGATTACCAGGTACCCGACTGGATTGATTCTTACCTGCGCGAGCATAATATTAAAGCTGACAGGAATGTGAGTCATATATTAACAGAATACCTGGGCTCTGACCTTTCGCGCATAGTGAATGAGCTGGACAAGTTACTGATAGCAATGCCTGAAGGGGAGAACAAGATTACAGCTGCCGACATTGAAAAGCGTATAGGGATAAGTAAGGATTTCAATAATTTTGAATTACAGAATGCCATTGGGCGCAAAGACATTCTCAAGGCTAACCTGATAGTAAATTATTTTGGCCACAATCCCAGGGATAATCCCATTGCCATAAGCCTGGCGACTATTTTTTCCTTTTTCAGGAAACTTCTTATATATCATTACCTGCAGGATAAATCAAGGAATAACGTAGCATCCATCCTGAGGATAAATCCTTTCTTTGTAAGTGATTATGAGATGGCTTCCAGGAATTATGATCCGGGTAAGACCATAAGAATCATAAGCCTGCTCCGCGAGTTTGACATGAAATCTAAAGGTATTGGCGATGTGTCCAGTTCGGAAGGTGACTTACTCAAGGAGCTTGTTTACAAGATAATGCACTAGTTCATTTCTGGGCTGTCGGGAAATTCGGCCCATAGCCGGTATCTTTTGTTGAGTGAACGAAGGACTGTTTTCCAGCTATCCTCTTTCCTGTATCTCATAACAACTTCAGGTGCCACATCAGCAATAACCCATGAATTTTCCTGTAATTCCTTTTCCAGCTGTCCTTCACCCCATCCAGAGTAGCCGAGGAAGAAACGGATATCTCCCTTGTCTGCTTTACCATTGTTTATGAGATCTTTAATAACTTCAATACTGCCTCCCCAGTAGATATTATCTGACACCCATATGCTATCGGGGATAATATTACCCAAGGTATGAAGGTAATGGAGTGTATCCGGTGCCACCGGGCCACCCATGGCCAATTTCTCATCCCATGCCGGGAATCCTTCGAGAGCATCATTAACCTTTAAATTTATTGACTTATTTATAATAAAGCCGACTGATCCTTTCTCATTATGTTCGGTAAGATATACGAGTGTGCGGTTAAAGAAAGTATCAGGCAGGAATGGTTCTGATATCAGCATCCTGCCTTTTTGAGGTATTTTGTCCTCGGGCCTTATGGTAAAAAAGTCAATATCCTTTTTCATAGCTACCAATTATACAACAAGATAATTAAAAATAAAAGGAAAGGCAAGGATTAATTCATAATGGAACATTGGAATACTGTAACCAGGCAGAGCATCACAGGTCAGAGGCCTGCGCCAGCGCGGTGAATCAAAACTGGATTAATGGATTAATGGAATGATGGATAAAAAGGAAAAAAACTTTATCTTGCGGCTTCTAGAAATTACAAGGGAGATATGACAAAGGCAATAAGGGACCCGAAGCTATTTGAAGCATTAATACCTATCATATTATTAATTATCCTTCTCACTTTAAATGTCAGGTATTTTGGTGATGATACCCTTTCGGGGGCCAACCAGATTGCTCTTGTTTTATCAGCAACCATTGCAGGACTGCTTGCAGTAAGGCTGGGTCACAACTGGAAATCTATCAGGACGAAAATAGTTGATAGCATTGGCTCAGCCATGCCGTCCATCCTTATTTTATTCCTTATAGGATCACTGGCCGGTACATGGATGATCAGCGGTGTTGTGCCGATGCTTATCTACTATGGTCTGAAGCTTCTCAACCCTACTATTTTCCTTTTTGCCAGTGTAGTAGTTTGTGCCATTGTGTCACTGGCAACGGGCAGTTCATGGTCAACCGTGGCCACCATAGGTATTGCATTGCTCGGGATAGGTACCACCCTTGGTTTCAATAAGGGTCTGGTAGCAGGTGCAATTATATCAGGGGCTTATTTTGGGGATAAGATGTCACCATTATCCGACACAACCAACCTTGCTCCTGCCATGGCGGGCACAGATCTTTTTACCCATATCAGGTATATGGTACTTACCACGGGGCCCAGCATAATAATAACCTTAATTATTTTCCTCATCATAGGTTTTGCAAACAATCTTGAAGCTGCAGGAACAGATGTTGAGGCAGTGATGGCATCAATAGAGAACAAGTTCAATGTAAGTCCTGTTTTACTTGTTGTTCCGGCCTTCCTCATTTTCATTATAATAAAGAAAGTGCCTCCCCTGCCTGCACTCATAGCAGGTACACTGGCAGGCGCTATTTTTGCTATAATACTGCAACCCGATGTAATTCGTGAAGTAGCCAATACAGATGGCAATTACGTTAAGCAATCGTATATAAGTGTGATGAAGACCATGTTTGGCAGTGTTTCCGTGAGCACTGATAATGCAGCGGTAAATGAATTGTTATCCACCCGTGGTATGGCGGGCATGCTGAACACCATATGGCTTATTATCACGGCAATGGTGTTTGGGGGTGTCATGGAATCTGCAGGTATGCTTATTAAGATCACCAAGTATATTATGAAAGTTGTTCATAATGCTGGCAGCCTGGTAGGTGCAACCGTTGGCACATGTAT
>CAZSJH010000223.1:0-4845 GCA_964607105.1 uncultured Rikenellaceae bacterium | reverse complement strand
AGATGTTTAGATGTTTAGGGAGGAATCAATAGTTGAATCGTTGAACTGTTAAGTTGTTGAATCGGGATAACTTGTAACTGCTTCACCCCGAATCCTTGGTATTCAGCGATCTCGCAGCACTCGCTTGCAAGCAAACTCGCCCAGCTCGGTCCTAACTGATCTCTTCAATAACCTTCTTCCTCAGCATGTTCATTGCTGCCAGGGATGCCCTCCTTATATTATTGCTTCGGGTGAAGGCATAATTGTGTCTTTCCGCATATACGCCATATTTTGAACTGACGGCTATCCACACTGTACCTACTGGTTTTTCCTCTGTGCCTCCACCGGGGCCTGCAATACCTGTTGTTGAAATACCATAATCAGTTCCGAATTTTTCCCTGACGCCCCTGGCCATCTGCAAAGCCACTTCTTCACTTACAGCCCCATAATTTTTCAGAGCATCAGGGCTAACGCCAAGCTCTTTAATTTTCAGGCGGTTATCATATGCTATCATAGACCCTGTATAATAATCAGAACTGCCCGGGACGGAAGTGATCATACGTGAAATATTCCCACCCGTACAGCTTTCGGCTATTCCCACCTTAAGCTTTTTCTCCCTTAGTATGTTCCCTATTACCTCTTCAAGACTGATACCGTCAAGTCCGTATATGTATTCAGGAATAATTTTGTAAAGCTTTGCTATCTGCTCATTCAAAATCCTGTCAGTCTCCTTTTCATCTTCTCCCCTGACAGTAAGGCGCAGCTTAATAAGACCCGATGTGGGGAGATATGCCAACCTGACCGAAGACGGCATTTCTTTTTCGAAATCTTCAAGGATCTCTGCCAGGTGTGCTTCGAATGTACCAAAGGTCATAACCAACCGGTACTTGATAAATGGTCTGTTAAAATGGTCGATTATTCCGGGGATAACATGTTTTTGCATTATATATTCCATCTCATATGGCACACCGGGCATAGATACAAGGATCTTGCCGGCCTTTTCAAACCACATCCCGGGAGCCGTTCCAAGCCCATTTGATAATACCCTGCATCCTTCAGGCACCTCCGCCTGCTTTATATTATTCTGATTCATATGCAAACTCCTCTTCTTTATTAACTTTTCAATATTTTCAAGTACCCTGTCATCCTGCACCAGTTTCATATCAAAATATTCACTCAAGGTCTTTTTAGTTATGTCATCGCTGGTTGGCCCCAATCCGCCCGTTACCAGAACAAGATCAGATCGTTTCATAGATTCATCAACTACTTTAAGTATATGCTCTTTGTTATCTGATATAGAAATCATTTGATATACTTCAATACCAAGATTGGTTAGCTCCCGGCCCATCCAGGCCGCATTGGAATCTACAGTCATGCCTATCAGTATTTCATCGCCTATTGATATTATTTCTGCCTGCATCCTTTTTAGTGTTGAAGAGTTAAATCGTTTAATCGTTTAATCGGGAATAAAACGATTCAACATCCCAATTCAACAGTTTAACGATTCAACGATTAAACATTAATAAAAGTGTAAAGATATTTTTTTGTATGTTCAGTTTCAAAAATACTGGTATTAATTATGAGAAGGGAAATAATCCAAAAAACGGAGCATTATGTAAAGGACTACCTGGAAAACGTTGAATCAGGTCATAACTGGTGGCATATATACCGGGTAAGGAACATGGCCATGAATATTTTTTCATCAGAAAGAAAAGGTGATCCTTTTATTATTGAGATTGCCTCACTTCTGCATGATATAGGAGATTACAAGATTGACCCCGTGAATGATACATATGATCTGAGAGGGTTCCTGGACGGTTTAAGGCTTGAAAGCAGCCAGGTGGATAAGATTACCTTTATTATCGATCATATCTCTTTCAGGGACAGCTTTGGGCCTGAATATGAACATATGCCTGAACTGGATATAGTACAGGATGCCGACCGACTGGATGCCATAGGGGCAATAGGTATTGCCAGGGCCTTTAACTATGGAGGTTCGAAGGGTTTTGAAATATATAATCCGGATAAAAAACCGAGAGATTATAAAACATCAGGAGAGTATAAAGCATCAGATTCGTCGACTATAAATCATTTTTATGAAAAGCTGCTCAGGCTGAAGGATATGATGAATACAGCAACAGGGAAAAAGCTGGCTGTAGAAAGGCACAGCTATATGAAAGGCTTCCTGGAGCAATTCCAAAGGGAATGGAATGCTGGATTTTCTTCCCCTGCTGACATGGATTTATGAACCTTGCCGTACTTGGCAGAAATTATTTGTACACATACTCAACATCCCCGTTTACCTTTATCGGGTATCCCAGCTCATTGTATTCATATGAATTTTCTATTATCGAGATATTTTCAGGCTCCGGATCATTCTCGATATAAACTGTATATGTTTCTTTTAAGATATTATTCATATTAGTATATATTCCCGGGGTCATTAATCGTATGAATGACTGATAGGGATTTTTCATTTCATCATATTCATATTCAGTACCAGCCCATAAAACAGGGCTTCTGTCAGGGCCAAGCATGTATTTATCCTTTTTAATCAGGTTTCCTTTTTCATCATATTCATAATCAACGTATCCCGATAATTCATCCATCCAGTACATTGTTTTCCTTGTGATTCTGCCATTTTCCCAGGTAAATTCTGAAAATTCAGAATGGCCTACGGATGGCCGCATAAATGTTTTTTTTATTAATTTTCCATGAAGGTCATATTCGAATGATGTGGTCAGGCTTTTTTCGGTATTATCGGGATTAACCCACTCTTCCCTGTTCAGCGTAGCCTGAAGTACCTCCATGCTGCTACTGAAAATACCCGGGTCAACATAATAATCTGATCTTAACAACCGGTTATCGCTATCGTAAATATGTTTTGTATAATAGTATTTACTTTTTTCTTCGCTTATCAGGTTTGCACCGTTATATGTATACTCAAAGTATAAATCTCCATCGACCAGTACTTTGGATATCAAGGGTATGCCTATATTTTCAATAATAAGCGGGGTTTCTTTTTCACAGGAAAGGGCAATGGCAGTCAGAAAAAAGAAAAGAACTGTTTTTCTCATGGATATTGATTTAATTTCTGTGATTTAGCTACAATAATCATGCAAAAAAACGCATATAATAGAATTTATATCTTTCATTCCATATGAGCATGAACATATTTGCAGTATCAGAAGTATAATCAAAATAGTACCGATTTGTCTTTTCAGACCAGAGTATATAAACATAATACATATTACAGCGAGACTTATAATTTGAGCGGGAAACGGGGATCGAATGCTGACGCTCCCTGATGCTACGGTCAGGGTCTTCGATACGGTCAGCACCCTGACCCCTGACGATGAATGTCAGGGCGTCAGTGGCCCGCGACTCCTTCCCTATACTTTCTCTGGTGCGCCACGTGTTTATTACGCAACCTGAACGTGGGTAAGATGCTATATTATAATTTTTTATAAAAATTCTACAAAAAAAATGAAATGATGGTAAGTTGTTCAAATTGTTTAAATGACAAATACCATCCTGCTGAAAGGTCTATTTGGCTGGAAATTGGGGGTCATCGGTCTCGATGGTTATTTATAAAAAGTTTCTGTTGTTAAAATAACATTCCAGCTTGGTTCCTGATTATTTTCATCCTCTTCGGTAGTAATAAAGATTTTGTGTGGTTCAAATGAAGTTACTGTCTCAAAAGAAACTTTTAATTGATTTGTGCTATTTATTCGCCCTATATTTTTCGTTATATCTCCGTCAATCTCCATCCACACGACATAGGTTTGCTTAGCCGGTTCCAAGCTTTCTATTTCAGCTAAATGCTCAATGCGAATTTTAATGACATAATTCTTATTACGGTCATTCCTTACTTTTACATAACCCTCTGCTGCTGGAGCACGAGATGATTGCAAGAAAGGTATTTTGTTGGCATATAAAGAGAATGGAAGCATTATCATTACTGTTAAAAAACCTAAAAAGATTTTTTTTGTTCTGGGATTGAATTTGGTTGTTTTCATTTTATTTGGTTTTAAATTTATAGTTCTTAAATCTTTAAATTCGTTTACAGCTTAATTTCCAGTCTCCTCATAGTTCAGTTTTGTTCATGATTTTTCATATTGTTGTCGCAATTGACGATACAAGAGAGAGAGAAATATCACATTACAAGATTAGGCTACTAATCAAAAAAACCATTACATAATTCAGTCTTTTTGTTACATCATTCACACAAATAGTGTCTGATTAAGTATAAATGGTGGAGACTATTTTACCCTATACTGTCCTGGGAAAGGGAACTAAAAATTGTACAAATTAAAGTGTATAAAGAAATACCAGAAGAAAATCGTGATTATGGTGGAAGGATATACCCTTTTGAATTGCTGTTCTTTTATGCACGTATGTTCAGGTAGGGGTATTAGGTTAAAATCTTGATTGTTTCCTGAAAGGAATGTATTAAGATGTGTTTTATATTGCAAATTTCATTGCAAAAAAAGAAGCACTCACAGCAGTTACTTTTGTGAGTCCTCTTAAATTCCTTATTATAAGGGTTTTTAAAGAGCGGGAAACGGGGATCGAATGCTGACGCTTACGGGTCAGCACCCTGACCCCTGACGATGAATGTCAGGGCGTCAGGGCCCGCGACACCTTCCCTATATTTTCTTATGAACTGTATTAGTCTTTTTTGAGTTAGATACTTCAACTTTTTCTCAAGGTCCATTGCTTCTGAGCGACTCGTTTTTTCTGTTTTCCAGATAATATACCATGGAGCACCATGTCTGGTTGATTTCTCCCAACCAGAGTTATGTCGCTTTAGTCGTGAATCTATGTTGGAAGTATATCCACAATAGTACCGATTTGTCTTTTCAG
>CAZSJH010000222.1:0-4853 GCA_964607105.1 uncultured Rikenellaceae bacterium | reverse complement strand
AAGAGCCATATATATGGTGAGCTTGTCAAGCATTTCATCCTTTAATCCTTCATTTTTGAATATCTTCTTAAAAATAAAATATCCGAAAAGAAAACCCGAGGCAAATAATACACCGTACCACCTGGGTGCAAAATTTCCTATACTGAAAATTTCGGGGTTAACATCCCAGGTTATGATAGCCAGTTCCATAATCAAAAATATTGATTCAGGGATCAAAATTATAAAAATTGTTTTACACTCTAAATTAATATGTATAATCAAGCAAATTTTTAAAGATGATCAGGGAATGAAAAATAAAAAATTTCATGTAGGTTTGTAATCCCTTATCTCTTTTTCTTATGATATTAAGAAACCGGAAAATATGCCTGGTTATACTGGCATTCCTGATTATTGCGTCATGTGCCAAAGTAAGCTCACCTGCCGGCGGACCCAGGGATGAACAGCCGCCCAGGGTGCTTGAAATCCAGCCTGAGAATAAATCAGTAAATTTCACCGACAGGTCATTCAGAATTACTTTTGATGAATATTTCATACTTGATAATATTGACCAGGCTTTGCTGATATCACCGCCCCTGGAAAAAAGGCCTGATATAAAAACCCGTGGCAAAACCCTTGTGGTGGAGCTGGATGAGGAAGAAAAACTTCATGATAGTATGACCTATTCCTTTAATTTCCTTAACTCAATAAAGGACCTTAATGAAAGTAACCCGCTTGAAAACTTCAAATATGTATTCTCAACAGGAAGAGTGATCGATTCATTATCGGTGACAGGTAGCATATATGATGCATATAACCTGGAGGCGGGAGAGGAAATTCTTGTTCTGCTGCATTCCGCTTTGCCTGATACAATGCCCCGGACATCAATGCCTGATTATATTACCAGGGCACTTGATAATGGCAGGTTCAGGATAGATAACATTACAGCCGGTGAATATAAAATATATGGGCTTAAAGATGCTAATAATAATAAACAGTATGACCTTCCCACCGAAGCCTTCGCATTCCTCGACTCCTCTATATACGTTAGTGCTGAAAATAACTTTATTCCCCCACTGCCCGACAGCCTTGCGGCAGCAAGCGATACAACGATTATAACAGCAGGTGATTCAATTATGTCGACAATTGCTATTGATACATTAAATCTTGAGGAAGCAGAAGATGAACAGCTTAATGTTGACTCGCTTAAATATGAGCGCATACCGGGAAATGAAATAGAACTTTTTTATTTCGTGGCTGAAAATAAAATACAATACCTTACAGGAACAAGCCGCTCACTGCCTTACCTTTTACAATTTACATTCTCCCTGCCTGTTGATACAGCTTCTCTTAATATGCAGTTTGCCGATACAGTGGGAGGTGTTAACTATTTAAGGGAAATATCAGCCGGGCAGGATACTTTCAGGATATGGCTGACAGACAGCGCCTTTTATTCACGTGAACTGATAACCATCCTTCTCGAGCACCCCGAAACAGATACACTGGGTCAACTGCAGTCGGTTACCGACACCTTGAAGCTGAGATACAGGACTTTAACAACAGGACGATCACGAAGAGGAGCCAGTGAAAAACAGCCGGTCCTTCCACTTACAACCAACCTCTCGAAACCAACCGGTCTTAAACCCGGAGAAAAACCCGTTTTTGCTTTTGAAACACCGGTACTCGATCCCGATACTTCCCTCATCAGGCTCTTCCTTAAAAACGATAGCGTGAGAATACAGTGGAAATATAAGCTGGTACGCGATAGCCTTAGCTCCAAAAAGTTTATCATGGAAACCAGGCTGCAACCCGACAGCTCATACATTCTTGTTGCTGAAAAGGGGGCATTCAAAAATATATATGGCCTCCTGAATGACTCAATAGTCTATGATTTCAGGATCAGACACCCTGACCAGTTTGGCAAGCTGGCAATGAATATTACAGGGTTCAAAGGGAATATTATTATTCAGTTAATGGATTCCGGGGAAAAGATTGTAAGCGAAAAGAAAATAAGACTCCCTGATGAAGCAAGCATTGAATTTCCCTATCTCGACAGCAAAGAATACCTGGTAAAGGCAATTTTTGATATCGATGCAAACGGTGAGTGGACAACGGGTGATTATGAGATGAATAAACAACCCGAACCGGTAACTTACTACCCCAAAAAGATAGATGTCAAAGCAGGATGGGAAATGATTGAAGACTGGCAACTGGCAGGAATAAGAAAAAAAGATGACTCTATAAGCACTACAAGAGGCAAAAAGGCAGAAAAATAATTACAGAACTAAAATTAATGAATATGAATGAAGAAATAGTTGCCGGTATTGATATAGGAGGTACGAATTCAGTTTATGGACTGGTCGATAAACAAGGTAAAATAATTGCTGAAGGAACCATAGATACTGATAAGTCACCGCAGCCCGATGGCTTTATAAAAACACTTTCCGCTGAAATTAATAATCTGCTTGCCGACACTAAAGGATATACCCTTAAAGGTGTCGGTATCGGGGCACCTAACGGCAATTACCATAAGGGCACAATAGAGCTGGCTCCAAACCTTACATGGAAAGGTATTGTACCTTTTGCTGATATAATGGAAAAAGAGCTGAAAAAACCTGTAGTGCTCACAAATGATGCAAATGCTGCTGCCGTTGGCGAAATGATATTCGGGGGAGCACAGGGGATTAAGGATTTTATAATACTTACCCTTGGAACAGGACTGGGTAGCGGGTTTGTTGTTAATGGTGAAGTAGTTTACGGGCATACAGGATTTGCAGGTGAGTATGGTCATGTAATCATGATTCCCGGCGGACGTGAATGTGGATGCGGAAGGAGAGGCTGCCTCGAAACTTATGCCTCGGCTACCGGACTGACCCGTACAGCTAAAATCCTTATGGAAGAAAGAAAAGATGATAGCATGCTCAGGACGATGAACCCTGCTGTGATCGATTCAAAAACAGTGGCAGAAGCAGCTGCCAAAGGAGATAAACTATCCATCGATGCATTTGATTATACAGCTGAAATACTAGCCCTGGCTATCGTAAATGCAGTTGTCGTTACTAGTCCAAAAGCAATTTTCCTGTTTGGCGGACTGGCAAAAGCAGGGGACCTGCTGTTCATACCCCTGAGAAAATATGTCAACGAATTTATTCAACCTGTGTTCAGGAATACATTCGAAGTGTTACCCTCGGCTATTCCCGAAACTAATGCAGCCGTCCTCGGTGCTGCTGCCCTTGCCTGGAAAGAACTGTAATACTTTTTTTGGTATTTTCATTGTTTAATGATATCTTTATTACAATAAACGGTTCGTTTAGTTCAGAATCAATAATCAGACATGGTTTGAACAAAATAGAGGTTGTTAAACTTGGGTTTGAGGAGGATTGTCCACTCCTGGCCGAAGTATCGGTCAGGATGGATAATCTTGAGCAGGTTAACAGAATAGATACGATTAACTGGGATGGCACGGATTACAAACCTGAAGTTTATTTTAAAGTAGCTTACGGCGAAAAGGAAATATACCTGAAATATTATGTCAGGGAAGAATATGTGAAGGCTGAAATGACGGGCATTAACCAGAATGTATATGAAGATTCCTGTGTCGAATTTTTTGTATCACCGGAGGAGGATGGTATATATTATAATTTTGAGTTCAACAGCATAGGCGCTTTCCTGCTTGGATCAGGAACAGGACGGCAGGATAGAATAAGAATAAATCCCGGAATGGCTGATAAGATCAGATGCCTGCCATCCATCGGTGTTGATCCTTTCCCTGAAAGACAGGGAGAACAGAAATGGACACTGACCGTGGCAATTCATTTCGATATGCTGTTCCGGCATGATGTAAAAAATATTAAAGACCATGAATTCAGGGCTAATTTCTATAAATGCGGGGACGGTCTTTCCAGGCCTCATTATCTTTCCTGGAACCCGGTATTATCGGAAAAACCTGATTTTCACAGGCCTGAATATTTTGGCATAATACATTTCAAATAATATAAACTGAATCTGATGATAAAAGGAAATGCAGTTATAGGACAATCGGGGGGACCTACAGCCGTAATAAATTCAAGCCTGGCTGGAGTGATTGAGGCTGCTGCTGGTTCCAGACTTATTACAGGTATTTATGGAATGCAATACGGCATTGAAGGCTTTATGAAAGAATGGCTCATTGACCTTGGCCGGCAAGAGGAAAAAACCATTAAGGGATTGAGAAACACCCCTTCCTCAGCCCTTGGCTCTTCACGTCATAAACTGGTCGAAAAGGACTTCCCCTTAATACTGGACGTGCTTAAAAGGTATAATATAAAATATCTGTTTCTTGTAGGTGGAAATGATACAATGGATACGGTGAACAGGATCGAAAAATACTGTCGTGAGAATAATTACGAACTTATTGGTACCGGGATACCCAAAACCGTCGATAACGATTTATACGGAACCGACCACACACCAGGATTTGCCTCAGCTGCCAGGTCTAATATCCTTAATGTAATGCAGGCGGGAGTGCTGGCAAGGGATATGCAGAAGGTTGATAAGTACGTTATTTACCAGACTATTGGACGCGATGCAGGATGGCTTGCCCTTGCTACAGCCCTGGCCGCAGGAAAAGAATCAGATGCTCCCCACCTGATATATGCACCTGAGTTTATCTTCGACAGGTATAAGTTCCTTAGCGATGTGGAGAAATGTATAAATAACTATGGCTATGTTTCAGTGGTCTGCGGTGAAGGATTGAAATATTCCGATGGATCACCCGTAAGCCAGTCTGGAACCTTGGATAAATTCAGCAATATTGAATTTGGAGCAATGGGTGGTGCCAGTGTCGGACTTAACCTTCATGCAATGATACGTGATGAATTTGGCTTCAGGGGTGAATT